>JBDKTY010000049.1:0-48058 GCA_039679945.1 Syntrophobacter sp. | reverse complement strand
AAGAGGATATACCCCCGTTCGCCCTGAGGTATCGAAGGGTGGAACGGGTCAATTCTGAACGGCATCTTCAATTCAGGGATAGACTCATCTTGAACGCAACTCCGTATGAGTCTATATCCATGGCGCGAATGCATGGGGCGAGCGGGCCTGCCGCTTTACGGCCACATGGAAGTGTGAGAAAGAGGTGTGGCTGACCGGCTTGGGCTCGAGGACTGCGCGACTTTCCCGGATGCCGGCTGATGACGGCCATGGGAGCCGGATGAAAATGCCAGTATCCAGTCTGAAACATGAGGGTAAAAGACTGACGGGATAAGAGAGCAATTTGGCCGATCACACTGCAATGGAAGGAGATTTTTATGTCGGGCAGCACTGGCAGCGTTCCTGTTGTCACTCTGAAAACACGCATCGGATGGATCGGGACGGGAGTAATGGGACTCTCGATGTGCCGGAACATAATGGCGAAGGGCTACAGCGCGATCGTGTTCAATCGGTCGAAGGAAAGAACACTCCCGCTTATCGAGATGGGCGCGGTCGGAGCTGACTCCCCCCGGGAAGTCATGGAAAAGTGCGACGTCGCCTTTACCATGGTAGGGTACCCGGCGGACGTCAGAGAGGTCTATTTCGGAAAAGACGGGATCATCGATGCCGCACGCCCCGGTGCGGTTATCGTCGATATGACAACCACCGAACCGGGGCTGGCCGTCGAGATCTACCAGGCCGCCGGGCCAAAGGGCGTTTTCGCCGTGGATGCCCCCGTTTCCGGTGGTGATGTGGGAGCCCGGAACGCCACCCTTTCCATCATGACGGGAGGGGATCAAGAGGTGGTGGATGCCATCCGGCCCATTTTAGAGGTGATGGGAAAAAACATCGTCCATCAGGGACCGGCCGGTGCGGGCCAGCACACGAAGATGTGCAACCAGATCGTCATATCGGGATCGATGATCGGGGTGTGCGAATCCCTGCTCTACGGCTTCAAGGCCGGTCTTGATCTTGCCACGATGCTCTCTTCCATCCAGGGTGGCGCGGCGCAGTGCTGGTCGCTGGATAACCTCGCTCCTCGCATACTCCGCAGGAATTTCGACCCCGGATTTTTTGTCGATCATTTTATCAAGGACATGGGGATTGCGCTCAAGGAATCAGCCCGTATGGGCCTGTGCCTTCCCGGACTGGCGCTGGTTCACCAGCTTTATCTGGCCGTGAAAGCACAGGGGCACGGCAAAAATGGAACTCAGGCGCTCATCCTTGCGCTTGAGGATATGTCCCGGACGGTTGTCGAGAACAAGAAATGAACCGAAACGCGGGCCGGGATCACGAGAGATGATCCGGCCCGCGCCTGAAGTGGTAATCGTGAGGCCGCGGCCTATCCTGCCGCCCGCGGATGGACAATGGCGCCTTGAGGCCCTTTGGGCGAGGGCTTCCTAACGTCCCCTGCCACCACCACCGCCACCACCGGGCGACCCTCCACCGCGTGAAAAACCGCCTCCGCCGCCACCCGCGGGTGCGCCACCGCCACGCGAAATACCGCCACCACCAAATGAGCCGCCACCACCACGTGAAAAACCTCCGCCCGGCGCGCCACTTCCACCGCTAATCCGCGCGCCGCCGCTCGGACCGGCATACCCTCTGCCGGAGGGCGCCATGGATCGGCCGCTGAACGAGGGTGACGAACCCTGAACCCGCCCACCGCCGGTGTAGGAGTTGGAGTACCTGCCCTGATAGGCGCCGTAGCTGCCCTGGCCCCTCGCGGATGAGGAGGAGTTCATCGTGCGTGTTCCTGTGCCGACCTGGCTCCTGCCAGCCTGGCGACCGGATGGAGCGGAAATCTGGCGGTCCGTTGTCCCGCTGATGCCTTGCCGCGTGCCCGTGGCATTTCTGGGCGAAATGTTTGACTGAGCACCCGTGGAGTTCCTGGAAGTTACGTTTTGCTGCGTGAGCGCCGAGTTCCTGGTGGCGCTTCGCTCGGCAATTCTGCCAGCACCGCCGCGAGCCTGGGAGTCGGAGAAGCCGCGCGAGCGATTCACGTTATTTACGCTTCTTGGCCCGTTGTTGACCGTCGTCCGTGTAGCGGGATCGACCCGGTTTACTCTTCCCGTCCGATTGTCAGTGACATGATTAGTTACTCGTGAGTGGTGGCCATCGTGGTGATGGCGATGGTGTCCGCCACCACCCCACCACCAGGGGCCCGCGATGACCACATCGAAGTCGCGCAGCGCGTAATATCCGGAGAACCAGTATCCACTCCACCAGAATGGATACGGAACCCAACCATACAGGTAACCGTAGTCCACCGGCGGAGGGTAATAGCTGATCACGGGAGGTCCGTAATCGTAGTAATAATCCTCGAGTGCCCCCTGGTCGGAATATGGAGGGGGCTGCTGCCCCGGTTGTCCGTAGCCCGGGTCGCCCTCCGCGGCGGCGCGGACGTAGAGACCCATGTCGGCGCAGACACCGTCCACCGCCAGCATGGCTTCATCTCTGCTCACGCCGAGTCTACCGGCATCGGAGGCCGCGAACACTCCATTTTTCACTTCGCCGAGAACATCGGGAGTGACCGGGTAATCCGCGATCCACCCGTTGCGTGGCGCGATACCCGCGGAAGCCAGGGCATTTTCGGCTTCCATTTCATCATTATAGGTGCTCCTCATAAGGCGCTGGGCCAACTCTATCGCAAAATCTCCCTCACGCACCAGCGGCTGAGAGATGGGAGGGGCTTCTTCCGCGCTTCGCGCAAACCCGACGCCGGCACTCAGTGCCAACAGGAGCGGCAATACGACAAATAGTGTTATCGGTAAACGTGCCATTTTGGATGCTCCTCTTATCAGGTTTCGATCACGCGAAGCCCTAAACTCAGATCGGAAGGCCCGCCCACGGTGTTTAGAGTCCGTGATCACACCCAAATCCCTCATCCCTCTTTCCCTCACCGGTCACTGGGGCAGTGCGGTCCGTCCCGATAGCCTTTCCGGCGGGAAGATGTTCAATGCAAACACGCAAATTCTTTTAAACCGCTTTGCTAACAAAGACGGAACTCACCATGAATTCGTCTACAATATTCGAAAGAGAAACATTGTTTTTACTGAGGAGATATGCCCCCGCCGGGTTTTATCTCTCAGTCTCCTGTTTTGTTTATACTCTCAAGAACATTAAGGATTGCGCCAATGTCCAGGTCTCCCCATTGTTTTGCGACGCCTATGCTGAAAAGACTGAGCATGGTCTGACCGGCCGGCAGCATGACTCCCATTTCGGAAGCGGTATCAATAAGGAACTTCAAGTCTTTCGTGGCATGCTTCAACGGGAAGTTGGGATCATAACGGCGAGCTTTCAGCGTCGGGATCTTCATCTGGAATATCGGGCTGTTCAGCGGGCCATTCGTTATCACCTCGATCAATGCTTCCTGCGAGAGTCCGGCCTTCTCGCCGAAAAGCATAGTCTCCGCCAGTCCTTCGATCATGAGACCGAGCAGCAGGTTGTTTGCCATTTTCATCATTGATCCCTGGCCTGCTTCACCGCAGAATACGACACCTTTCCCCATGGTTTTGAATAAAGGGGTGAGTGCCTCGATCTTTTCCTTCGGTCCGCCCGCAAGGATGAGCAAAGTGGCGTCCTCGGCCGGCTTCTTGGAACCCGAGACCGGCGCGTCAATGAAGGTGACGCCGGTGGGAACCAGCTTCTGGTGCAGTGCCTTCGTGAACATCGGGGATACGGTACTCATGTTGATGAAGGTCTTTTCCGGGGTGAACGCCCGGGCCGCTCCGTCTTCACTCCAAAGGAGATTGTCGATAGCCTCGGGGCCCGTGACCATTGTAATGATGATATCGGACTTCTCCGCAAGAACCCTGGGACTTGGGGCTGACTCGATTCCGCTTTTCTTCAGGTCGCCGATGTCCCTCGACGTGCGGTTATAAACAATGAGCGGGTAGCCCGCCTTGGCAACATTGACAGCCATGGCGCGACCCATGATTCCGAGCCCCATGAAACCTATTCTTCTTTCGGTGGTTACCATTTCTTCTCCTTTGCGGTATCCGATGTTTCCCCCTGAACCGGCAGGCCGCGAGGCCCATTCACGGGGAAGCAAACAGCACGTGCAATATTGATCCTTCCCGGCTTGAAAAGCAAGGTCCAGTACAAATCTTCCGGTCTCTAAAGCCGGTTTGAAAGGATTACTCCTTTCTTCGCCATATTCATATTTAATCATCCCTTATTTGTCGCGGTACGGGAATACAAATTACCACCATACATTCAGGGCGCAAGAATAAATGCCGGTAAGCCGGAAGGCTTTCGTGGCCGGTTGCCGGGGTCGGCTACGCGCGCAACCGCATGCACCGCCTAAGGATTTGAAGCGCGCGATACAAGTATACGGGTCATGCGAGCGCCGAAGGCTTGATTTCCAGCAAAGCACTTGCATAAAGATGGTCACTGCCTTCTTATGGCAGCAAGCGGGATGGCGATGTAATAATCATAGAATGCCGAGAGTGTGCTGTTGACTGGTATGCTTGGATACAGGACCTCCGGTCATATCGTCTGGAAAGCGGGTATATTCCTCAATGGATAGAGCCGGGAGGGCGGCTCTGGCGCGGACTCTTTCGCCCGGCATTCTCTCTGTATCGTGAATTCTGCGATGAACTAGCCTTTGACGCAACCGGATGGATGAGTGTACTCTTCTGCAATGGAATCAAAAATGGTCTTTTCATGAGAATCTATAAAACTATCCATAATACCTGATAAGTCCTTGCTTATAATCCTGAATCTTTCCTGCAGTTCAGGATCGAGATACTTCCATTCGCAGAAGCGACTAGTTGTTCCATTGTCAAGACAAACGAACTTATCCTCAACAATTTCAAGTTCAAAGTCTTTGGTGTTTAACAGCATTTTTCACCCCCATTGACCCGCAATGAATGATCCATAATCTTAGTGAATTATTATGATACATTCGGTAAGCCGTCAATATAGCGTTCAACGATTCACAATGAGTGATGCTCCATCTGTTCTAAATCGCCGCGTTGGCATAACTCTTAGATTACAATCAGTTATACTGGCGGATAGACGGTCGCGGCGACCGTTGCCGGAGATATCGCGTGGCGAGCGTACCCATTCCGGATCGACATCTTTTGCGAAAGGGAGTTGTTCCCGAAAGCAAAGCGACGACCGGCGCCCTTTGGCGCAATGCCATGGGTCTAAGAGAGAAGATTGTGCAATTAGTCACGAAATAATATGTCATTTCATTATTGCACAGTTTTTGGCATATGATACTCTCGGAAAGTGCCATGGCCGATCGATGGTCACTTCCCTGTTTATGGGTGGGCGGTCGAAGGCTTAAGGTCATGGCGGCGCCAAGTGTCTTCCGCGGGGCAGGGATGTCAACGGAGGGGTTCGACAATTCCAGGACAAAACCCGGACGGAAGTCTATATGCTCTTTTCGAGCAAATGACGGCCATTGGTAATTGGAACCATGTGCCACGGGGGAAGCTGTGCTCCTGATCTGATCATGCGGCGAGGGCCTGACTCCGGATCAGGCGTTCCATCCCCTGTTTGGCAAGCTTGCGGGAATGGCGAGAAAAGCGCTCGCCAGAAAGGACACTTGCGCATGGACAGCCGGGGGGATTGCGGGATGCGTGGAGTAACCGGCCTTGGCGAAGGCAATCTGTCAGTTATCGTGGACGTCATGGAGTTTTTGCCCGACGCGACGTTTGTAATCGATAGAAAAGGGAAGGTTGTTGCCTGGAACAGGGCAATTGAGGAAATGAGCGGTGTGGCGAAAGAGCGGATGCTTGGAAAGAGTGAAAATGCCTATGCCGTTCCCTTTTACGGTGAACCCAGGCCCATGCTGATTGACCTGATCTTTACGGAATTCAGCGGGGAGGCTTCCCCCTACGATTTCGTGGAATGGCGTGGCGGCACACTCTATGCCGAGGCTTTTGTCCCGGGCACCTATGGAGGCAAGGGCGCCTTCCTGTGCGGGACAGCCTCGCCCATCTTCGATAAAGACGGGAGACTAATCGGCGCTATCGAAGCCATGCGGGACTTCAGCCATCAGAAGTCCCTGGAGCGTGCCCTGCTTGCGCGTGAAAAGGACCTTGAAGAAAAAGCTCGTGAATTGGAGGATGCGAATACGGCGTTGAAGGTCCTTCTGAAGCAGCGGGAGAAGGATAGGAAAGACCTTGAGGACAGGATACTCACCAATGTGAAGGAATCCATATTGCCATTTCTGGAAAGACTCAAGCAAAGCAGGATGGACAAAAGCCAAAAGGCATATCTGGCCATGGTGGAATCCGAACTCTTCGGACTTGTCTCCCCTTTCGTCAGGTATCTGTCGAAGAAACTTATCAATCTCACCCCCATGGAAATCAGGGTTGCAAAGCTTATCAAGGATGGGAAACTTAGTAAGGAAATAGCGGATCTCCTCGGTCTGGCTGAAAAGACCGTACTTACCCACCGGAACAATCTTCGAAAAAAGCTTGGCTTGAGAAATAAGAAGGCTAACCTTCGGTCCCATCTCATGAGCCTTATCTAAAGTAAGTAGCAGACCTACTTAATATCTACATCTATTTCGGGTATCGTGTTATTTCCGATTGCTTCCGAATTAATATTTGTACGATTTAATCATGATATCTTGATGAGTTAAGGGGATAATCAGCCGCATTGCATCACGTTTTGGCTATTATTTCATGCGGAAGCATGTGGCTGCCGTATCGAATGCCAGTTGGCGTTCAAGATGACACATCCCCCGTTTGTCCTAAGGTGCCGAAGGGTAGAACGGGCCAATTCCCATCGGCATCTTCACTCCCGTGGTAGATGCATATTGAACGCAATTCCGTATAACGGAGGATATCTGCAAGACTATATTTGCAGATAGAAGAAGCATAGTGGGGTGCATCTTATAATTTAGGCAGGAGAAATCATGAAAATGAAACTGAGCACCAAGATAGTCAGCGGTTTCCTGGCGGTAAGTCTGGTTTCACTCGTGATTGGTATCATATCTACAATAAAAATCGGCGGTATAGCCGAAGCTGACACAGCCATGTACCAATTGAATACCAAGCCGCTCGGCAATATCGGCGAAGCCAGCACTCAGTTCCAGACTATGCGCGGACTGCTCAAGGACATGTTCATAGGCAAGTTCCTCCTGGACAGGGATGTGTCGAATTACACCGTAAGAATCAGGGAAATTG
Source organism: Syntrophobacter sp. (assembly GCA_039679945.1). Lineage (GTDB taxonomy): Bacteria > Desulfobacterota > Syntrophobacteria > Syntrophobacterales > Syntrophobacteraceae > SbD1. The sequence continues at coordinate 40,892 of JBDKTY010000049.1, read as the reverse complement.
ACAGGGCGGTACAGGAAGAATTGAATCAGTTTGAGCAATCGACTCTGTCGGAAGGCAGGCAGAGTGCCTTGGAATCGCTCAAGGCGGTACTGGCTCAATACTATCCGGTGAGAGACAGGGTTGTAAGCCTGGTGATGGACGGGAAAAGGGATGAAGCTCTTTTTGTGCTCAATGGGGAAGGCGTCGTTATCTCTAAACAGGCCGAAGCCGCCATAAGAAAACTCTTTGAGATCAAAATAAGCAGTGCTGGAGAAAGAGCCCGACACAACGCGGTTGCGGCCCATGGAGCCATCCTCTTTTCATGGGTTGCATCGGGCATCGGAACTTTGTTCGCGCTGGTGATCGGAGTCTGTCTTGCACTGTCGATCACTCGTCCGATCAATCGAATCGTTCGTGGTCTCAGTGAAGCTTCCTGCCAGGTGGCCGCGGCCTCGGGCCAGCTTGCCGGTTCGAGTCAGCAGCTCGCGGAAGGCGCTTCGGAACAGGCCGCCTCAATTGAGGAGACCTCTTCTTCTCTGGAGGAAATGTCCTCCATGACAAGACAAAACGCCGACCATGCCAATCAGGCGAATCTGCTTATGTCAAAGACGGGCAAGGTCGTGGGGGAAGCCAACACGTCCATGTGCCAACTGACGGCTTCCATGAAAGACATTTCGACCGCCAGCGAGGAAACATTCAAGATAATCAAAACGATAGATGAAATAGCCTTTCAGACGAATCTTTTGGCACTCAACGCGGCCGTGGAGGCGGCACGAGCGGGAGATGCCGGGGCTGGATTCGCCGTCGTGGCGGACGAGGTGCGCAATCTTGCCATGCGGGCGGCCGAAGCGGCAAGGAATACGGCTTGCCTCATAGAGGGTACCGTCAAGAAGATCGGGGAAGGTTCGGACGTAGTCCAGAAAACTGGGGCTGAATTCTCCAATGTGTCTGAGAATTCAGCCAGGATGGGCGAACTCGTCGCGGAAATTACCGCCGCTTCGAATGAACAATCTCAGGGAATTGAACAGATTAACAAGGCGGTAAGTGAAATGGACAGGATAGTGCAGCAAAACGCGGCCAATGCGGAAGAGTCCGCTTCGGCGGCCGAGGAGATGAATGCGCAGGCGGAGCAGATGAAGAGATATGTCCATGAACTCAATGCCCTGATCGGCGGACGCGAGGGTGCAATTATGAAAGAACAGGAACCGACCGGCGTGGATATTTGGAGAGGTGCGCGTCAGAGGCACTTGTCACCTCGGGAAGTATGATTAAAGAAACATGATCCGAGGAGAAATGGTTTGGGAGGAACTCCGGTACGGGCGGCCAAGCACGTCCGACCCGGGAACCTTGAAACGACATACCGGCAATCTCCGTTGCCTTCCCGGTTATGCAGGGTGTCGCGGTGGTCGGGGAGCGTGGTTGCCCGGCCGTGATAGAGTGTATTTTTGCCGGCTACACATCACTTATAGTGCTGAAAATGAATGAGTTCGTGACTATTTGGGAACGGCTCCGCGAAGACTCCGATGCTTCTTCCTGGAAAATTCACATTCGTCTTCCTCTTCATAGGTACCGGGCCCGGGCATTACCGTGCGATCGTGTCGGCATGGGCGTCGAAGCAATGGCAACTCGCGACCGGGCCGTATCGCCGGTGCCTTGAAGCAGCCGGCGGAACGGGCTTGGTGAAGCCATATATTGAACAGGGGCGTTGGATCGTATTACAGTGATCAGAGCAACGGATGCCATTCGGTCGTCTGGCGACTCCCGGGACCACGTTTTAGGGCGCATGATACGAGCGCCGCGCATGGGGGATGAGAGTCATGTTTTTTTCGAGACTTTTCGCTGCCTGGTCTATCCGCAAAAAGCTGCTCCTCTTGTTGCTTGTCTTCTTCATGCCGGCACTTGGAATCATAATTCAATCCGGTCTGGGCCACCGTAATTCCGCCATCGAGGAAGCCAAGAATAAGGCGATAATCGTGGTTCAGAGCCTCGCGGTCCAACAGGAACAGATTGCCATCGGGACCGAGCAGATGCTGAGTACCCTGGCTCAGTTGCCTGAAGTACAACATTTGGATGCGGCGGCATGTAACAAGATCTTCCGCGGGTTACACGAACGTTATCCATTCTATTCGACCATTTCCGCGGCGGCCCCCGATGGAAGTGTCTTCGCGGCCTCTACTCCCATGGATGCCGACAGTGTCAATATTTCAGACAGGAAGCACATCCGGGATGTACTATGGAACCGGGATTTTTCCATCGGCGAATTTATCGTGGGCCGGCTCAGCAAAATCGAGTCATTGGACTATACCTATCCTGTGTTTGATGCCGACAAAAGACTCGTGGCCATTGTCATTGCCGGGTTCAGGCTGGGCGAATTCGCCCGTTTCAAGCTCAAGTCCCATCTGCCCCCCGGGTATGCGCTGGCAATCCTCGATCATAACGGGGTGCGTCTGTATGGACTGCCCCAAAAAGACGACTTCAGACCCGGCACGCGCATCCAGGAAGACACAATAGCTCTCATGACGGAAGGTCTGGATCAGGGGATCTTTGAAGGGGCCGGCAGTGATGGGGTGGTCCGCATCTCCGCTTTCAGACGGTTGCATGTCCGGTTGAATTCGCCTCACTACATGTTCCTGATTGTCGGTCTTCCAAAAGATGAAATTCTCTACCACGCAAACAGGGAGATGCTTGAAAACCTGTTGATGCTGGGGATGGCCTCGTCTCTTGCCATGTGCCTGGCATGGTTTCTCGGCAACCTCGCTTTTTTGCGCCCGATTAATCATCTTGTCGCCGCCGCCCGGCAATTAGGTAAAGCACAACTGGGAACGCGCACCGGTATGCCGCACACCCGCGATGAACTGGGCCAGCTTGCAAAAGCTTTTGATGAAATGGCATCACTGATCGAGCTGAGAAACATTGAACGCATGGAGGCGGAGCGGGAACTCAAGAAATCTTATGATGACCTCGATGCCAAGGTCGCGGAGCGCACGGAGGAACTGGCCAGGGCTAATGTGACGCTGAAGATGCAGATTGAAGAGCGGCATCGCATCGAGGAGGAACTCAGGGAGTCCAGGCAGCGGGCATCAAACATCATCAATTTTCTTCCCGATGCGACCTTCGTCATCGACAGGGCGGGGAAGGTGATTGTCTGGAACCGCGCCATCGAAGAGATGACAGGTATCAGGGCGGAGGATATGCTGGGGAAAGACAACTTCGAGTATGCCCTGCCGCTCTATGGCTGTCGCCGCCCGATGCTGATCGATTTGTTATTCGAATCGGAAGAAAAGCTTCGAGAGCATTACTCCCTTGTATTTCGGGAAAAGGATGTAATTATCGCCGAGGCGGGAGGTGCTTGTCTCAGGGACAAGAGGGTATTGCTGTGGGGTAAGGCGAGCCCGCTGTATGATCAGTATGGAAAGATCACGGGAGCGATCGAGGTAATCCGGGACGTGACCGACAGCAAGGCGGCGGAGGACGCCCTGCGTGAAAAGGAAGCGCACCTGCGTCTCATTACTGAAAATATGGTGGACAATGTCTGCCAGATTGATGAAAGAGGCTGCCTGATCTACGCAAGCCCTTCAATGAAAAGGATTTTCGGTTTTGATGCGATGGAAATCCTGGGCCGGCCCGTAACTGACCTGATACATCCCGAGGACATGGAAAGTGTCTTGAGATCCGTGTGCGCGGCAATTAAGTCCAATACCGCGACCACGGTGGTGGAATACAGGCACGGGCACGCGAATGGGGCGTACCTGTGGGTAGAGTCCCTGGGGCATATGTTCTACGACGACGGGGGAAAGTTCACCGGCGCCGTTTACGTGACGCGAGACATCACAAGGCGCAAAAGGGCGGAGTTCTCCCTGAATGATACCCAGGAGAAGTTCAGAATCCTGGTGGAGAATATCCCGGTTGGAATCTCCCTGATGGACAGAAACGGGAATTTTGAGTACTGCAATCCCGCCTTTACGGAAACGTTCGGGTATTCACTCGCCGATATACCTTCCATGCAGGCATGGAAAGAGAAGTTGCTGGCCGAGGATCCGGGTATCCCCGCGGATTTCGGAACACATACGGCTGAAAGCCTGCTCTCCGGGGCGCGAGTGCGATGCAGGAACGGGGGTACGAAGACCGTTAATATTCGTTCCACGATGATGACCGATGGAAGGCTCCTGTTCACTTACGGAGACATTACTGAACAAGTACGGCTGGAAGCTCAACTGCGCCAGGCTCAGAAGATGGAGGCAATCGGAACTCTGGCTGGAGGAATAGCTCATGATTTCAATAATATACTCACTCCGATAATCGGCTATTGCGACCTCTCGCTCAGGGAAATCCCGGAGGGTTCCCGCCTGCACAGGAACATCGAGCAGGTGCTGAGATCAAGCACCCGCGCCAGGGACATGGTGAGGCAAATCCTTGCATTCAGCCGTCAAACCGAGCACGAATCCAGACCGGTAGCCCTCGATGGCCTATTGAGGGAAGCTATCACCTTTCTCCGGTCCACTCTGCCCTCGACAATCGAGATCCGCCAGAACATCGACCCGGGAAGCGCCGACCGCAACGTCATCGCGGACCCGACTCAGATTCATCAGGTGATTATAAACCTATGTGCCAATGCGGCCCACGCAATAGGTGACAGAATAGGAATTCTGGAAGTGGGTTTGAGCAGGATTGACACGAGCGGCGGTGCTTTTGAGAATGTTCCGGAATTAAAGGAAGGTTCCTATCTGAAGCTCTCGATATCCGACACGGGTCATGGGATGGAGGAAGCGGTAAAACAGCGCATCTTCGACCCCTATTTCACGACCAAAGGGCCGAATGAAGGGACGGGTCTGGGGTTGGCCGTGGTGTATGGGATCGTGAAACGTCTGGCCGGGGCGATCACGGTATCCAGCAAACCCGGAGAGGGGACGACGTTCGAGGTCCTCTTGCCCGAAGCGAAGAAGATCCCGGCGGTTTCCGCGAGAAAGGCGGTCGCGCCGCCACATGGGAAGGGGCACATCCTGGTGGTGGACGATGAGAAGTATATAGTCGATTTACAGAAAGAAATGCTTGACCAACTGGGCTACGAAGTAACCGCGAGGTACAGCAGCCTCGATGCTCTGGATGCCTTCCGCTCCAATCCACACCGGTTTGATCTCATATTGACTGATCAGACGATGCCGCAGATGACCGGTGTCGAACTGGCCATGGAGGCCCTTGGAATCCGACCGGGGATCCCAATCGTCCTTTGCACAGGTCTCAGCGAAAACATCAACATGGAAAGAGCGGGGAAAACCGGCCTGGCCGCGCTCCTTATGAAGCCGATGTCCCTGCAGGATCTCGCGGAGACAATCCACAGGATCCTGAATGAGCCTGAAACGGTTATTCATCCCGCTGACAGTGAATGACCGCGCGAACCATCGGGGACGCGGTTCCGATCAAACCGCCGTGCCTAACGGGGGTTTTTCTTCAATAGATCCGCCAGCGTGCCCATCGATTTCGGTTTTTCTTTCAAGTACCGGGAGTATTCCTCTTCCCTTTGCTCCGGGTCATCGGCGTTTTCCGATCCCGCCAGGGACAGCGAAAGACGTTTGTTTTCCTTGTCGACGCCGTCTATCTTCACCTCAACGACCTGGCCGGTGGTAACAGCCTCGCGCGGATGCTTGATCCTTTTTTCTCCTCCAAGCTTTGAAATATGAAGAAGGCCGTCCACTCCAGGTGCCAGGGTAACGAATGCACCAAAGTTGGTCAATCGGGCGATAGTACCGCTATGGCGCGATCCCTGCGGGAAATCTTTTTCAATGTTATTCCAGGGGTCGGGCAGGGCCCGCTTCAAGCTGAAAGAGAGACGATCCTTCTCCCAGTCGAGCTTCAAGGCGATCACCTCGACCTCCTGGCCAACCCGCAGCAGTTGGTGGATGTCCTCCACTCTGTCCCAGGCCATTTCCGATATGGGTATCAGTCCTTCCACGCTGCCTATTCTCACGAATGCGCCGAAACCCTGGATGGAGCTGATCGTTCCCGTTACCTTCATCCCCTCCAGCAACTCGCCCCGCAGCGCTTCCCTTTGCTGCCTGCGTTCTTCTTCCAGAACAGCCCGATTGGACAAAACGATGTTCCTTCCTTTTTCACCGAACTGGGTGATTCGGAAGGTAAGATGTTGGCCGATGAGGTCTTTGGCATCCCCGACGCGCTGCAGTCCCATTTGCGAAAAAGGGCAGAAGCCGCGCAGGCCGCCGGCTATTTTGATTTCATAACCGCCCTTGATTTCTTTCTCGACTAATCCTTCCACTGGAATGCCGCTTTGCCATGCCTCTTCCAGGTGATGGCGCCCGGCTTCTCCCCCGGTTATCTGAGTCGTGAAACGCAGTTCGTTATTATTCGCCGAGAGCAGGTAGGCTTCAATAAGGTCACCTTCCTTGACGGAGAGATTGCCCTCGGCATCCAGCAATTCCTTGCCGTCCAGGTAACCCTCGCTTTTCCCGCCCAGATCAAGGAAGATCACCTCGGTCGAAATCTTTACGATTCGCGCCCTGACCTTCTGGCCGGGAGTGAATTTGGCGGGTTTTACAAAACTTTTCTCAAACAACTGAGCAAAGCTCTCTTCTGCCGGTTCGTCAGTATCGTCCACTTTTTTCTCGTCTTCAGACATTGAACTATAAACCTCTTCGAAAATGGAATATCCGGGGCCAAAACATCGAGTCAGCCGGAGTGCGTCGGCGTGATGCGGCCGTACCCGGTAAGACCGGGAAAGTCAAGCCGACTTGTGACGGACAGGCGACAATGCATATGGCCGAACGCAGCCGGGAAAACATGCCGGTCCGGCTGCTCAGCCGAGGATTTCACATCGGCAACTGAGTTTGTTTACTTCGTCTGTCCTGTAGTCATCAATGGGCTGATCCAACGACGCCATAATCACTTTCGCGGCGAATCGCGATGAGTGTATCCTCGGGATGAAGACAAAATCGGCTCCCTCGTCGTAAAGGTTGAGCGCCAACTGCAGTGTATTGGCGGTTACAATGACCTTCGCCTCGGGGGAGACGCGCTTTACGAAACGCAGTATCTTCTCGTTGGTCGTTCCGCGCAGAATAGCGTCCGGTATGGAACTCACAATCACTTTAGCGTGGCTGATGTGTACATGGTTCAGGGTATCCACGCTGGCAATGTCACCGTATATGCACTGGACTTCCCGTTTGTTGAGTTCCGAATGAACAACCGGGTTAAAGTCAATGACGAGAATTTTGTCGGTCATTGGCTTATTTTCCTCGCGCTGCATTGATTCTATTTCACAAAATATGGAACTTGCTTCTCTGAAAAATCCAAGAAATACAATATCTTTTTGTTGTTCCGGATCCTTGGCGGCGGGTTTCTTGTTCTTTATATCGTGAATGCCCAATCGGTTGAAAACTGGAGCTATGCGTGCCTGTATCTGGTGGTTGTACTGGATCATGTACGTCGATAGAACGGATGTAAGGGTGAAGACGAGCAAGAGAATGCCCATTATCTCCCTGTCGATATGATGAAAACCGAAACCGAGCGCGGCGATGACGAGAGAAAATTCGCTCATTTGCGAGAGGTTTATCGATGGGATAATGCTTGCTCGAAGACCGTTTTTCATCAGGTAGAGAACCGGAAAGATCGAAACGAACCGGGTCAGCACTAAAAAGAGGGATGCAACGAGTGCGTATGTGATGAGCGATGGGGTCGGCATCGGTATGTGAAGCCCGAGGCCGACAAAGAAAAGAGTTACGAAGAAGTCCCGGATATTTATGACCTTGGATATGACATCAACATTGTAGGGGAATGTCGAGAGGCTTACTCCGGCGACGAGAGCCCCCATTTCCATTGAGAGACCGACCGCGCCCGCTATCCCCGCCATCAGAAAGCACCACGCAATAGCGGTAACAAGAAGCAGTTCCGGTATTTTTGCCACAAAGGCGAAAACCCGCGACAGGAGGTACTTGCTTATTGCAAGGCTTACCAGAACGAGTCCGGCCCCTTTTACAAACGATAACAGGATGATGGAAAACTTGGGGCTGAGCAGGTTCGGCTGCAGGGAGAGAAAAAGAATGGCCCAGATATCCTGAAAAACGAGTATGCCAAGAGTTATCCTGCCCGGCAGGGTGGTAAGCTCGAATTTGTCATAGAGGAGCTTCACGACGATCATCGTGCTGCTCAGGGCCATGGCGACGGCCAGGTACAATGCATGGAAACGGCCATTGCCCAACTGAAATCCCATGAGGACAAAAAAACCTACTCCCAGGGCCGTACAGATCAGGAATTGGGAGATGCCCGAGATAATGAGGGTGCGTCCGGCCGATCTCAGCTTCTTGAGATCGATCTCGAGCCCGATAATGAAAAGAAGAAGGATCAAACCGATTTCGGAGATGATGGCGATATTCTCTTCATCCTTGATCAGGCCAAACCCGATTTGCGGTCCCAGTACGATGCCCGCCACCAGATAGGCAAGAAGCAGCGGTTGCCGGGTAGCTTTCGCGAGGAGTGCAAAGATGGTGGCTACAACTATCGCCAGTCCTATGTTGGATAACAGATCGAACTCGTGCATGTGTCTTTCCTTGCCTAAAAATCAAAAGCGGCGCGACCGGATCGGTCACTTTATTCATTCTGCTTTCGGTTTGTCTATATCTGAATTTGAACACCGAGTTCCACCACACGGTCAGGAGGAACGTCGAAGTAAGCCGTCGCGGTACGCGCATTCCTCGACATGACGGCAAAAAGGGCTTTACGCCACTGCATCATTTTCGAATCGCCTCCCGTCAATAAAGATTCCCTGCTGAGATAGTAGGATGTAGTGGCGGGCTCCGTGGCAAGCCCCTGCAAGGAAGCAAGGTACATGATTCTGGGGACGTCGGGTTTTTCCATAAACCCATAGGAGGCAATGATGCGGTAGAAGCCTTGCCCGAGGTCCCGCATATCGATCCTTCTGTCATCGTGAACATTGGGAATGTCGGCTGAACGAATGGAAAGCAGTACGACTTTTTCGTGCAGCACCTGATTGTGCTTGAAATGGTGCAGAAGAGAAATTGGTATGCCCACGGGCGACACGGACATAAAAACCGCGGTCCCGCGTACTCGCGGGGTATCGTGTTTTGCGACGTCTTCCAGGAATAGGTCCACCGGGAGTCGAGCGTTGAGCATTATTTTAGCCAGCGCGGCGCGGCCGTCCCGCCAGGTAGCCAGTGAAGTGACGACGATCGCAGCGATGGTCAGCGTAATCCATCCGCCATCGAGCACCTTGAGGAGGTTGGCGCTGAAATAGGAGATGTCGAACACGAGAAAAAGGATCAGGAGGGGAACGGCCTTGAGGAGGGGCCAGCCCCATGTCCTTGTTATAACAAAGAAATAAAGAATGGACGTAAATCCCATGTCGGCGGTTACCGCAATTCCATAGGCCCCGGCAAGTCCGCTCGACTTCTGAAAAGCAAGCACTAATCCAAGGCAGGCTACCATCATCATATAATTCACTTCGGGAATATAAACCTGCCCGCGGGTTTCCCTCGAGGTATGAACGACTTGCATACGCGGGCAGAACCCCAGTTGAATGGCCTGCTGTGTCACCGAGAATATCCCTGAAATCATGGCCTGTGAGGCAATAATAGTTGCAACCGTGGAGAGGAAGACCATGGGATAGATCAGTGATCTGGGGACCAACCCGTAAAAGGGGTTGAAAGCGAGGTTCGGTTCGCTCAGGAGAAGCGCTCCCTGACCAAAGTAGTTGAGCAGAAGGGATGGCAAGGCAACCCCGAGCCATGAGAGCCGAATCGGGTTTCTGCCGAAGTGGCCGATGTCGGCGTAAAGCGCTTCCCCTCCGGTGATGCACAGGACAACCGATCCCAGAACTACAATACCATGGAGCCGGTTAACGGCGAAAAACTCGAAAGCGCGCAATGGATTGACGGCTCCGAGTATGTCCGGCCGCGCGATGATTGCTCTGGCCCCCAGCACGGCGATAGCGATAAACCACACGATCATGACGGGTCCGAAGACATTTCCGATGACCCCGGTACCCCTGTGCTGGAAGAGAAAGAGCACCAGAAGTATCCCGCAGGTGAGCGGTACCACGATCGGCTTTGCCGCCTCGGTGGCGACCTCGAGGCCTTCAATGGCGGACAGGACGGAGATCGCAGGAGTTATGACTCCATCCCCGTATAGGAGCGATGCCCCCAGCATGGCGGCAAAGACAACGATTGAATACAGCCGGGGCGACATCTTCTTCGCATCCGCGGGTATCAGTGCAAGCAAGGCAAAAATTCCACCCATCCCCTGATTATCGGCCCGCAATACAAACACCACATACTTGACGCATATGACTATCGTCATCGACCAGAAGACCAGCGAGAGAACCCCCAGAATGTTGTCCTTGGCCAGGGCGACGGCGTGCGGTCCATGGAAACACTCCCGTATGGCATACAGGGGACTTGTCCCGATATCTCCATACACTATCCCGAGGGCGCCCAGCGCGAGGAACAGCGTGGCGGGTGAAAAAACGGAATCGGATTTGGGCGCGGGATGGGATGTTTTGGGTTGATGCTGATCAGGCATTATGGAATATCCGACTTCCTCGACCTTGGGGCAGATTTCAATCAGCAGGGCTGGAAAGTGTCTCTGTCATCGGCAATGCGCTGTCCCACTTCCCACTCCGGGTTTGCACCATGCCCCGCTGATTCCCGGGCACACTGGCTGACCGGATCTCACCTCCGAATGAGCGGAAAACTCAGAGTTCGCCTTATACTTAATTTTGTGCCCCAAGTCCACTACTGCTTTTCCCGCCGGATGCCCGCCCGAGAATGACTCCCGTGAGCGCTCCCCCTGGAACTCGCTCCAAATGCCGTTTGTTTCATTTGTGTTGCGCTCGCGAGGGATGCTATAGTCTGGCTGCTTTCTTACCGCTGCTTCATGTCCAACAGTTGTCGGCATAAAGGATTGTAGTCCATGAAAGAAGGCAAGGCGTCATTTCCCTGGCGAAAGAGCCTTGGACTATCCACTCTTACCGTCTTGATTCTCCTCCTGATCCTGGTTTTCATCGACTTCAGGTACTGGAATACATCCGCCGATCTGGAAAGTCTTTTCAGAAAAATGGCGAGAACGGAAGAGATCCTGTCCCGGATGAGGATAAATCTGCTCAAGTCGGCCGAGATCGAGAAGGCGGCAGTCATGGCCGATACGGACGATTTGTCCCGATCCCTGGCCGTGCAATCGTCGCAACTGGCCGATTCCGTTGAACGGGATCGCCGGGAATTGGACGGCATTGTGGAGCAGGACACGAAAGGTCAGCAGAGAAAATACCTGAACGAGTTTGACGGCTGCTGGACCGAACTGCGCAAGATTGACAAGGTGCTGCTCGGGTTCGCGGTCGAGAATACGAATCTAAAGGCGGCTTCCCTGGCATTTAGCCAAGGGAGCAGGGCCATGGAACGTCTTGAGCGCAGCCTCACGGCCATCATTGATAACGCTCCACAGACCAGCCAGGGGAACCAGATTTTGAGGCTTGCCAACAGCGCCCTCACGGCCGGATTCAAGGTGCTGTACCTGCAGTCTCCCCATATCATGGCCGCCAGTGATGCCGCGATGGACAAGATGGAGCTGGAAATACGCCGCTTTGACGAACTGGTCAAACAATCCCTGGAAAAACTCGTGGATCTCATCCCCGAAGAGGATAGGGTATTTGTCGATGATGCCGTTTCGGCGCATGCCGATTTTGAAAGGATAACCACCGAGGTGATCAGGCTTTCCCGTGAGAATACGAATATCAAATCTTTCGAGTTGTCCCTCGGGAGGAAAAGAAAGATTGCAGTGCAATGCGATGAGATCCTGGGTGCTTTTCAGGCCGCGATACACGCCAGGACTTTCGAGGCGACCAGGTAGGCCTCGGCGGTCTTCGTGCCGGGTGATCCCGTCGCTCTGTTACTGGATAGTTGCGTTCAAGATGGTATTTCCCAAGCTCGAAAAGAGCGAGGGAACGATTCCGCCGCACTCCACGCTTCTAAAGAGTATCCCTTCGATGCCGTCTCGAACGCAACCCGGAATGAGTTGTATCCCATACCCCGGATGACCCGTGGTTCCGAAAAACCAACCGGGCGCGGGCCGCTATGGGGTGATGATGCGAGTGAGTACCCTCCGGTATCGCGTCAGCCTTGAATCCGATTCGGATTCATGCCCGCGGTATACCCGAGGCGACCGGTGACAGACTCACCTTGATCGAGGAAAGGTCACACATTCTCAAGGAGACAGGCCATGTCCGCCGATCGGTGGAAAAGAGAGCTTAAGGCATTAGCCGGACTTTCCGCGATGATCAATTCTTCACTGGATATACAGGCCGTGCTGGACAGCGCGATGGCGTGCGTCCAGACCTTCGTCGATGCCGAGGCCAGCGCCATATTTGAATTGGATGAGACCGGGAGTGAACTCTTTTTTCGAATCGCCCTGGGTGACGCCGCCGAACGTGTGAAGGAAGTGCGTCTCAAGCTGGGGGAGGGGATTGCCGGATGGGTTGCCCAGACAGGGGAACCCGTGATTGTCCGCGATACCCATAAAGACTGCCGGTTCAGTGGCGGAGTGGATGCCATTTCCGGCTTCGAGACCCGCTCCATTCTGTGCGTCCCGATGACCTATGGAAAGAAGCTCATCGGAGTGATTCAGGTCCTCAACAAAAAGGGAGCCGTGTGTTTTGACGAAAGCGATCTCGAAATGCTCACCATTCTCAGCAATCAGATCGCGATCGCCCTGGAAAATGCCAGGCTTTTTACAATGCTCAACGAAAGATTTGCCGCAACCGCCGAAGAACTGAGAGTCGCCCAGTCCAGGATCGTCCAGTCCGAGCGTCTGGCGGCACTCGCCAAGCTCTCGCAGGGAGTTGCCCACGAGGTGCGCAACCCGGTTATGGTCATCGGGGGGTTCGCGCGCCGGCTCCTGACACAGTTTGCCGATAACGAGCCGGTATCGAGGAATGTTCGAATTATCCTGAGTGAAACCGAGCGGCTGGAACAGGTGGTGTACGACGTTGAAGCATTCAGCAAATTGAGACAGCCCGAACCGCGCCCCGTGGACCTGGGCAATGTCTTAAAGGCGGTCGTGCTGAGCCTTGACGGCGGTATTCAATCCCAGAACATCGAGGTGAATATGGATATCCCCGTGACCTTGCCGCTTGTGGAGTGTGACAGGGAACTCATCGAACTCGCCCTGAGGAATATCCTGGAAAATGCGGTGGAAGCCATGCCATCCGGAGGCCTCTTAACCGTAAGAGCCATCATGCAGTCTGATAGTCTGATGCTGTCGATCAGGGACACGGGGGTAGTGATTTCGTCGAAGGATATAGAGGGTGTTTTCGATCCCTTCTTCACATCGAAACAGCATGGCACGGGACTGGGGCTGACGACGGTCCACCGGATCATTTCGGAGCATTCGGGGGAAGTCAAATTGTCGTCCGTCCCTGGCGGGGGAACCGAGGTCCATGTCTATTTGCCCATCCGGTGGCGCGGCACGGCAAAAGGCGTTTGATTCAGGAAATGCGCTTTCCCATCCGCCCTGTACGCTGCCGCGAATAAGCGGCCGGTCTCCGACCGCGGCTATGATTTCCCTGGAATTCATGCCGACCTCCCAATATACCTCCATAAGCGGTTCTCACTGATCATTTCGATTCACAATATAATAACGATCATAATCCGAAATCCGGTGTATGCAGTGCATCCAGAAGAAGCCCGCTCACGGGGAATGCCCGGCCAGAGGACGCGAGGTGAACCCATAGTGCTGGTGCATCCAAAAGAAGCCCGCTTACGGGGAATGCCCCGGTTGCTCCATTGAATACTCTGATGGAAAGAAAAATGCATGTACCGGAAATTGCCGCCCGCGCTCCCAGACCGAAAGCCGCCGGATATCTTTACACTTCATTACGCGGCGAATCCGATTCGCGCGCCGCGGAATGTGTAAAGACGGTAAGAGAATATTCCGATCTGTTCGACAAGTTATAGAACCACTGGGGTAGGGTACAAGAGCGAAAAAGGATGAACCTGCAGCCCATTGTCAACTGAACTTGGGGTTTTCTCACATGGATGTTCAGAAAAACTCAGTCAAGCTAGCTCTCTTTTTCCTCCTGTGCGCTCTCGCATTTCTGGGGAACTGGTACAGCTTCGAGCTTTTCCCCGATTTCAGTTTCCTGATGGGTTCCTTCTTCGTGATGCTCGCTATCATTTACATCGGCGGTGTCTATGGAGTCGTAGTCGGCATAGTAGCCGGTTTTTGCACCTACTTTGCCTGGAACCATCCCTGGGCGAGTGTCGTCGCGTCATGCGAGGCTTTGTTCGTCGCCCTGTTGTATACCAGGCACAAAGGAAACCTGGTTATATATGACATTATATACTGGGCATTCGTCGGTATGCCGCTGGTCTACATTTACAGTCACCATGTTTTCGGAATGGACCTGCAGATTTCGTTGCTTTTCATGCTGAAGCAGTCCGTAAACGGAATCTTTAATGCCCTTATGGCCATGCTCGCCTGTACCCTGCTCCAGTTTATCAGGAAGCCTTCGAATGAGGGTACGGCTTACTCCCAATTGATCTTTGTGGTAATGGTTTCTCTCGTTCTCGTGCCCGCTCTGTTCTTCTTCATTACTGGAATGCGTCTTTACCTGGAGAAGGAAAAGGAGGACCTCGCCGCGCGGGTTTCATTTATCTGTGAAACGGCACGAAAGAGCCTGGCGGACTGGATCGGCGAACACCAACATAACGTTAAGTCGTTGTCATCCATGGTCGGAGATCCTGATAGAGCGCTTCCCCGTGCCCTGCAGCATTATGTCGAGACCATCAATTCCGCCACACCGGCCTTCAAGCGAATGGGAGTCTTCAACCGGGACGCCGTCATCGTTGCCTACTCTCCTCCCCGGGATGAACATGGAAAGCCCAGCGTAGGCATGGATTTCTCGGAGCGCCCTTTCATCTCTTCCATGAGGGAGAGCATGCGCCTTCATGTAACCGATGGTTTCATGGCAAAAATCGGGAAACCGTCCCCCATCTTCGTGCTTCTCGCGCCCATTGTTGTCGAGGGCGATTACCGGGGATTCTGCTCGGGAGTGCTGGAGACATCGCAGATTTCGAACATTCTCCTCAACTTTGCCTCCAAGGGTAAGATCAACATAACCGTCATTGACGGGAACGAAAAAGTAATAGCGAGCACCATTCCGGGCCTTGCCGCCATGGACCGTTTCCAGCCTCCATACCTGAAAGATGGTGATTTCAAGACCTCGGAGGTTTTGCACTGGGTACCGGGACGAAAGTCCGCTCCCAGTCTTGTGCTCCAGTGGAAAGAATCGCTGCTGGTGAGAGGCGCTTCTCTCAGCCAGGATTATGGCTGGCGCGTGGTCGTCGAAGCATCCTGCGGTCCTCTCATCGAGGATGTATCCCATCACAGCATTACCGGGCTGATCATTCTGAACCTGTTGATTCTTTTCACCATTACAATGTCACACCTGTTCAGCAAAGGTTTCGTATCTACCATCGTGAGACTGCAGGATGTTACCAGATCACTCCCTAAGCGGCTTGACGATGTCGGACATATTGCATGGCCGAAGAGCAACATAAAGGAATTGGCGGCACTTTCGAATAACTTCCGCGACATGGCCTCGGCATTGGTCGCCGATGTCGCCGAGCGCAGGCAGGCTGAACAGTATCTGCGGGAGAGCGAAGAGCAGTTCAGGACACTTGTCGGAAGTGCGCCGGATGCCATCCTTATTCAGACAGAAGGGCGTTTTACCTATGTAAATGATGCTGCTCTGAGGCTCTATGGCGCGGATTCCGAGGATCAGTTATTGGGCCGGCTTCTCATCGATCGTTTTCACCCCGATTATCGCGCGAGAGGCCGCGAGAGACTGCGCAGGCTTAATGATGAAAAAAAGCCGGCGCCCATGGTCGAACAAAAGCATGTCAAAATGGACGGAACGGTAATTGACGTGGAAGTCTCGTCCGTGCCCTTTGTCTACAAGGACAGGAACGGCGGGCTTTCTTTCATCAGAAATATCACGGAGCGCATAGAGATGGAGGAGGCGCTCCGTTTGACCTACTTTTCAATTGAAACTGCATCGGAAGCGGTCTTCTGGATGGACACCTCCGGCCGGTTCATTTTCGTCAACGAAGCTGCCTGCCGGCATCTGGGCTATACGAGGGACGAACTGCTTTCAATGGAATTGTTCGATATCAACACAAACCTGGATCGTGACCGATGGTCGAGTACAGGGGCGAAGATAAAGAAAGAGGGCTCGCTGACGTTTGAGAGTCTCCACCTCTGCAGGGATGGACACACCATTCCCGTTGAAATTACGGCGAACTACGTTGACTACAAAGGCAGGGAGTGCATTTTTGCCTTCGCCCACGACATCACTGATCGCAAAAGAGCCGAGCAGGAGATGCTGCATCTTCACCGGCAGAATAAGTTGATACTGGATGCCGCGGGCGAGGGGATCGTTGGGCTGGATCCCTCCGGGAAGGTGGTATTCGCAAATCCCGCCGCAACCGCAATGGTTGGGTACCCGGCGGACGAAATGGTGGGAAAGGATTTCCAGCAACTGGTCCATCACTCCACGCCCGACGGTTCGCCTCACGATCCGGGAAGTTGTCCCGCCTGCATGGCGCTCACGAATGCCGTTTCTCAAGACTCAACCGAGGACGTATTCTGGAAAAAAGATGGCACCTTCATTCCGGTTGCGTTTTCCGCGACCCCCATGCTTGAACACGGTGAAAGAAGAGGGGCGGTTGTTACATTCCAAAATATTACGGAGCGCAAGCGGGCGGAGGAGGCCAGGGCCAAACTCGAAGCACAGCTTCGGCAGAGTCAGAAAATGGAGGCGCTGGGAACGCTGGCCGGAGGAATTGCCCATGATTTCAATAACATCCTCAGTATTATAATGGGGTATACCGAGATTGCCCTGCTTGATGTCGGTGAAGCCGGCAAAACCAGCACCACCTTGAGCCAGATCCTGAATGCGGCCGGGCGGGCGGGCGATCTTGTGAAGCAGATTCTCGCCTTCAGCCGCTTTAGCGAACAAAAACTGCGGCCGTTGCAGGTCGTCCCCATTGTCAAGGAGTCGCTCAAAATGATGCGGGCGTCCCTGCCATCGACCATAGAAATCCGGTACACTATCAACGCGCAATCAGATGACGGGATTCTCGGAAATCCGACCCAACTTCATCAGATCCTCATGAACCTGTGCACGAACGCGGGGCATGCGATGCGGGAAAAGGGCGGCGTGTTGGAAATCGCCTTGAGTGAAGAGGAGATAAGGGTTGGAGATGCGGAGCATTTCCATGAGCTGAAGCCGGGAAGCTATCTGAAACTTTCAGTGGCTGATTCCGGAGTGGGGATTAATCCGGTCATCCTGGGCAAGATATTCGATCCCTATTTCACGACCAAAAGGCTGGGGGAGGGAACCGGTCTGGGACTGGCTGTCGTGCACGGCATCGTAAAAGAACTGGGGGGGGCTATCAAGGTTCATAGCGAGGAGGGAAAGGGCACTGTCTTTTATGTATATTTCCCGAAATTGCATGCCGTGGCACAGCCGGAGACTCCGGAATCTCTTCCGCTTCCCGAAGGGAACGAGAGAATTCTCTTCGTTGATGATGAACGTGAACTCGTGGACATTGGGCAGGAGATGCTTTCGCGTCTGGGCTATTCGGTGGTGTCGAGACTGAGCAGCGTCGATGCCCTGGAGGCGTTCCGGGCCAGGCCGCGAAGCTATGACCTCATTATAACCGATCAAACCATGCCACAGATGACGGGCGAGGACCTGGTACGCTCCATCCTGGAAATACGTGCTGAAATCCCGATTATCCTTTGTACCGGATTCAGTGAGAGTATCACGCCGGAGCGGGCAAAGCAGATAGGCGTTCATGATTTTCTGATGAAGCCCTTTGTCATGCGGGATCTTGCCCTTACTGTGCGGCGGGTTCTTGACAAGGTTAAGCCGGGAAAGTAAGCGAGGACCCGGGCGTGCCGCATTCCCGCGCGATGGTTACAGTGTGATGTGCCCCTGTCGCCGCCATCCACGTTGCCGCGACCACTCGTGGAAGATCTATCGAACGCGGGATGATCCGGCTTCGTTGCATGAATGCGCTGATTAGGCTATAGAGCTTCACGATGTCCCGAATATCGAGCTTAACTCCGGAGATTGATGAGCATGGAAGATGAGAGAAGGCGTTCAATCCTGTGCCCCGGTTGCAGGAGACTGATCAGCGCGGACGAGCCGCATTGCCCCCATTGTGGTCTGAAGAACCCGGGTTCGCGCTGGAGGGCTGTTTTCCCCGCAGGCGGTTTCCCCGGTGATGACCAACTCGTCAGGAACATCATCTATGTCAATGCCTTCATGTTCGTTCTTTCGATCATTATGAACCCCACCTCGATCGGGTTTTCGGCCAACCCTTTGAATTTCCTCTCTCCCGGTAACGGGAGCCTTTTGCTGCTGGGAGCAACGGGGACAATACCGATTGACCGGTTCGGGCGCTGGTGGTCGGTGCTGAGCGCCAACTACCTGCACGGAAGTATTCTTCATATAATCTTCAACATGATCGCTCTTCGCCAGATTGCCCCGCTTATTCTTCAGGAATATGGGAGATTCCGGATGTTCGCCATCTTTACCTTCGGCGGGGTTGGCGGCTACCTCATCTCCTACATCGCGGGAATCCCCTTCACCATCGGCGCTTCCGCGGCTGTGTGCGGACTCATCGGCGCGGCGCTCTACTACGGGAAGAGCAGAGGGGGATACTTTGGACAGATGATCTATCAACAGGTAGGCGGCTGGGTCATAGGACTTTTCGCATTTGGCTTTCTCGTTCCTGGGATCGATAACTGGGCGCATGGGGGAGGATTGGTCTTCGGGATATTGACGGGATTCCTGCTCGGTTACCAGGAAAAGGCCGCCGAGACATTCCTTCACAGGGTGATGGCCTACGTTTGTGTCCTGGCAACCCTGTGCGCGCTCCTCTGGGCTATCGGGACCGCCTTATTCATCCTTCTTAGCCGATAGAGCTGTCCTCACCGGATCACATTCCAGGTAACGTTCATCCCGAGCGAAATAAGCCTCGGATTCGCGTGGCAAGGCGTATCCGGGAAACAGCGCCGTGTGCGCTCGATTCTGGCCCGTTCTACCCTTCGATGCTCGGGGCAAACGGGGGGAAGTTCCTGCTCCGGAATGGCGTGACCCGGATCTCCACCGGTTACGTAAGTCATCGATATTGCTAACTCTCTGAAGCTGTATGCCGAGAGGTGTCGGGGGGCGCCCAGTCCGTTCATGCCTGGACAGGTATGTGGTTCACTTTCGGTCCGGGTCGATGAATCCGCACGGGGGGCTCTTCGCGGATTGAAAAGCCCCCGCAACGAAGTGGCTGTGTTGTGGAGCAGTGGGTATCAGGTATTTGGGACCAGTCTCCGCGCCTCATTGGCTACTACTGTCGGCACTGACTTGCTGCGGGAGATGTTCTTCAGGTCCATGCGGTTGAGGGTTGAAATAAGTTTGGTCGCGATGCCCAGAGGCGTTTTGGGGTTTGTCGCAAGCGCCAGGCGAACGGGGTAGAGCTTGATCCACTCCCGCTGGCTCGCGATTCTGCGCAGCACCTCTTCGTCAACCTGTCTGTAATAGGAGATCGCCGCCACTTCACTGTCGGTTATCTTCGGATTGGCAATTACCGCCAGTTGCACCATACGGCTGCTGTCCCGGATAAGGATGTTCCTGGTCTCCTTGTCCCCGGTCATCGCGAGCCGGATCTTCTCGGCCACTTTCTTTCTGCGCACCGTTTGAAGCAGACTCTCCGCCTTCTTCTTGGTCTCCTCTTCGTCATCCTCTCCGGAGGACTCGTCCATGTACCGCATGGCTTCGATAAGCAGGTATTCCCACGGCATGTTGATGGTGACTTCGCTTTCTCCCGGATCGGGAAGTGTTACAAATGTCCCGCTCCGTACGGACAGCATCCGGAAGAAAGCCTGTTCGCCCTTGAGATCTCCCGTCTCGGCATGACACACCTGCCCGCCGCGGATGTGCACTCTTCCGGTCAAGTCATCGGAATGAACCTCGACAATCCGGTCGGTGTTATCCATGCAGATTAACTGGACGAGGTCGGTAAGACCGATGTCATTGATTGTACCAAAATAGGCCCGCGAGGGATTTTGAGGTTCGGCGGCCGCCTTTTCTCCCTGGGGGGCTACGTCTTCCCTGTGAAGGCGAATCGCCTCGATAAGCAGGTATTCCCATGCGCGGGATATTGAGGGGGTTACATCCTCGGGCAGAGGCAAGGTTTCGAAATGACCGCCATCCCACCCGAGCATCTCGTAAAAACCATCTTCACCATGGGCCTCGGTCGATTCGGCATGCACCACGTTTCCGGAATCCAGATAGATCTTGCCCGTTGCCTCACTGGAATCGACTTTGACAGTGCGGCTCATTTTGGCGAGGCAGGAAACCTGGATCAGGTCTATCAATCTGATGTAATCGATGGTCCCGTTAAACCCACTGCTTGCCTGTTCCTGCTCTAATGTCATTTCCATTTTGACCGGTGTTCCTTTTCCGGTTGAATTTGCACTTTTAGTTCAGAGGTGAACTGGATTTGTAGTCATCAATGCGGCAAGAGGCCCAGGTAAGTCGTCATGCCGGCACTGGCCGCTATCCAGCTCAATGGCCATCATCCAGGTTATTCCCCTATGAATCTGAATGTTGTTCCCTTCACCTCCAGCGCATGAATCCTATGTTCTTAAACAATTGTAAGGACGGCTTACCACAAAACTGCGGCTCCTCGCCGTTCAGCGGCGTCAACCGGATCTCACCGCCCCCTCCTTCGGGGTTTTCCTTGTCAGCCAGGCCGCAGATACTCCGCCCAGAAATCCAAAGAAATGCCCCGCCCAACTCACACCCGGCAAAACCTGGAACAAAGAGAACAATGCCCACCCGTAATAGAAGGCAATAGCAATGGAAATTACCAGTGCCATCAGTTCTCCCCGAAAGATGCCGATTGTCATCAGGTAGCCTATCAGACCGAAAATAATACCGCTCGCGCCTATGTGAATGGTGTTCGGTTTTCCGAAGAGCCATGTGGCGCCGCCCCCGAGCAGCGCTATCCAGATTACCGCCCTGAGGGTGAGCTTTCTGCTGAAAGTCAGCGAGAAGAACAGCAATGCCGCAAGCGCCAGAGTATTGGACAGCAAATGCCGCCATCCCGCATGCAGAAAAGGGGAAAAGATCAACCCCTGCAGCCCGCTTACACTCCTGGGCCTTATCCCGTGGCTTTGCAGGTCGAGGGGGAGAAACATGCCGACGAAATAGACGGCCCAGAGGAAAGCGACACAAGATAACGTAATTTCGAGATTTTCACTCGTTCTCATCGTTTTGGCTTTCGACGACGTGTTGCAGTGTAATCCGATTTTGTAATGGGCAAGGTCCGGCGCCCTCTCCGCGCAATAATGATTGCCGGTCACAAATCCATATAACACGCCACTCAAGCTTTTCGCCTCCCAATTGATCCGTATCCCTTTGTAAGAGTATAAGCAAAATACGTGCAAGATGGATGCGCCGGACAGAAAACTTTCAGCCTCTCCCATCGGGGACAGACGCTCAGCATGCCGTTTCGCTCGAGAAAACAGATGCGGCTCAACGTAACTCAATTCAATGGAGAAGACGATGCCGGCGGTCAATGCTTCCGATTGAGCGCACACAATTCCCGAGGTTCCCGGATTCATGGTGTGAACCGCCGACGCCGCATGGCGTTCCATCAATGATTCGAACGCCAATGCTGGTTTTTCTCAAGCTTCTCTTGCGGTAAATCGATCTAACGGATAGTGGGGTTTTCATAAGAAAGCAGTCTCTACGGGTGGCGAGAGGTAAAAACCTGGCGCCGGTTAACCGGGCGTTTTGCCGCAAATCCAGCCGGTGTAAGGAATATGCGCGTTTCGAACGAAATCCGTGCAACAGTTGTTTCCCCAGGCGCTCAATTCCTCACGCTGTTTTGACCCCTGAAACAAAGGAATACACGCTATGGGTATCCAGCCGGCTTTAACAATGACAACGGAATTTGCCCCTGCCGAACGGGCCACGTTCGATATAATCGCGGACGAAAGCAGCCTGATTCTGAGGTGCCCCCTGGTCGGCAAGCTCTGTAATTCAGTGGCGGAAAGCCTTCTGGTACTGAATCAGGAACGCCAGATTGTTTTCTGCAATGATAGATTCCTCGATCTCACGGGCATCGGGGATCGGTCACTCCTGTACGGTCTGCGACCGGGAGAAGCATTACAGTGCGCCAACGCCTTCAAATCACTGGGTGGATGCGGAACGAGCGAATACTGCCGGCAATGTGGAGCGGTAATTGCGACCATCGCCAGCCAGGGCGGGGAAGCAGATTCTCGGGAGTGTTCCATTCTCCGGGATCGAACCGGGGAGGCGCTCGACCTTCTGGTCAATTCCACAACGCTCGAACTCGATGGACGTCACTTCACCATTCTCGCGATTAATGACATTAGCGACCGAAAGAGAAGGGTGGCCCTCGAGAAGACTTTCTTCCACGATATCCTGAATACGGCTGGCGGCATCCTGTCGCTGTGTGAGTTGAGCGAGATTGAGGGGGCGTCGTCGGACAAGGACAGACTGATCGGCATGATCATGAGAGCATCCACCAGACTGGTGGAGGAAATAAACAGCCAGAGAGATCTTCTCGCCGCCGAGATGAATGCACTTTCCGTAAACAGAGAGGAAGTGTTTTCATTATCTCTTCTCAAGGATCTGGCCAAGTCGTTTTCGTTCGAACTATTCTCCGAGAAATGTGAAATCTGTGTGAGCAGTGACTCGGAAGAAGTCGCTTTTGAAACAGACAGGACTCTCTTGTCCAGGGTCCTGACCAATATGATCAAGAATGCGTGTGAGGCGAGCCGCCCGGGTGATACCGTCACGGCCTGGTGTGGAAAGTCGGGAGATCATGCCGAGTTTTGGGTCAGGAACCCGTCCGTGATCCCTCGAGAGGTACAGTTGCAGTTGTTCAAGCGCTCATTTTCTACAAAGGGGACCGGAAGAGGTCTTGGTACCTACAGCATGAAGTTGCTCACCGAACGCTATCTCAAGGGAAAGATCGAGTTCTCGTCCCGGGAAGGGGAGGGTACCGTATTCAGGGTATTTATCCCTCTTTAGCCCGCATTATTCATGGCTTTCCGAGAAGAATCGTAAAAAGCCATGTATAGACCATGTGTTAGCTGGATTTTCCACCTCAACTTCGACCAACAGTGTGTTAGCGGCCCAAGAACGCTTCAAACTCCGAGCATCGCATACTTTTTGGGCATTACGGGCGCGGACTGCGATTCATGAATGATGCGGGTTGGGACTGGGCGCCTCCTTGTTCCCGCCAAAGCGAACAGGTCGGAGGCGCGGACGTTGCCTTGCATTCGCGTGGTAGGGCGCGGGCAGAAGACAGCGCATGCTCCCCATCCAGTTCGTCCTTGAACCAGTCGGAGCAGGCACGATTCCTCGCCGGCAAAACGAAGTCATTCCTTCAATTCCGGCCCATCCGATGAACAGATTTTCCCCGGAGCTTATCAAAGACTAATAAAATCAATGAATTTGGCAAGATACGTTATACGCCGCAACTTGATTTGTTTGGCGTATCCGTTTGCCCACCGCCGGGCAGTGCCTTCAAGAGACCGATCTGCCTATATATTCTTGCTCATGGTCATTTATAACCATGCCTGTATAGAGCCGTGACAGCATAAAATAAGACAAACTGCTCCTTCATTAATATTCATGCCTCGGTAATGTGTGGAAGGCTGATATCTGGACACAATTTGGTGATTATTTCCTATTCGGATCTCGGATATTGCTCAAGAGCATCGCGATTGCATCCGACAGTCTTCTGGGAGCGCACGAGTCCATGGCGGAAGCACATCCGGCGGACTGAAACCGCCGGTCCGCGGTCGGGCGAAATGCCGGAATAGAGGCTGCAATTCTCTTTCCTTACTTTGTCTTGCGATGCGAATGCGGGGCACATTTTGCCCTGCACGAAAGGCTGATACGGGTTTGTATTCAAGATGATACTTATCGGGTTCAATAGCGCGGAAATGATTCCTCTACACCCATCATAATGAGCCGTGTAGCGGCGGAGGGGTCTGGGGAACTCGACCCCCCCCCCGCTTCTGGAACGGATCCTCCGATACCATTTCGACCGGTACCCGGTAAGCGAGTCCCCTGTTGCACGAGCGCCCGGTTTTGAACCGTCATGACGTACGGCCGGCACGGGAAAGGAACTCTTCACTTTTTCCAGACTTCGTAGAGGATCGACATGATCAGGGCAATGTCCGTCAAATTCGTCTTTCTCTGTTTGTTTTCATTCTTCTCATTTATCGGTCCGGTTGGCCCGGGCTTAGCCTCCTCCGCAGTTCCCAAGCTTTCCGGCGCGCCCGACGGCACTTTTCCCACCGTGGCGCTGCAGGAGTTGCTGGATAAGGCGGTTGCGCGGGGCATCCCGGGCGCGGTAATGGGCATTGCCACCCCGGATGGGGCGTGGTTTACCGCTTCGGGAGTGGCCAACATGAATACGGGGGAACTGATTTCGCCTCACCATGCCATGCGGCTTGCCAGTGTGACGGAGACGTTTACCGCGGCACTGATCTGGTCGCTGATCGAGAATGGCCCCCTGACGCTTGATCAGAAGGTAAACCGGTGGTTGACACCCGGGCTGGTCCCCAAGGGTGGAGCCATAACGATCGGCATGCTGCTAAACCACACAAGCGGGCTCCGGGATCATACGGAATCGCCTAAATTTACCAGGAAAATGCGGCGAAACCCGAATTATCAATGGAGCGCCGAGGATGTGTTGGCCATCACCCGTGGACAGGCCCTGAAATTCACTCCTGGAACCCAGTACGCGTACTCAAGCACCAATGACTACATCCTGGGGCTGATCGCCCAAGCCGCCACGGGCCGCACGGTTAAGACACTGCTGCTCGAACGCTTCTTTTCGCCAAACGGCATGGACCGCACGGCGCTGAGGCGTGCCGGCGTGTTGCCCTCGATGAACACGCCCGGATATGTCTGGCAGGACTACGGCATCTCGCCCGGAATTGTTGGATCATGGAACTTCTCCGGATATTGGACCGCCGGAGCCGGTACATCGACAGCCCATGACATGCTGGCATGGGCTTCCGGGCTGGTCGGCGGCAAGGTTTTGAAGCCGGAAACACTCCAGCAAGTCCTGCACGTCCAGAGTCCTTCCATGATGGGCTACGGTTTCGAGGTGACGCGCAACGGACTGGGATACCAGCGGATGGGGCGCACCGGGGCAAAACCGGGTGCAACCACCGATTTTCTGATTTACCCGGAAAGAGGGTGGGTGCTGTTTATCGGGTTCAACATCAGTGACTCCCGCTCGGCTCCGACCCTTTCAACCCGCAGGATCATCCGGGAGACACGCGATGCGGCGGAGCTGCTGCTTGGCTGGAATGTCGAGCCCGCTTACGCCCAGACCATCGCCAGCGGCCGTGCCGCAATACAACAGATGTTAATCGATGCCTGCGGGGCTTCGGCCATGGTTGGGCTGATAGACGGTGAGCGCATAGTCTGGAGCGAGGGTTTCGGAGTCATCGATAAGACAAGCAATACTCCGCCCACGGCCGATACTCTCTACGCCATCGGCTCCACCAGCAAGCTGTTCGCGGGGTTGGCGGCCATGAAGCTGGTCGAGCAGGGAAAACTCAACCTCGATACGCCCATTACCAGCTACCTGCCGGATTTTAAGATGGCCTCGGCAAAATATACCCAGATTACCCCGCGCATGTTGCTCAACCATTCCGCCGGGTTTCCCGGAGGCGACTACCGCGGCGACTCCACATATGCGGCGCGGCCGGATTTCGCGGACCAGGTAATGCAGAGTCTTGCGACGGAACGATTGAAATACGCACCTGGCGAAATGGCGACTTACTGCAACGACTGCTTTACGATGATCGGACCGGTGGTCGAGTCAGTGTCGGAAGGCAAGACCTATCCCCAGTTCGTCAATGACGAACTCCTTGCCCCCCTGGGCATAACAAATACGCGCTATGCGTTGGGGCCATTCCCCTCGGGGACTTACGCGCCATACTTCCCATGCGCCAATCCTCCGGTTGTTGGTGATACCCCCGAGCCTCAGATTTACACGAACCCACAGGGGGCTGGCGGCGTGTACTCCACGGCAAATGATATGGCCAGATTGGCGATGATGCTGGTTAACGGCGGCAGTTACGGCGGCGTTCGTGTCCTTTCGGAGAGTTCGGTTGCCGAGATCGGCCGCGATCAGACGCTGGAGTTGGCTATAAATCCGGTTCCCTCGGAAAACTATGGATTGGGTCTGGACTGGGTGACATATCCGGGCCTGGATGCGGTGGGAGTGAGGGCATGGGCGAAACCGGGCGGTGCGGCGGGTTACACGACAGAGTTTATCGTGGCGCCGGACGAGGGACTCGGGATCATTATCACCGGCGTCTCCATGGGATTCGACGCAAGCAAACTGGCTGAGCAGATTCTGCTGCAGGCGCTCGTGGAGCGGGGCAGCATCCCGAATTTCCCGGAGAAGCTGGCGGATCTGAAGCTGGCTGAAAAACAGGTGACCAAAGCCGAACTGGCGGCGATCGCGGGTGATTACGCGGAGAGCTATAAATATCACAGGGTAGATGCCATGCCGGACCGTACCCTGAAGGTAACCACATACATGGGCATCGGAGGGGCGCTAACGCCGCTGACGGTGGCTGCCGGCCTGAAGATGCGCGTTAATGGGACCTTTTCCGGCGATGACGCGCCAAACATCTCTTACCGGGTGCTGAGCGCGGGAGGACGGACTTACCTGGCGCAAAACGTGCCCGCGTTTACGGGGCACTACCGCATGGAGAGCATCATCGGGCAACGAATCACCCGGGGCGCGCCGCTTTCGGCGGCCTGGAGGAGTCGAGTGGGTCAGCAGTGGCTGGTAGTAAACGATGTACCGACTTCAGTCTGGCTTGCCCGCGGAACGCCACGTTTCACAATCTATGCGCTCGACAGCCTCCCCGGGTATGTGTTCGCCGCGGGGCAGCCGATGCTCGCCCCCTCTAACATAGTCGATCCTTCCGGGAGCGATATGCTGGCGCGAATGTTCCTGAAGGTCCCCATGGGCGGCGGACGGGATATGAACGACCTGGTGATCGAGACACGCGGGAGCGAGGAATGGGTGCGATTCGGCAGCACCGTATACCGACCGAAAGCCGGTGTTCCCGTACTCCCCGCCGGCGCCTCCACGGTGAACATCGGTTCGGAGGGATATGCCGAATGGCGCCTCCTGCCGTCAACCGGCACGATCGCGATCACCGGCGCCGCCGCGTGGAGACTCTATGATTCGAATCTCGAGCTCATTGGATCGGGAACCAGCGCGGACGTCACTGTCGGAGCGGCCGACTCATACCTGATGCTGTTCGGCGCTGCGTCTACCGGCCTCGATCTGACCTACACCGCCTACTGATATGCCGCTGTCGCCATTGATGGAACTCGGCTTGTTGAGGCTCTTTCGGAGAAGCAAATGAGCAAGGCACCTTTGCGTTCATTGATTTTGCTCGGCGGACTTTTGTTTATCGCATTCCTGGTTGCGACTGGCCCCTGCGAGGCGTCGTCGCGGGTCCCCTCGGTGTCCTGGGCTCCGGATGGTACTATTCCAACGGAGGCCCTGCAGGATCTGTTGGATAGAGTGGTTGCCCGAGGCATTCCTGGTGCTGTAATGGGCATTGCCACCCCGGAAGGGGCGTGGTTTACCGCGTCGGGAGTGGCCGACACGGATACCGGGGAACCGATGTCGCCGCGGCACGCGATGCGGCTTGCCGGCGCTGCGGAGACTTTCACGGCGGCGCTGATCTGGTCGCTGATCGAGAACGGCCCCTTGAAGCTGGATCAGAAGGTAAACCGGTGGTTGACGCCCGGGCTGGTACCGAAGGGTGGCGCCATAACGATCGGCATGCTGCTAAACCACACCAGCGGACTCCGGGATCATACGGAATCGGCTCAATTCGTCAAAAAGATGCGTCGTGACCCGCGCTATCAATGGAGCGCCGACGACGTGCTGGCCATCACCCGCGCGCAGTCCCTGAAATTTACTCCCGGAACCCAATATGCATACTCCAGCACCAATGAGTACATCCTGGGACTGATCGCCGAGGCCGCTACCGGCCGCACGGTGCAGGCACTGCTTCGCGAACGCTTCTTCTCGCCAAACGGCATGGGGCGCACGGCGGTGCGGCCTGCCGGCGGCCTGCCCACGCTGAACACACCGGGATATGTCTGGCTCGATAACAATGACTCCGCGGTGAGTGTCGGATCATGGAATTTCTCCGGACATTGGACCGCCGGGGCCGGGACCTCGACAGCCCCTGACATGCTGACATGGGCCTCCGGGCTGGTCGGGGGCAAGATCCTGAAACCGGAAACGCTCCAGCGGGTCCTGAACGTCCAAAGCCCTTCCATGATGGGCTACGGTTTCGAGGTGACTCGCAATGCGCTGGGATACCAGCGGATCGGGCGCATCGGGCATAAACCTGGCGCAACCACCGATTTCCTGATCTATCCCGACAAGGGGTGGGCGCTGTTCATTGGCTTTAATATCAGTGATTCACGAACGGCCCCCACGCTTCTGACTCATCGGATCATCCGGGAGTTGCGCGATGCCGCCGAAGTGCTGCTGGGCTGGAACACCGGGAACACCTATACCGAAACCATCGCCACTGGCCGTGCCGCCATGCAGGCGTTGCTCGATGACACGAGTCTCAATATACCCTCGGGCTCGGTGGCCCTGGTCGAGGGGGACCGTGTCATCTGGAGTGAAACGTTCGGATACATTGATAAGGCCTCGAAGATCCAACCCAAGGCCGAAACGATGTTTTGCATCGGCTCGGTCAGCAAGATAATCGGGGCTTCGGCGGTCATGAGCCTCGTGGACCGGGGCAGCATCGATCTTGATATGCCCCTGGCGCATTATCTGCCTGAATTCCGCATGCTCTCCCCGCAATACTCCCAGATTACCGTGCGCATGCTGCTGAACCATTCGGCCGGGTTTGGGGGAGGCGAGTTCCGGAACATGTTCAGCTACGTCCCGCTGGCCGGTTATGCCGAGGGATTGGAGCAGGCGCTTGCCGAGCAGAGGTTGAAGCATGCACCGGGCTACCTGAGCGTGTATTGCAATGACTGCGTGACGATGATCGAACCATTGGTCGCGTCTGTGTCCGGCGGTAAGTCGTATGCGGAGTATGTGCAGGAAAATATTCTCAAACCCCTGGTCATGAAAAACAGCCATTTCACGTTAACGCCTTTTGCCGCCGGAACCTACGCGCCCGGCTATATAGGGGAAAATCCCGATTCTCAGGAGTTCGCCCAGCCCCATGCCTCGGGAGGCCTGTACACGACGCCCGAGAACATGCTCCATTTTGCGGTGATGTTGATGAACGGCGGCATGTATGAGGGCAATAGAATCTTGTCGGAACAATCCGTGGCGGAGATGGGCAGTGACCAGATGCGATCGGTTGCCTTCAATCCGGTTCCAACCGAGGCATATGGCCTGGGCTGGGATAACGTGGCACACTCCGGCCTGGCCGCTGTCGGCGTGCGTGGTTGGCATAAAAAGGGCGGGACGATGGTCTATGAGACCGATTTCGTCGTGGCGCCCGAAGAGGGCTTGGCGGTCATGGTGACGTTCTCGGGCAGATCGCTTCTCGCGGGCCGGCCGGCCGAACAGATCATGTTGCACGCGCTTGCCGAACGCGGGTCCATTCCCAATGTGCCGGTTCCGCTGCCCGACACCAAAAAGACCGCAAAAGCGGCAACCAGCGCGGATTTGACTGCCATTGTCGGTACCTACGCCAACAAGGGCGGGCCCATCCGTGTCAAACTCGAACCCGGCAAGCCCAGAACTCTGCAAATCTCCACTGCCTATGATTTCAGCGGGAAGGCCTGGGGTGGTACGGTCACGGGTTATAAGCTGCGAACAGACGGATCGTTTTCTACCGATACGGCCCCGAATGTAAGCTATCGTGCTCTTGTCGCCGATGGACGGCGCTACCTGGTGAAGTCCGAGCCGAAATGGTCGGGTCACTATCTGGAAGAGTCTCCTTACGGGCAGCAGGTCCAGGCCGCCGCGCCGATTTCGGCCGCATGGCAAAGCCGTGTGGGAAAGACTTGGCTGGCGGTCAACGAAGACGCGAACGAGTATCTCCTGGCCAATGGCATCCGCCCCCGTTTCCGGCTGGACGCGCTTGACGGCCTGCCCGGGTACCTGTTCGCCACATCGATGTATACGACATCCCAGATCGTTAATCCTTCGATGAGCGACCAGGTCGCCCGAATGTTTCTGAAAATTCCAATGGAGCAGGGCCGCGATCTGAATGATGTGGTGATCGTGGAGCGCGGGGGGGAGGAATGGGTCCGCTACGGCAGCACCCTTTACCGTCCGCTGACGAGTGTTCCCGTGCTTCCCGCGGGTGAGAGCACGGTGGGTATCGGCGCGGAAGGTTACTCCGAATGGCGTCAGGCGCCGGTAGCCGGAACGGCTGCAATCACCGGCGCCACCGCCTGGAAGCTCTATGATCCGGATCTCAACCTAATTTCCTCCGGAACCGGGGGAACCGCGGATGTAGGGACGCCAGGCTCTTACCTGATGCTTTTCGGCTCTCCCGATGCGACCATAAATCTGACGGTAACCGCGAGTTAGCCGCGGAATTCAGGCAACCTTCCGAAGCCACATAAACGAGCACTGCCACCCTGGCTCACGCCAGGGTGGCAGTGCTCGTTGGATTTTACCGCGCGAGGTGCGGGCAAGCGGGCCAGAGTAACTTAAAAACGATGGGTCGATACGATGAGAGGGGCATGCAGTTGGAAGGTGATCGCCCCTTTTCTTGTCAAAAAAGGCAGAGCCATTGCTGACTCTGCCCAAAGTCGGATTCGTTGCGTGGTGGGGAACTATGCTTTTCTGAATCTCTTCCCGCATGCCGCCAAGGCGAGCAAGCCGCCGCCGAGGAGAAGTATCGTGGACGGTTCCGGGACTGCGGTGCCACCGCCGTAAAGGGTTACATGGGAGATGGCGCCCGGAACATTCCGCCAGAAGCCCGACAATTGGATAGTATCCGTTCCCGTCCAACCGAGGGCCGTAAGATCAAAGAGGTACCACGCCGGGGTTGCATTGCCATCCTTTACTAAAAGAAAAGCGTCTCCACTGATGAAGGGCCCGCCGACACAACTAATTACCGCGCTGCTGTAGCCGTCCGAACTACCCGACGGGCCAAATGTCGTTTCGTATGAACCGGATAATGCCCCCTCTTCGGTCCCGCCCGCATTCTGTTTGTAATACTCGGTGGAAGACCCGATATAAGCAGTGATTGCTGCAGTTATCTCTTTTGTCGAGGTCTGATTCCCCGTCGTGAGCGGTGTGGTGGTGGTCGGATCAATCAACAATGCGTTGGCGCTGGACATCATGCCGAGCATGATAAACCCTGTACAGAGCCATATCGTTAACAGCTTAATTTTATTTATATTCTTCATTTCTAAAACTCCTCGAAAAACATGCGTGAACCACCAGATACATTTTGACTGATTTTTAGCAAAACAAGTGCCACATCCTGTTCTGAAAAAAAAAGACTGCTATTTTGGCTGGTTATATGGATGACGTTACCTGGTCGATGTTCGAAGTGTAAACCAGGGCTACAGTCTGAAACGCCACAATGTCGGAACATAAAGCAAAGAATAAACATTATCGGAGAGTTGCGATTAGTCTAACAGTGTCATTATTTTTTACACTCGCCATCACTTGTGGGAATAAATCAAGAAATCTCCAATGTCTTTAGTCAAAAAGGCATACCGCCTCCCGGCTGCTCCTTAAACCGCATTATTCATGAATCGTAGTCCGCGCGAGAAAAGCCCGACAAGGAAGCGGTGCTCCGGGCTTGAAGCGAAGTGGGGATGATAACACACTGTCGGTCGAAGTTGAGGAAGGAAACCCAGATAACATATGGTCAATACATGGATTTCTACTCATCCTCGCAGAAACTCATGAATAATGCGGGTTAAACCACCGGATGTTGTCTTAAAGCAACTCTGGAAGGGAATATCGGCGGGTTCGACAGGGTATCGAACCCCGGACCTGCTGATTGCGAATCAGAAGAGGGTAAAAGCATGAGTGCCCGAGATGAGAAATATTGGCGGTCCTTTCGTTTTGGCATAGTGATTTAACGGCAATCGTGCCTTGTTGATTTTCCCATCTTGCCAGTCGTTACAGCGCCCTTCGGGTGGTTACAGCAGGAGTGCTTCTGCTATAACTTGTTGAAATAACAATTCTTTATTACCATGGATGATGATGGCTCTCTTCCTCTGAGAAAAGCTGCACCCGCTGCAACTGGGTTCGAGCGTGTCGATGGCTCCGATATTTGGAGCCCTGGGCGGCCATCGGACAGAGTACTCATCGGATATGCGAAACCGTGTCGGCATGACCCTGTGGTCCACTTATACGTCCGGGGAACTCGAATTCCGTCAGTTGCCCAGAATTGGGTCGCCAAACAGGATGAACGGTCCCCACGCCAGGGCATCGACCACTTCAGGGTCCACCTCGGGACTCTTCTCTCTTGCCATAGCCACCGGGTTGAGGTGGCGACCATCGCGTCGCTGGACGCTGCCCCTGGGCACGGAAGCTATCCAAGAGCGCAGTGCGTGGCGGGCGTGGTCCATTACCCGGCGAAGTTCGACAGGGCCGGTGGCGCGACGGAGGATGAGTTCCTCGTAAAATGCGGTCATGAACACCTTGGCGGCCTGGTCGCCGACCGGCCAGAGGCATGCGATCACTGCCGCGGCCCCGCGCTCGGCGGCGGCACGGGCAACGCCGATCAATTCGTGGCCCTGGCGTGGTCCCGCCACCGCGGTGCTGCAACCGGAGAAAACGACGAGTTCGACCTGCCACGGGAAAGCGGCAAGCTCATCGAACGCGACCCACTCGACACCACCAGCCCCGTCAGCAAGAAGGAGACTGGCGCGCCCGCCTCGCCTCGCGTCGCCGCGACCGTGCAATGCAAGGTGAACGAAATCGAGCTCTCCGGACCTTAGCGTCGCCTCGACGGCGGCGCGGGTGCAGTGTTGGCCGAGAAGGGGGGTGGCGCCGAGGATCGCCGCTATCTCGGAGCACTCAGCGGTGGCATACGGGAGGTCGCCTCGTGAATCGCCGGCGATCAGAGAATACCCGACCGGCTGCCTGCGGCCTGGGGCAAATCGCAGCAGGCCCGCGGCGGGCAGGCAGCCGATGGAAAAGTGGTCGCACAAGGGCCGCCCGCGCACCGGTACGAGGTGTAACGGAAGGTTATGGAGGGGCGCGTCAGGCACCAGAAGCAGACTGCGTCCGGCTGGTATTTCGGCGGCGACAGCCTCAGCCAGGTCGCACAGGAGTCGCTCGTGCTGGCATAGTCCCACCATGCGAGATTCTCGCTCTAATACGTCGCCTTGTTCAACAGCCGCGAGAGTGGAGAGGACGCCAGGAACATGAACAGCCTTTAGCGAGCCGCTGGTGACGAGGTAGGCGGTCAGCCCATTCTGTTCAACGGCAAGATCGACCAGGACGGTGCGGGTGTCACCACCGAGCCGGTCGATCAGGGCCATGACTTCACCGGCATTGGGGGGCTCATCTCGGACCTGCCCGCTTTCCGGCCTGAGTGCGGCGAGCGCATCGATCAGCCGTCGGCCTTTTTCGCTCTGGAGCGCCTCGAAAGCCGCCGCCGTCTCGCCAGACTCGCGCAGCAACCGTGCGAGGGTGTGACAAAGTCCCTGCATCTGACGGGCGACATCGGAGCGCCGGGTTCCTGGCGGTATACGTTGCCGAAGGGCTTCAAGGATTACACGGGCCTGTTTGAGATGGCCGATAGCAACCACGCTGTCTTGATCGGCGAAATGAAGGCCAAGTGCCCTATGTGCCACCAGTCTGCCACGGTCTGAAAGAAGGTCCGTCGCGAGAAGCCGGGTTAGCTCCTCTGCGACTGTGTTTGCTTCCGCGGAGTTGCCGCTCCGGGCGAGAACACTGCAAAGTCCGGCAAGTCGGTTGGCCAGCTCAAACCACCCTTTTACTGCTCGCGCTTTGTCCACCGCTTCGCGGAAATAGCGCAGAGCAAGTTCGTCGGCGTGATGGGACGCCGCAACCATGGCGAGTTCATTTGCGATCGTACCCGGATCATAAACCTCCCAGTTTGCACTCATGGGATCGAGACCGGCCTCGGCAGCGATACGGATATGAATTTCCAACAGAATGGCGCAGGTGGCCAGGTTGCCGAGAACCCCGAGCGGATCGTGGGTTTCCAGACCTGAGGCGGAAAGACTTTGGAGAGTACCGATAGCCATAAGCTCAGGGCGGGCCAGACCTCGTGATCCAGCCTCATGGCGGACTCGGCACGCAATGTTATGTGCTTGTTCAAACTGGCCGGCATCGAAGAGAACCTTCGCTGCATTGGCGTCGATTCGTAGGGCCAATGCATGGTCGCCGGCCTTGCGAGCCAACTGCGTTCCTTGCTGGTATAACTCCAATGCCTCTCCAAATCTGTTTGCGGTCCCCGCCGCCAGACCTTCGCCCAGGAGCCGGTAAGCCCCGTCGTTGGAGGGCAATCTTGCTGGGAGAGAGGCAAGAAAGCCTCTTCGATAATGATCGGGATCAATGTAGCGGCGAACGTGTGCGAACGCGAGGTCATGGCCTTCGATAAAAGCTTGCGCGGCGGCGCTTTTGTCTCCTAAGGCGTTGAGGACTGTAGAGCGATTGAGCACATTGACCGCCTGAGCGAGCAGGTTGTCGGGGCTGAAGAGGCTATGGGCGCGCTCGATCAACTCCAGCGCGGCTGCCGGCTCACCCAACGACGCTAAGGTCATTGCCGTGTTGTCGAGCATGACGGCTAAATCATCACTCGCTAGTCCAGTAGACTCAAGCGCGGCGACAGCGTCTTGAAGCACCTGGGCCGCCGAACGCAATTCGCCCAGCTCTCGAAGCGCGTTGGATAAGTTATTCCGAATGATGTTGAGACCTTTGGCGTCGCGCTCGTAAAGCAACGCCTCTTTAAAGTGCTCGATAGCTTCGTCCAGTCGACCGACGTCAGTGAGGGCATTTCCCAGATTGTCATTTGCAACTGCCAGCAGATGCACGTCGCCGGCTTTCGATGCCGCCTGGATTGCCTCACCGTAGGCGTCGATGGTCCCTTTATTGTCACCAAGGGCGCGGTAGGCGTTGGCGAGGAGAAACCAGGCGAGGGCGCACCGGCCAGCCCGTCCGGATGCCGCGGCGACTCGGACGGCCAGTCCTGCCTCATGCCGTAAGGCCACCCACTTGCGGTCAAGCTTCCAACGCTTACAGCGCTCGATCAAGGCATCGCATGTCATGCCAAGATTGACATCCAGGCTGACGAGCGCGCCCAGGGCATGTCCGTCCTGAGCTGAAACAGCGCCTCGGAGGCGATCTAACCCTGAGTGGCCCGTCAGAAGACCAACGGTGTCAAGTATGGCGGGGGCCCGGTCGAAAATCTCGGCGTCCAGGTGCGCAACCGGTTGGATAGTCTCCCAGGTTTCGACGATGAGATTAAAAGGCATTCCGATGAGTACCTCAATCGGGATGGGGGCATTGGGATCAAAGCTTGTTTGTTCACTCATGTCTCTCTCCAATTTTCGTGGAGCCGCTGATTCGACGTTGAGACTTTATCCTCTTCATGGCGCCTGACGGGGCGCACCGCCCTCGTTACATCTTTTTGACGTGCACCTCCAACTGTGCGGTGACCCACTCACGACTTGGGTACGCCGCCGGAATCAACTGACGCTTGAGAGGCTGATCGGCGGTAATGGTAGAGATTAACTCCTCAAGCGGATTTTTCGGACCGGTGTAGCGCAGCGATGCATTTCGGCTCAGCGGCTGATCAAGAGCAGGAAGCTCCAACCACCTGAAGTTGGTTGTCCCTATCGTTGCAAAAACTTTGACTACATCTTTCCCTTCGCTATAGCCCTGGGGCAGACCAGCCCGCAATGGGAGTACAACTTCCTGGCCGGCATCAAGCTCCACGAATAAATCCCCATGCCCGGACGGGTAGATTTGGGTAATACCCCAGTCAGGTTGCAAGTCAAAAGCTGTGATGTTGAGGCTCCTGGCGGCGGCATTCCTGATACGCACGGCTGTCCACTCACCAGTCTTCAGGGTTGGCGTGCGGCCGGGATCGGTGAAAAGCTCCTCGGGTTCAAAGGGATCAGCCGGGTCATACTGTGTTCGCCTGCCGAGGAGTTCAACCTCGAGCTTACGCGCAAGGGGTGACATAGGGTCATAGTTGCTGAGTTGATTGACAGCGTTATACTTGGTCAGGTGGACAAGGCGGCGGGCCACGCTCTCCGCTGCCAGCGTGTCTCCAACGCGTAAAGCGGGTCTGAGGTTCCCGATTGGATGTCCCGTTCGGTCCCAGATTTCATACTCTCCGTTTTCGTTTACTGCTAAATTGTAGTCCGCTTGGCTGCCGTCTTCGGATACTTCCACCCATCCATTTCCTTGCAGAGCGTTACATGCGGCCCGAAGCGCCGACTCCTGATCAATTTCCGCGGGGATTTCTTGCCCGCGGCACATCCATACTTTTTGCACCAGGCGAACCGATCCCGCACCGAGCAATACAGCCTGTGCTCCCTGCAAGATCTCCCGGCCAGTGAATCGTTCAATGATCGCGGCCCAGGTTTCCGTAGCTCCCGGAGCCAAAAATTCAACTATTGCATCTCGTGATCCCAAATTGGAGAAGTCCGAGCCATTGGGGTAAACAGCAAACCTGGCCCCTTCGCGCAGGCCATGCGCCTGCCCCGCACCGAGCAGTACGCGGTTTTCAGCAACATCCACCTGCATCACCGGTACGGCATAAACAGGCTGGGTGCGCTCGCTGCCGAGGAAAAGCCTGTCTCCTTCTCCCTGAAGCTGAGGGGTTTGGTTCTCGAACTGGCTGTGGACTTTGGCGACAATACGGTCGTGCAGCACCTTGTAACTAACCCCCGGACCGGTGTCATCAAGAGAGTCCAGAAGCCAATAGGTGAGGACTCCGTTGCGCTCCCTGCCGTTGAAAGCGTATTCAAACGCTGATTCCGAGGGGCGGCAGGCAGCAAATAGAGTGTATCCCTTCGGTTCCGGCAGCCAACCGCTACCCGGCGAAACATTGCGCGTTCCCCCTTCTGTCATATGGTCCCAGACATCCAGCAGTTCCTCACGCGGGCCGACCAGGCTGTCAACAGGGCGCGGGGTATTATCCACCGTTCCGATTCCGCGGACAGCAACACCCGCGGCGAATTCGGCTCCTCCGCGGGTCAGACCTCCGGAGTGGCAACTGTCCAAAACCGCGGCAACCACCAATCCTCCGGCTACCATGTCATTCAGGAGCTTTGCCAGTTCAAGGTCCCGAAGGTATCTGGCCTCGGAATTTCCGATATCGGTCGGGACCAGCGCCTCATCGATCCCATTCGCCCCCTTGTGTTCCGGGTAGATGGTGCTGGCCCGCCCGCCGTGTCCGGAATAATGAATGTAGATGTGGTCTCCCGATTGAGCCATATTCGTGATTCGCTTGAATGCGGCAACGATATTCTCATAAGTCGGCCAATTCTCCCTGGGTTCAGCGGGTTCTGTTCCGCCCGCATCTGATGCGGTGAGCTTGAAAACATGCTCTTGTGGAAAATCAAGCCGGCTCTTCAGGAATGCCTCAACGTGGGAAATGTCCCGTACACACC
The DNA here is from genome assembly GCA_039679945.1 of Syntrophobacter sp. Lineage (GTDB taxonomy): Bacteria > Desulfobacterota > Syntrophobacteria > Syntrophobacterales > Syntrophobacteraceae > SbD1. The sequence continues at coordinate 3,181 of JBDKTY010000049.1, read as the reverse complement.
CACCCAGGTTGGGGTACCAACCCCCATCGGGCAGGCGGTTGGGAAGGTAGCAGTCTATTCCGATCAGCAGTGCATAGCGGTTAGGATGCCCACTTGCTCGATTGTCCATGTCCCTTCCTCCCTCGATGCGGTTTTGGATGCTACTCGGATCGTCAGGAATGATCCGGCCTTACTGGAACGGTGCCGGTCAGGATTATCCCGGCGGATAAATTACCCTGGTTGCAGGCGCGGGATGTTTTTCCGTCGATTTTCGTACTTTCTGCCTAGAGTGTCAGCAAAAGCTGTCTGGAAATGGGGATCGGCATTTTTACAACACTTGGCGCGATTGGTTAGTCCGTGCGGATGTGATCATTTTTGCATATCTCCATAAAGAGACAATTATGGGCGATATCGCATACATGTTGATGTGGTGCGAGCAGATGAACAGGGACCGGCATGCATTCTACTGTATAGAGACGGATTTTTTTCTGTATAACCCAAAAGGGTTACAATAAAGTTACATTGAGACTGCATCCATAGTCTTCTGGAACGATTCCTGACGGAACACATGCTGGATGTTCAACAGGGAAGACCGGCGCACGCAAGTGAGCAGCCACCATTGTTCGCGCGTCCCGGAGATACACGGAAGCTATGGAATCACTTACCAGGCGGAAATATATGACACATTCGAACAGAAAAGGAGTCCATAAATGGAAAAGGATAGTCCACAATGCGTAAGATGCACCGTTCTCCGATGTGGCTCTAAGGAAAAGAACAAGAAAGCGCCAGTCTTCTGTCCTACCGAAAAGTATGCAGGCTTGGTAAAGGAAGCAACAGAGAAGTTCATGCTGCCCGAAAATCAGGCTGTAAATAAGGGCTGGCTTGGTCTTATGAGTAAGGTTATGAACCCGGAAAAACCGAGAGAAAAGCTGTCCTGGACAAGGGTTGATGAAATTATGGAGTACGCGAGGATACGCGGAATGACAAGGCTGGGCATCGCAACCTGTTATGCCCTGATGTACGAATCGAAGTCTTTAGCTGAAATCCTTGAAAACAACGGGTTCGATGTCGTTTCTGTATCATGCCTTTGTGGGGAAGTGAATCCGGGGGATGTAGGCATGCCGGGGGATATATTCTGCAACCCGATAATGCAGGCGGAAGTGCTCAACCGCGAGAAAACGGAGCTGAACATGATGGTAGGGCTTTGCCTTGGACATGACATACTGTTCCTGCGTTATTGCCAAGCGGAGACAACGCCTCTCGTGGTCAAGGATCGTGCTCTTGGACATAATCCCGTTGCAGCTTTGTATCTCAACCAGAGTTCCTTTTATAAGGACAGATTCATCAGGAAATGAGCATGCATTGCCGTACCATTCCCGCAGCCATGGGTAGAGAGGCGGGCCATGGGCACAGGACACGAGGAAAAATGGCCTGACAGGACAACGCCGCGAGTTGTCACGGAGAAACCCTGCTTATCCTGATGCAGACGCCTTCAGGCACGCTTTGCCCATGCTTATAGGATCCCGGGCTATTCCGTCCATGCTCATATGGTTTTGCCCCGGACAACCGCCGCCCGTCGAGGTCGAGTCATAAGCTCCATACTCAATTGGGACGGGTTGATGGGATCACGGGTGGCGCCGATGTTGGTGGTGTTTCGCGGTATGCGTTTGGAACCTTCGTCCCATTCGCTTTTCCCATCGGTTGGACAATAGCGGCAAGGCTGAAAGGCTCCTCGTTCATAGCACGCAAATGCCGCGTTAGTCCGGTTTGGATGGACAGACGGCCTATTGTGCGGTAAACATTCTCGAACTCGCAGGGATATGGCTCGAAAGTTGTTGTCGATTTGGAGGTGCCCCATGCACGATTGGTCCAGGCTCGGGAGACTGGTCTCCCTTGTGATACCCCTTTTCATTGCGGCCGGCCTATTCGGCTGTGCAACCACGAAAACCACCGGCCCCACCGGCCCGTCCGCTCAGGCGGAAAAGACGGTGGAGCCCAGACAGGTCCAGCGTCCGGTGTATCAGGGCCCTGTCCTGGCTTCCTACTTTACTCCGCCCGACAGGATCGATTTGTGCGGTGAACCCGTCCCCCTGGAGTACCAGGAAGTCCTGGAGCGATTCGATAAAGAGTTCACCCTTGTCGTGTACAACCATGCGCAGGTTTACTGGTGGATAAAACGCATGGAGCGTTATTTCCCGATGATCGAGGAACGCCTCCGGCGCCTCAACCTGCCCGAGGACCTGAAGTATGTCGCCATTGCGGAAAGCGAGCCCCTGTCAAACGCCCCCGATCAGAGGAAATCGTTAGACAAGCTCTATGACTTCGAGCGTTCCACCGACAGCGCTTTCCTGTATTTGGGGGATCTTTACCGCAAATTCAATACCTGGTCACTTGCCATAGCGGCTTACAATTGCGGCGAGAAATGCATCTCGGACGAATCCCGCACCCAGGGCGTGAGGGATTACTATCACATGAAGCTGCCGGAGAAGACCGAGCGCTATGTTTTCAGGATTCTGGCGATCAAGGCTATCCTGAGCGATCCGACGCGCTACGGGTATGAACTGCCCAAAGGCGCCAGATCCCTGACCCAGTAGGGCTATCGGGAAGTCAATATTTTCCCTGTATTTTGAGTCGCATGTTACTCACATGCATCTCTTTCGAGATGCATACCATCATGTCATGAGCTGAAGGATTTACAGCCTCCGATTGCCGACGGGGAAGGGTCAGCCGGTACAGTTCCGGTACCCCCTCCCCGCAACTCATATTTTCCATTAGTGTTCCACGGGTGTCCGGACGGTTGCTGGCAAAGAGCGACCGCTGGTTCGAATCCAGTGTCCACCTTTTGCTGCAAACAGGCAGGCGCTGCGCGATCTGCCACAGGCCACGCAGAACCCGGAAAATCCTATCTGCCCGGAGTACCCAGTTAAGAGATTCATCCGTTCTTAGAGGAGTAGGTGGGTGCAAATTGCATGCATGTGAGTGAAAAAAACACGCAATTTGGGAGCCATTTTGGGGCGATTTGCGGAAATAATTAAAACGGGGAAACCGGCATCCGAAGCCAATTTCCCCGCTTTTTGCTGATGGGCCGCCAGGGTCTCGAACCCCGAACCTCCTGATTAAGAGGGAGTTTATTCTAGCGTAAATAGCCGAATTTACAGTTGTTTGTTTTGTATTGTTTGGATTATTTGTATGAAGTCATGCG
>JBDKTY010000048.1:0-61697 GCA_039679945.1 Syntrophobacter sp. | reverse complement strand
CTGATCGGTCATGTGTTCAAGGAACTCGAAAAGGAAGGCATCGAGACGGAACTGGTTCAACTTGCCGGGAAAAACATCCATGGATGCCGTGCCTGCATGAAGTGCTATACGGAGAAGAACCGCCGTTGCGCCGTCGAGAAGGATCATCTGAATCCGGTACTGGAGAAGATGCTGGAGGCTGACGGAATCATTCTGGGATCGCCGACCTACTTTACCGATGTATCGGCCGAGATGAAGGCGCTGATCGACCGGACCGGTTTCGTGGCAAAAGCAAACGACGATATGTTCAAACGCAAAGTCGGGGCGGCGGTCGTAGCCGTTCGCCGGGCCGGGTCCACCCATGCATTCGACTCGATGAACCATTTCTTTCTCATCAGCCAGATGATCGTCCCCGGCTCCATTTACTGGAACATGGGGATCGGCCTCGAAAAGGGCGATGTGGAAAATGATGCGGAAGGAATCCAGACCATGAGTGTTCTCGGGCAGAATATGGCATGGCTGCTCAAGAAGATGCACTCTTAACGCAAGCTGTCGTGGAGTGGGTATTATGAGATATCGGAGAGGTCTTCAGGCCTCGATCTTGTTGCTGCTGATCATGCTCGCGCAAACGCCGGCCCTTGCCGCCGGCGAAATGGCGATCGCCGGCGGACCGGCAATCACGAACAGTCCCCCGGACGTCGATTTCAAGTGGGCCTTCGCGGTCCTGTCATCATCACCGGATGGAAAGGCAACAGTCCAGCCAATCACACGGGACATGGCGCTCAAGTCCGGCGACCAACTCAAGATGATGGTCGAACTGCAGAGAAAATGCTTCGTTTATGTGTTCCACTACAATCCCCGGGATGGTTTGAAGATGCTTTTCCCCTATTCGCTCCAACAGCTCGATGGCGACTACCAGGCGGGCCGGAGGTACTTCATTCCCCGGTCCGAGGCATGGTTCAGGCTGGACGCCAATCCGGGGCAGGAATCCTTTTACCTGGTAGCGGCGGCGCAGCGGCTGGATGATCTGGAAAGAGACTATCGCGCCTTTGAAAACTCGGGCGCGGGTGAGAAGTCCAGGACCGCGCTGGCCGTTGTCGAGCGGATCAAGACGCTGAGAAGGGAACACCGGGAGTTCGCGCTCCCCGCTGAAAAACCCGTTTCGATCGGAGGCGCGCTCAGAGGCGTTCTGCCTGGGCAGGCGCCGAGCCAGGTGGACATTTCCGCTTTGGCCGACGAAATCACATCGAACGGGTTCATGGCCAGGACCTATACAATTGACCACCAGTAAAGGCAAAAGAGTACGGGCGCTGCTCGCCCTGTCGGCCGCGGCGTTCGCATTCACGCAACTGCTGTTTTCCTTATTCCCCGGACCTTTCGAGACCTGGAACTCCCAGGTCCTCGACAGGTTCTTCCTGATACGCTCGTCCCTGTCCTCTTTCAAGCCCGCCTACGACCCCGCGGTCGTTCACGTGGACCTCAACAATTCAGCGATCAGCCGGCTCGGCACGTTTTACCTCACGCGTTCCCACTACGCGCAAGTGGTCAGAAACCTCGGAGCCATGCGCACCGCCGCGCAGGCCTTTGACATCATCTTCGCCGCCGAAACCAACCGGACCGAAGACCAGGAAATGATGAGCGCGGTGAACTCGGCCGGAAACGTCTATTTCGGCATGGCCTTTGCTCTTTCGGCCGCGCGCGACAGGCCGGAGGACCGCGTTGCCCCGGATGTCGCCGCTTACCTGCGCGAGACTCTCTGGAAAGTCCGCGTGGAAGGAAACCCGGAAGAGCTGTATTTCGGGCTGAAGCCCCTGGTCACATTTCCCGGGCTCGCCTCCGCCTCACGGGGCATCGGATTTCTCACGCTGCAAAGCGACCGGGACGGCGTGCTTCGCAGGGTCCCGCTTCTCGTAAGGTTTGAAGACGGATTCTACCCGAGCCTGCCCTTCCGGGTAGTCTGCGACTTCCTGGGAGTCACGCCCGACAGGATAACAGTGCGTCCGGGCAGCTTCATCAAGCTTGAAGGCGCCCGGCGCCCGGGCGGCAGTCCTCTCTACGTCCTCATGCCCATAGACCGGCACGCGAATATGATCGTGAACTTTATCGGCCCATGGGACTCCATGAAACATTACAACTTCGCGCAGATCTATTCCGCATCGGATGACCGGGATGAACTGGAGATGTGGACCGATGAACTCTCCGGAAAAATCGCCGTTATTTCAGATGTTTCAACTGGAGCATCCGATATCGGCCCCGTTCCGGTGGACCTTGATTTCCCTCTCAGCGGGCTTCACGCCAACGTTATCCACACGGTCCTGACCGAGAATTTTCTCCGCGAAATCCCCTATGCATCCATGCTTGCGGTCGAGGGTGCGATTGTCATTCTCCTGCTCCTTATGTCCCTGCGGTTGTCGCCGATCCCATTTTTCGGGGGCTCCGTTCTTCTCATTGCCGGCTACGGAGCCGCCGCGCTCATGCTCTTCCTCACCATGGGAATGATGCCCCAGGTGGTGCGTCCCGCCGTCCTGGCCGCCGTGTCAGCCCTGATCATCAATGCGTGGCGTTACTTTCAGGATGAAAAAGAAAAAGCCGCGCTGAGAAGAAGCTTCGAATCCTACTTTCCGCCCGAAGTTGTCAAACGTATCCTCGCAAACCCCGAAATGATCAACACGGGGCAGCGCAAGGAACTGACCATCCTCTTCAGCGACATCAAGGATTTCACCACCTATTCCTCCGTGCTTTCACCCGACAGTATACGCGCGTTTCTGAACGAGTACTTCGAGTCGATGGTGGATGTTGTGTTCACCCACCACGGCACGGTCGACAAGTACATCGGCGACGGTCTGATGGTGTTTTTCGGTGACCCGGAGCCTCTGCCCGACCATGCTCTGCGCGCGGTTCAAGCCGCGATCGCCATGCAGGAACGAACACGCATGCTCCGCAAAAAATGGGTGGAAGAAGGCGGCTTTCCCGTCCAGATCCGGGTCGGCATCAGCACGGGCGAGGTGGTTGTCGGGAACATGGGGTCATCGAGAAGGCTTTCCTATACCGTACTCGGTTCGACCGTGAATCTCGCCAAGAGGCTCGAATCCAGCGCGCCGGTAGATGGGGTTCTCATGTCCGAAAGGACCTATGAGCTGATCCGGCCCTTTGACGGCGCGCATTCCTTCGGCGAAATCCGGGTCAAGGGCTTCAAGGACCCCGTCCGCACGTACGCGATTGAGCCCGGAGAGGAAAAGAAATAAGAACACGCCCGGTTGCGCGCCGAGCGCAATAAGCTTCGCGACATCTTTCAAGAAACAGCTCTCGATCTTCTTCCCGCCTATGCGACACCCAATAAAAAGTCGCCCATTTGTAAACTAATTCCATGCTCCAATCGTTATCTCATGTGAAAACAGGGTTTTCGATATTTGGTCACTTGCTAACCGGGGCAACTGGCATGATAATAGACGCTTTACTGGGGGAGAGAATTCAATACACGACGGGATGCGTTCTATTCGTGATGGATTATTCGGAAGACGCGGAAACAAAACCCCAATCCGGTGTGGGGAATGCGAACCAGGTTTCGGTGCTGGTGGACCGGGCAAGGACGGGAGATCGGAGTGCGTTCGAAGAACTCATGCTTCTGTACCAGGCCGAGATTTTTCGGCTTGTGTTCTTCCGCACCAGATCCAGGATGGATTCCGAAGACCTGATGCAGGATATATTCCTGGCGGCATTCAGGTATCTTCCTCAGCTCAAGGACTCCGACCGGTTCCGCCCCTGGCTCTACAGGATTGCTGTCAACAGGGTCCGTGATTTTCATCGGAAAAAGAAGTTCCTGGCTTTCTTCGGCATTTCGGAGGAAAGGGACGAATCCGACCCGACAGACGTGGCGCCCCACAACGATCCCGGGGCCCTGGATAAAGTGATCCGAGATGAATTCTGGTCTCACGTGAGGCAGCTTTCGAAACGGTTTTCGCCCATGGAAAAGGAAGTCTTCTCCCTGCGGTTCGTCGATAATCTCAATCTCAGGGAGATCGCGCAAATTCTCAAGAAAAGCGAAAGCGCTGTCAAGACGCACCTCTACCGGGCAATCAAGAAGTTTAAGGAAGATGCCGCACTGAGTGATTTTTTGGAAGGAGAATGGCATGGCAAAGCAGATAACAGGCCATCTTAATGAAGAACAGATAATCGAATCCGTTATCGATAAATCCGGACTCGATTCCGCGGTGCGCCGACACCTGCTGGAATGCTCCGCCTGCCGAGCCGAGAAAGAGGCACTGGAAAACAGACTTACGCGGTTTGGACAGTTTTCACGGGAACATGCGCCGTCGCCACGGAGGTGGCCGCGACTGCTGGAACGAAGGCCCGCCAGCACTATCAGACCTTCATGGAGAATCCGCCCCTCGTTTGGAATGGGAATGGGCTTGGTGCTTGCTTCGTTCCTGGCGCTTCTTCTGAATCCTCACCTCTTCAAGCCGAAGAAAGACGTCGCGCTTGAGAAGGTTTATCAGGAAATGCTTCGGGATGAACAATTCATGTCCGAAATCGAAAAGCTGGAAGAAAACCCTCTTCCGCGGTTCTATGTTGACATAACCGATTTCTCCGACCAGGACGGTTCTGACGACTTGCATGAAAGCAGATCGCCCGGCGGGCAGGATGAGATAATTACTTAGAAACGGCGGACCGAAAACATGTACAAAAAAGCCTTGGCATTGCTGCTTCTGATTGCATTTCTGCTCTTGCCGTCGATTTCGGAGGCGAAGGAGATTCCCCCGGGCAGATGGTGGAGGATCCCATATTTTAGTGAGCCGCTTCAAATAACCGATTCACAGCAAAACGATCTCGACGCCCTGTTCGATTACAACCGCAACAGACTCGTGGAACTGAAAAAGCAACTCGAGCAGGAAAAGCGCGACCTGACCACGATGTTCGAACAGGAGCACCTGAATGAGACCGCCACGCTTGGGCAGTTGAAAAAACTCGAGAGCACCCGCACGCTTCTGGCCGCAACCCATTTCAGCTACTCGCTGGAGGTCCGCAAACTCCTTGGACATGACCGATTTCAGCAGCTTAAAACGCTCTACAGGGACTGGCAGGGGAAACCCTGACAAGGCGGTGTGGTATGGGGTCAGCCATTGACAGCGGACACTTTGGAAAGTGTCCGCTGTCAATGGCTGACCCCATACCTTACATTACGAAAGAAAATGTGTATTTCCAAGGCGCACGCGCTTGAGGCCCGCCTGTTTGGCGGCCTCGATGCACGCTTCACCCTGGGCGGCCGAAGTCGTAGGGGAATCATCCATAAGAAACTGCGGGGCGAATGCCAGCAGGGCATAAGGAATGTCGGGGTTGATCCGGGCAATGAAGGTTGCCAAGGCGTATATCTCGTCCGTGTCGATATAGCCCGGCACCAGGGGGGTGCTCGCGACGAGGAGCGGCGGGGCCGGGCGGTCGGAGGCCAAGTCGGCTATTCTTTTGAAGTTTTCCAGGACCTCCCTGTTCCCGCATCCGCAAAGCGCGCGATGAATCCCTTCGTTCCATGCTTTTAAATCGACCTTTATACAGCCTCCGGATTGGCTGGATATCCTCACCATCTTTTTCAGCCAGGAAGGCTTCATCGCGCCGTTGGTCTCCCAGCAGATGCGCAGGATCTTCTCCGGGTTTTCCCGGCGGACCGACTCGGAAAGTCGCAGTGCATAGGGAAGCTGGGGACCGGGGTCACCACCGAAAAAACAGATGCAGCTCGTGTCGGGTTTGACGGCCTTTTTGAGTGTGTCCACGCTGGACCACTTGGAGGAGCAAAGCTGAGTCTTCCTGAAAGTCCAATTCTGGCAATAGAGACAGTTAAAGTTACAGGCTTCGAAAAATACGGCAAGGTTGTAAAAGCCCACTTCGGGCCCCGAGTCGTTGGAGTATTGCGGATAGCCCACTCCCGTCCCGCCCGGGCAGACCCAGTCCGCGACGCAATTTGTGGGAAGCGGGTCGTAATAATACGATACCTGTGCCCGGGATCTCCCGTCAGTCCGAAGACTCTGCCGGCTCCCCTTTCTTATTCCGCAATAGCCCTTCCGGGTTTCAGTCAGCCGGCAATTCTTGACGCAAAGGTTGCAGGTTATACCGTCGGGATCGGCGGCGGCCTTCGCGGGCAGGCCGAACATTTCACGCGATTGCGCGTGGACCAGTTCGATTATGTGCCTGCTCTCCTCCGGCTTGATGCGGAGGCAATGTGGACAAATCCCGATGCAGGTGCCCACCCCGTTGAGGGTCTTGCCGCACAAATGGCAGTTCGCCTTGCTGTCCTTCGATCTTGACGGTATTCTTACAAGCATCTGGAATTCAACACTGAAAGTATGATCAGCAAATGCGCGGGAGTTGCTCGCCACGCAGCATATCCACCAGCCGGTGGCCCCCTATCCGGGTCCGCAGGAAAACGCGCCCGGGATTATCGGGTACAACCTCACCTATGCGACAACCGTTTTTGCCGAGCGGATGCGATTGCATGGCCGCCAGCACCCTGTCCGCTCCCTCACCGGGAACCAGCGCGAGCACCTTTCCTTCATTGGCGACGTAGAGAGGGTCGAGTCCCAGGATTTCGCACGCCCCGGCGACGTCCTCGCGAACCGGGATGGCTTCCTCGAAGAGGCGGATTCCAGCCCCGGACTGCTCGGCGATCTCATTGAGCGTTGTTGCCACCCCGCCCCGCGTGGGATCGCGAAGAACATGAATACCCGGGTAGGCCTCCAGCATTCCGGCAATCAGTCCGTTCAGGGACGCGGCATCGCTTCTTATTTCGTTTTCCAGGGCAAGTCCCTCTCTTTTGCACAGTACGGCCATCCCATGATCGCCGATCGTTCCGTTCACCAGCACGACGTCTCCCGGCCTGGCGTTCTGCCCGCCGATGTCCAGACCGGACGAAACGACTCCCACTCCCGAAGTATTTATAAAAACTTTATCGGCCTTTCCTCTCGGTACCACCTTCGTATCGCCGGCAATGATCTCGACCCCCGCCTCCCGTGCCGCCTCGGCCATGGAATAGACTATCTTTCGAAGGTCCTCGAACTCAAAGCCTTCTTCCAGGATAAACCCCGCCGTGATGTAGAGCGGTTTTGCCCCGCGCATCGACAGGTCATTCACCGTGCCGTGCACGGAAAGGCTGCCGATATTTCCCCCGGGAAAGAAAATGGGATCGACCACGTAGGAATCGGTCGTCATGGCAATCCGCCCGCCCGGGATTTCGAAGATGGCGCTGTCGTTTCGTTCCAGAAGCAGAGGATTGCTGAAGGCCGTCATAAAGAGGCCCTCGATAAGGTCATGCATCGCGCGTCCGCCGCTTCCCTGATCAAGCTGTACAAGTCCGGATTCCATCGTGGCTCCCGTGAGATTGAGACAAACAGCGGCCGGTCGCCCCGGGTGATCCCGGTCCGGCTCCGCTCCCGTTACCCGCAATCATTCATGATATCGGTAGTATGCCCCGCAGGTGCCCTCGCTGGAGACCATGCACGGCCCCTTGGGGTCCTGGGGATTACACACTTTCCGGAACAGGCCGCACTCGGGGGGTGTCATGACTCCACGCAGTACTTCCCCGCACCTGCAGCCCGGATGCTCTTTAACATGGATTTCAGGCATCGAAAAGCGTGACCCGGCATCAAATCTTTTCCACGCATCGCGGAAGCCGAGACCGCTCTCCGGAATGAGCCCGATTCCACGCCACGTGGTATCGATCGGCTCAAAAATTTCATCTATGATCTTTCTCGCGGCGACATTGCCTTCCCAGCTCACCGCCCGGCGGTACTGGTTTATCACCTCGGCCCGGCCGCCCTCGACCTGGTCCACCACGCTCGTTATTCCCAGCAGAATATCCAGGGGTTCGAAGCCCGTGATCACGCAAGGCACCCGGTAGTTCTCCACAACTTCCTGGTAGGCGCCGGCGCCTATAACAATGCTGACATGCCCCGGGCACAGGAAACCGTCGAGCTTGACCTCCCGCGCTTCGAGCAGCGCCCGCATGGCGGGCGGCAGGAGTTTATGCGCGGAAAAGACCGAAAAGTTATCGACCCCCAGCAGGGAGGCCTGTTTGATCGCCGCGGCAATAGTCGGAGCAGTGGTCTCGAACCCGATTCCGATGAAAACCACCTGGCGGTCCGGGTTATCCCGCGCTATCTGGAGCGCATCGAGACTGGCATAGACGATGCGCACGTCAGCCCCTTTGCTGCGTTCGATATTGAGCGAGGAAGTCGAGCCGGGGACACGCACGAGGTCCCCGAAGGTCGTCACGATCACACCCGGTTGCCGGGAAAGCCAGATCGCCCTGTCGATGTCCTCACTCGCGGTGACGCATACCGGACATCCCGGTCCGCTTATCAGCTTGATCGCGGGAGGGAGCAACTGACGCAGGCCCGACCGGAAGATCGAAACCGTGTGCGTTCCGCAAATCTCCATCAGCCTTATCTCATCTCTGGAAAAAGACCTGGCCCGGAGCGTTTGGATGAGGCTTTTAGCCAACTGTGGGTCTCTGTATTCATCCAGGTATTTCATTCAAGCGTAGTCCTCGTGAACCGAATGAACCGGAGGAGGCTGGGCGGAACGATAGAAAACCCAGCGCTACATGACTCTTCTGCTCTGTGTCATATCCTTTAATGTCAAAAGAGGAAAGCTCCCAAGTGTGGATTTCTCAATCGGTGAGGCCCGCGGCGAGTCTCTTCATCCCCACGAAAGCCTGTCCAAGGGAGATGCAGGCATCATTGGCCGGAACCTCCAGATGCGTATAAACCGTCAGGCCAAGTCCCCCGAGTTCCTTCTCCAGGCGCTCGGAGAGATACGCATTCTGAAAAACGCCCCCGCTCAAGGCGATATCCTTTATTCCGGAGGCTTCCGAGGCAAAACGCGCGGCATCCGCGAGCAACCGGACCATTCCGTTGTGAAACCGCGCCGCGATCCTTCCCACTGGATGCCTGAGCCTGATAGCCCCGATAACCGCTTCCACCATCGGAAAGGGATCTATCAAGAATTCCTCTCCTTCCCCCGCCGTGATCTCACCCTGATAAATATCCGGGTCGGGCACGATCGCCTGTTCCAATTCAATGGCAGCCTGCCCTTCATAGCTCACCGATTCACGTATCCCGCACAATGCCGCGACGGCGTCGAACAGTCGCCCGCAAGACGAGGTAACGGGTGAATTCAGCCGGCGCGACATCATTTGCAGGATGATCTTTTTCTCCATGCCCGGCCATCGCCCGATAATGTCCGAGAACCTGGTCTCGATATTTTCCGGGTCGATGCTCCACAAGTAGCTCAAAGCCATTCGCCAGGGCTCTTTTATCGCCTTGGCGCCTCCAGGAAGGAGCACATGGCGAAAATGGCCCAGCCTTCGGAACTCCGTGCCTGTCACCCTGAGCACTTCCCCGCCCCAGATTGTTCCGTCCGGACCGAATCCGGTACCATCGAGAGCGATGCCGATGACCGGACACGTCAATCCCCGCTCGGCCATGACGGAAGCGATATGTGCGTGATGGTGCTGCACGGCCAGCTTTGGAAGATCGCCCCGGCGACGCGCCCACTGCGTGCCGAGGTAATCCGGGTGCATATCATGGACGATCAACTCCGGCCGGATCTCCAGGATGCGCTCCAGGTGCCGGATCGCATGCTCAAAGGAGCCGAGGGTCTCCAGGTTTTCCAGATCGCCTATATGCTGGCTCAGAAAGGCTTCCCGTCCCCGTGTGAGGCAAATCGTGTTCTTCAGCTCCGCCCCCGTTCCGAGCACCGATGGGCCCTCTTCCTTCATGAATACGGGGACCGGGACGTAGCCGCGCGCCCTGCGCATCGGGCGGGGCTCTCCCCCCAGGACCCTGATAACGGAATCGTCACAGCGCATGAAGATGTCGCGGTCGTGGAACAGGAAGAAATCGGCTATCCCGTCGAGGCGAAGTCGCGCATCCTCGTTTGTCATCACGATCGGCTCGTCGCTCTGGTTGCCGCTCGTCATGACAAGGGCCCGGTACGGAGCGCCCTCGAAGAGAAGGAAATGGAGCGGCGTGTAGGGAAGGAACGCACCGAGGTACCGGTTTCCGGGCGCAACGCTTGGAGCTATCCGCATATCGTCGTCAGCGGCCGAGGGCGCGGACCCGCCGGGGCAAAATCCCCTTTCGGTTTCCCGGGAAGAGTACTCTTCTTCCTTTCCTCCGCGAACAGCCGACCGCGCCTGCTCGGGAGCACGGTCTTCCTCCGGGAAATGAGCCGACGACGCCCATGTCCCGACCATTGACTCCCGACCGCCGGCATCCGCTCGTTTGACGAGGAGCACTATGGGACGCTCACGACTCGTCAGGAGCCTTTCTTCGGCATCGCCCGCAATGCAGTGATGCCGGATCTCCTCCACGGAAGAAAACATGACCGCGAACGGCTTTTCCTCCCGAACCTTTCGGCCTCTCAAGCGGCTCACGGCATCCTCGTTGGTTGCCTTGACCGCCAGGTGAAAACCTCCGAGACCCTTTATCGCGAGGATCGCCCCTGATTCCAGGCGACGTACCGCCTCCCGCGCGGCCTCATCACCCGAGGAAATCACATCGCCGCCGGGATTCTCCAGCCAGACATGCGGACCGCATTTCCAGCACGCGTCGGGCTGCGCGTGAAACCTTCTATCAAGAGGGTTTTCATACTCCGCGCGGCACTCCGGACACATCGCGAATCCGGCCATGGTGGTTTTGTCGCGATCGTAGGGGATGTCTTTTATGATCGTGTAGCGGGGGCCGCAATTCGTACAGTTGATAAACGGGTAGCGAAATCTTCTGTCGGCCGGGTCGAAGAGTTCGCGAAGACAATCCGCGCACGTGCAGACATCGGGGGAGATCAGCGTGGAGCGGGTCTGGCGGGCGCTGCTGGTGATGATTTTGAAGCCGTCGAGCGCCTCGAAGGAGAGTTCGGAGACTTCAACGGAGACAATCCTGGAAAGTGGAGGGGCCTTGCCGGTGATATCCGCCGTGAAACAGTCGATCGCCCCGGCGATTCCGGAGACCTCGATCTCGACGCCGTCGGCGAGGTTGCGCACCCAGCCGTTAAGCCCGTGGCTCAACGCCAGTTGATATATAAATGGGCGAAAGCCCACGCCCTGCACAATACCACGGACCTTGACCAGAACGCGCCGCTCTTCGGCGCCGCCGTGCCCGCGCCCGGCGGTCTCGGACCCGGTGGGATGCTTTTCATTTACCGCAAGCTTCACTATTGCTTACTGCCCATTCGAGTCTTCCTGTGCTCGCCGACCTTGGACTCGACCCACGAGAGCCACGGCGCAAAACCTTCTCCGGTCCTGCAGGAAATCTCAAATATCTTCTGGTTGCCGTTGAGCTGACGGGCTCTCTCGCGGATCTTCCCCATGTCACAGTCGGTGTAGGGGAGGAGGTCGATCTTGTTCACCAGAAGCACGGAGCAGAGCTGGAACATGAGCGGGTATTTGAGCGGTTTATCATCACCCTCGGCCACGCTCAGTATCATGATCTTGTCGTGCTCGCCCAGGTTGAACTCGGCGGGACAGACAAGGTTGCCGACGTTTTCGATTATCAGCAGGTCCACCTGGCTGAGGTCAAGAGAGCCAAGCGCAATCTGGATCATGTTTCCGTCCAGGTGGCAACCGCCGTCGGTATTGATCTGTACGGCCTGAACACCCTTGGACTGGATGCGTTCGGCATCGTAGGAGGACTGAAGATCACCCTCGATGACCGCGATCCCGACACGGCCGGACAACGCCTCGATGGTCTTTTCCAGAAGCGAGGTTTTGCCCGCGCCCGGTGAACTCATCAAGTTGAGTACGTATATGCCCGCTTCATCGAAGCGTCTGCGGTTTTCCGCGGCAAGCCGCTCATTTGCCTGAAGAATATTGCGAACAACAGGAACATTAATCCGAGCCATTGTCTTCCCCCGTTTCTCCTTCAATGCTCGACACGGAAAGCTCTCTACCGCTGATCAGTTCAAGGACCGGTCCGCCGCAAACAGGGCACAGAAACATCTGGTCCAAAACCTTGAATGATTGATCGCAATTGTCACAGCGAGCCACAACGTCGATGGTTTCTATCTCCAATACGGCCCCTTCGGCAATGGTATCCCTGCTCACCAGCTCGAAGCAGAAAGTGAGCGACTCCGGCACAACCGCCGCCAGTTCGCCTACCTGGAGTTTTACTTTGTTGATCCGTTCAATCTTGTGGTTTCGAGCTTCTTCGGTGAGAATCCCGATAAGGCTTTCAGCTATTGAGAGTTCGTGCACGGCCGTCCTTCCAAACCGGTATGTTCGATGGATAATAAGGTCCGAGGATAACTCGGTATTTGAATGCTGGATGGCCCCAGCGCTAAAGCATAACACCAGAGGCGGTTGATGGCAATTGGCATCCGTTTTGACAATGGATATGTGTTGCGATAAATCAGGGGAAAATGGCGCGAAACGCATTCCCCCCCGCGCGGAGGCGGAGGGGAATCAGCGGACCGGATACTATTGGGATGTACTACCTGAAACTGTAACTAATGCGGGATCGAACCCCGATTTCACGAAGAACTGACGGTGATTTTCCTTGGCTTCGCGGCCTCGGCTTTCGGCAGTACCAGCTTGAGCACACCATCCTTCATCGATGCCTGAATCTTTTCGCGGTCGATCGAGTTCGAGACGCTAAACTGCCTGTAATAATCACCGCGGGTATATTCCTTGAACAGCAGTCTTCCATTTTCCTCGTGAGGCGCGATGGTCCCCCTGATCGTCAACTGCTCCCCATCCAGATCGATGTCGATATTGCCGATCGGAACCCCGGGCATGTCAGCCAGAAGAGTAAGGTCCTGGTCCGTTTCATAAATATCGACCGCGGGGATGAAAACCGGTACCGTGCGAGTACTTTCGGCACTGGATTGCACTTCTTTCTTCTCCGGGAATTGCAAGTCTTTATCCGACATGGTATCTCCTCCTGAACTTATTCACCCTTGATCGCGATTTTCCTGGGTTTCATGTGCTCAGCCTTCGGGAGCACTATCTTGAGCACTCCGTCCCTGCACTCGGCCTGAACTTTTTCGGATTCCACCTCATCAGGCAGGGTGATCGCCTTGCTGAAACTGCCCCACTTGCGCTCTCTCCGGTGATAGTTCCCATTCGGCGTTTCTTCGGGTTTGCGCTGGCCCGACAGGGTGAGCGTTTTGCCGTGAACGGAGATTTCGATATCTTCGGGTTTTATTCCCGGCACTTCGGCCTCCACGCAGATTTTGTCACCGTCTTCCCTGACCTGGAGAGGGGGGAACACACCGGAGACCATCGGTCCGCCGCCCGATCCCGCGAAAGCGGAAACGAGGCGGTCCATCTGCCTGCGTGCTCTTTCGACATCTTCGAGTGCGCTGGAAAAATCAGGCCAGAGCCAGTTGGGGTATCTGATAATAGCCATAGTGTAAGCCTCCCGGTATTTATGGATTTTGTTGCTTAAAGACCCATTCTTGTTAGCACTCCCAAGTTAAGGCTGCTAACAGAGGCTGTCAACGGATTCCCGCACCGTTTTTTCGCCCGAAACGGTATGAACTATGTCAACTTACCCGGTAATGGCAATGAGAAGGATTCCAAGAAAGATGAGCACCGACCCCGCGGTCCTGATTCTTCCGAACTCCTCCTTCATGAGCCGCCACCCCACCAGGGAAGCCAATATGACGCTTATCTCCCGGGTAGCGGCGACATAGCTCACTTTGCCGATCCTGTACGCCTCGAGGACCAGGATGAAGGTCAAAAGCATCATGAAAGCCACGGCCACAATTCGGACCCAGTTCAGATGGAATTCCTCGGCAATGGCACGAATTCCATAGCGTGAGATGACAACGGGGGTGAGCAGCATTGCCGTGATCGCGAGTACCAGCCCCGCGTAGCTCTCGGGGGCCATTATGCGCACCGCGGCCCCGTCCAGCACGGAGTAAACCGAAATCCAGAATGAAATGACAAGGGCGGGGCACAACTCGCTGACCCCAACGCTGAATGAAGTGCGGCGTGTGAGGAGTCCCGCACCTCCAACCAGTATCAACCCGATGATGAGCACGGAAAGCCCGGCAAAACCACCCGGCTCCGGACGCTCACCGAGGAACAGCACGGCCCATACGGTAAGCATCGCGGGGGCGGCGCCCCGCGCCACCGGATATACAAGTGAAAAGTCCCCGTGCTGATAGGCGCGGATGAGGACAATGAAGTAAATCGCTTCCGCGAGCGCACTCCCGGCGACGTAGGGCCACACGGCGGAGGGAATGGGCCAGTTGAGCATGATCAACGGGATATAGAAGACACACCCTACCGCGAGAGTCCACCAGGTAAAAATCTGCTTCTCACGTACCGTTTTTACAAAATAGTTCCACCAGGTGTGGAGAAGCGCCGAGAGAAATACAAGGAGCAAAGCCTCGATCGGCATTGAGTGTCCCTGGTTTTCCAGCTGTCCGGATCAGCGCAGATCTTCGACGCGAGGCGTGAACGCCGCCAGATCACCTATTCCCAGCGCCTCCTCATAGCCCACCAGCTTCCGGGTAAGCTCTTCGAGGCCATTTTGCCCAAAAGCCTGTTTTTCCTCGTTCTCAAAAACCTTACTCATCTCACGGTAGGCGACCGGGGTAATCACCTGGCGCAAGACCGGCAGGAGCACCGTATCCTCCCTGTCGGCATGAGCGCGGTACATGCGACTGAACTGGTGGATCGCACCGCCGAGGGTACGCCGTTTTTCATGGTCTTTCGCCGAGAACCCCGCGGCCAGTTGTTTGAGAATACCCGTCAGTTGGGAACCGGCCGCATGCTGCTCCCGTAGAATGCCGACCAGACCTCCCATTTTCTTGGCGGTATCGAAGGCCGGATAGATGTACTTTTCCTCGATCCTCTGGTGATAATCAACCATGAGCCGGCTGACTATGTCCACGGTCCCCTGCAGGATCTCGGGTGAGAGATCCATGCGAGCATCCATCCCGCCGCGAATCTCCTCCAATATGAAAATGGTACGGCGCAGCATTCCATGCTGGCGTTCCAGGAATTCTATCACGGTCCCGTTTTCATCCTGAGGTTTTATCGGCCCCGTGCAGGCGGATGCGGCGATACCCGCGCCGGCAACCCCCGCAAGAGTTAGGAAGTTACGACGGGAAAACGGTGTCTTGAAAATCATCAGTTCTCCTGGTTATTCAGGACAAAGGTTTTACATTTGGAGCGGACGAGCACGACTGGCATCCAAAATGACTAACGAGATGGCTCCGGTCCGGCCTGAAATATGTCTGGCCTTTTTGCGGTCCACAGTTTGGCGGATTGACTTAATGGATTTGCCGCGGTCTGTCAAGAAATGCATAATAGACAATCCCAAATGAAACGAAATCGCTCTCGGGAAACTTGCACACACATCGAATCAGTTTTTAAGCAAGGCTCTTCTTATGTGTCAGGCTTTTTAGCCGGCCGGAGTCCTTGAAGGGGCTGGACGGCTAAAGAAAACAGGGTATCATTTGAATTCGCGTTCGGGAAGGTGCCGTACACCGACGTTCGTAGCCGGGGGTCGGAGCATGAACAGGTACATTCACTTTCCGATTCCTCGGGACGAAGATATTTTCGAACACAACACGGTCCCAATGCTTATCCACTCTGATTCGCCTTCTTATACGGAGTTGCGTTCAAGATGAGTCTATCCCTAAATTGAAGATGCCGTTCAGAATTGACCCGTTCTACCCTTCGATACCAGGGCGAACGGGGGTATATCCTCTTGAACGCAAATTAGTATTATACAAGGAACACCTGGATGTACCATGGATGCTGAAAAGATCGCGAAACTCAAAATCTCCGATGCGGGACAATTCTCACAGGCATCCCGAAAGCGAAAGTTCACCTGGATCATCATTCCCGCAGTCATCATAATCATCGGTGTGCTGCTGTTTCAACAGGGGGTGCTCACGCCAGCCACCACTGTGAAAACTTCCTCGGCCGGCCTCATCTACCCCTCCCAGGTGATTACGGAATTCAACGCCAGCGGTTATGTCGTCGCACAGAGAAAAGCCGCGGTGGCATCGAAAGGCACGGGTCGGATAATTTTTCTCGGGGTGCAGGAAGGGAGCCGGCTGAAGGAGGGTGACATCATTGCCCGCCTGGACAATGACGATCTCAAGGCCGAAAAAGCGCAGATCGAAGCGCAGATAGTCGTGGGCAAGGCGGATCTTGCGCGCGCGGAGGCCGAGCTGTCGACCTCGGAGCGCAACTACAAAAGATACATCGACCTTTGGAACAAAAAAGCCGTTGCCGAAATCGACTATGAAAACTCCCATGACAGGTATATGAAAGCGAGAGCCGCGGTGGACTCCGCCAAGGCAAATATCAATGCGCTCAGCGCCTCCTTGCGCCGTTCGGCCGTTCTTATCGAGTACACGATCATCCGGGCACCTTTCGATGGAGTCGTGCTTACCAAGGATGCGGACGTCGGCGAAGTGGTCGCGCCCTTTGGCTCGGCAACGAACGCGAAAGCCGCCGTGGTCACCATGGCCGACCTCTCCTCGCTGATGGTTCAGGCTGACGTGGCCGAGTCTTTTCTGAACCGGGTCCGAGTGGACCAGCCCTGCGAAATTCAACTGGATGCCATCCCCAACACTCGATTCCCCGGCAAGGTCCACATGATCGTTCCGACGGCCGACCGCACGCGCGGCACGGTAATGGTGAAAGTGAAATTTGATTATCTCGAACCGCGCATCTTGCCGGAAATGAGCGCAAAGGCCGCATTCCTGAAACGTCCCCTGACCGAGAGCGAAAACCAGCCGGTTCTGGGGGTGCACCGCGACGCACTGGTCTCGGGTTCGGGAAAGGCTGAAGTTTTTCGTGTCACGGGAGGCAAGGCTGAGCTGATAGAGATAGGGAACCCGCAATTCATGGGCGACTACCTCATTCTTGATAAACCGTTTCAAAACGGGGACAGAATCGTAATGAAGCCGCCGGCAAGCCTGAAATCGGGCGACAAGGTGGAAATCGCGGAATAGAAGCTTGGGGGACGGGTCTCCATCCGCTCAGACGGAGAACTGCCCCCTCCCGGGTGGACCGCTGGCCGGGCCGCTTGAACACAGACTCCATGAGGTTCTGTTTTGAAAATGAGTGATAGTTCCGATGACTTCATAGTTGTCGCGGAAGATATCCACAAGACGTACTCGCGGGGGGCGCGGGAGGTGCCGGTGCTGGATGGCATAAACCTGACCGTGCGCCGGGGTGAGTTCCTCGCACTCATGGGCCCTTCCGGTTCCGGCAAGACGACCCTTCTCAATCTGATCGCGGGGTTGGACCGAGCGGACTCGGGCAGGCTCGTGGTCGCCGGCACCGCCATATCCGATCTGGGGGAAACCGATCTGGCCCGTTGGCGCGCGACTCACGTGGGATTCATTTTCCAGTTCTACAATCTTCTCCCCGTGCTCTCGGCGCTGGAAAACGTGGAACTGCCGCTCCAGCTTCGGCGCCTGTCCGGCAGGGAGCGCAGGGAGCATGCCATGACCGCGCTGGAACTGGTCGGGTTGGGAGACCGGATACGCCACTATCCGGGAGAGCTGTCCGGGGGGCAGCAGCAGAGGGTCGCAATCGCCCGGGCCATAGTGACCGACCCTGTCCTGATCGTCGCCGACGAACCCACGGGCGATCTGGACAAGGTGTCGGCAACCGAAGTCCTGGAGCTTCTGGAACAGTTGAACAGTGGATTTCACAAAACCATCATCATGGTGACACACGACCCCAGGGCCGCGGAAAAGGCGGGAAGAATGGCGCACCTGGATAAGGGCGTGTTGAATCAGAACTGAACCGCGACTTCGTTTTCAGTGCGGCGCCGTGAGTTCCACGGGAGAGCCGGAGACCTCGACGGTCGGGGACTGCCCTGTATTATTCAGTATCCTGGCGATTTTTTGGGTAAAATCATCCCTTGTAAACGGCTTTTGGATAAAATTGATACCTTCGTCCAGGATACCTCGATGTGCAATCACATCGGCGGTGTAGCCGGACATATACAGGCATCGCAGACCGGGACGCGTGGCGCCGAGCCTCTCCACCAGTTCCCGGCCGTTCATCTCCGGCATCACAACATCAGTGACCAGAAGATGGATTTCCCCTGGAAGGGCCTCGGAAAGCTGAATGGCCTCCCTGGGAAACCGGGCCGCGAGAACGTTGTAGCCTTCAATTTCCAGGATCATTTTCCCGAGATTTAGAACGGATTCATCATCTTCAACCAACAGGATGGTTTCCGTTCCCATTTTCAAACGAGGGGTTTCTTTTTTCGTGGAGGGCACGGCTTCGTCATCAACCCGAGGGATATAAATCTTGAAGACGGCCCCTCTCCCCAACACGCTTTCCACATATATGAACCCGTTATTCTGTTTAACGATGCCATAAACCGTCGCCAGTCCCAGGCCGGTCCCCTTCCCGACTTCCTTGGTCGTAAAGAAGGGTTCGAAGAGATGATCGATCACTTCCGTATCGATGCCGGTGCCGGTATCGCTTACCGTCAGCAGGACATACTCGCCGGGGACCAACTCGGGATGTTCCAGCAGCATGGAATGTTCCACCACGACGTTTTCCGTCTTCAGGGTGATGGAACCGACGCCGAGGATGGCATCCCGGCCATTGACGATGAGATTGGCCAGAATCTGGTCGATCTGTGATGGGTCGATTTTGATTTTCCAGAGGTCTATACACGACACCAGGTCCAGATGTATGTCTTCGCCCACAAGCCGCTGGAATATCGATAACATACCTGAAATGGTATCGTTCAGATCGATTATGACCGGGTTGACTGTCTGCCGGCGGGCAAAAGCCAGCAATTGTCTTGTAAGATCGGCGGAACGCTCAGCGGCTTTCCTTATCTCCAGGATATTGCGGTAGAGCGGCTGACCGGGGTCGAGGCGGTCGAGGGAAAGCTGCGCCCGGCCCAAAATTACGCTGAGCATATTGTTGAAATCGTGAGCTACGCCACCCGCGAGACGCCCGATGGACTCCATCCTTTGAGCCTGTATCAGTTGAGCCTGGAGATGCTCCTTTTCTTTCGCCGCTGTCTTGTGCTCCGTAATGTCCTGCATCACCAGGAGCATGCACTCCTGACCGTCAAGAACCAGCTTTTGAATAGAACACATACCGGTAGCGACGGTCCCGTTCCTGCGCCGGAAAGTCACCTCCTTGTTAAATATTTCACCGTCCAGCCCGATAGCGCTCAGGGGGCGGCCGGTAACCAGCGGCCCCACCCGCAGATCCAAATCCCTTATGGACCGCCCTATCGCGTCTTCCCTGGCGTAGCCGGTCGAGGCAACAAATCCCGGATTTACATCGATCAACGTTTCATCGTCCCCGCGTGATATGACAATCGACAGGGAAGTAGTCTGAAAAATTTGGGAAAACTTCTCTTCCGATTGGCGGAGCAGATCTTCGGCGCATTTTCGGGTGGTAATGTCGCGACTGTTGAATACCACGCCGCCGAACTCACCGGCGCTGTCATAGAGGGGATTCCAGGCCGTGACAAACCACATGTAGTGCCCGTCGGCATGCCGATAGCGGAACTCAACCTCCCTGTCCTCGCCGGTGCGAATGAGCCACTCACATTCCGCCTCCACGCGTGTTCTGTCATCGGGGTGGATGCGCGCGAAAATAGACTCGCCGGTCAATTCGGCGGGACCGTAACCCAATATCCGCTGATAGGATGGACTGACGTATTGGTACATGCACCGGTAATCAGTCTGACACACGAGATCGTGCATATTCTCGGCGATTCGGCGGAAGCTCTCCTCGCTTTGCCGCAATGCTTCCTCCGCGATTCTTCGCTCCGCCAGTTCCGCCTCCAACCGCCCGTTGACGTTTCTGAGTTCGTCCGTGCGTCGGGCCACCCGTGCTTCGAGCGAGGCATGGGTTTCGCGCAATTGTTCCAGCAGCTTGTTGAATGCCATGCCCAGAGAGCCGATTTCATCATTCGCCTTGATCAGCACGGGAGTCATGCTCGGACTCCCGGCATTGGCGGCAATCTCATTGAAGTGCCTGGCGATTGCCGCCAGGCGCCTCGCCACGACATACCTGAAAACAACGATAATTGCCGCGAAGAGCAAAGCAATCCCAAAGGCAAGGGTCAAAGACCTGGAACGCATTTCCACGGCCAGGAAATCATCAACCGATTCTATCGGGACGGCCACTGTGTCCAGGCCCGCCACGTCCCCGACCTTCCTGTGAAAGCTCGCCTTCGCGCCATATTGCTGGACCAGACCCGCGGGAGCGTTTCGAGGATCGTCATGGCACTGCATGCATTCCGGCTTCATCCACTTCGGGGTAAAATGCGCCATGTAGCGTTTGCCATCGATCTGGATTTCATCGGTTACCTGGCCGACATGCGGGTTGTTGCGAAAGTACTCTATCATCCGCATCTCATCCGCATTGGCGATATTCAGAGGGTTTCTGGGATTTTCAGATGAGAAACGGACAATAAAGTGCGGGAATTTCGCGCGAACTTCCTCGAAGATAGTCCGTGAGATATAGGAGGTGGACATCAACTCCGGTATAAAAACGTCCTTGCCGACGAAGGTCTCCGCGAAAGGTCGAATTTTCGCACCCGCGTATTCCCGGATGGCCAGGTTAAACTCAAGAGCCATTGCCGCCTGCTGACTTATAAGCTCATGAGCGTGTCTTCGGCTCGCATCGTAGGTTCTATAAAAGACGAATAAGGAAATGAGGATGGCGAAAAATCCGAAAGGAAAAAGGAACCGCGCGGCAATGCTTCTCATGAGCTACCTCACTGTTACCATGCCTGCTTTCTGGTTCTAAATCGGAACAATAACAACCACTTCCCCGGCCTCGGCTGCCGGTTGACCAGGAAGATATTAATCAACACTCAAGCCGAAGCTACTTACATGGAGAATCGGTTACGTGAAAGAATTCCTTTAAAGCACTGCTGTCTGAATTCGAGGATTATGTGTGTGAAAAAGGACCGATAAGGATGGAAGGACAAAAACAGGCAGGATTTACTATCATTTTCTAACCAGGGCAACCGCATTTGCCTTTCCCGATATATTTCATTCCGGGCAAATGCCGCTGACCGGCAGGGAGAAAGGGACAACGCGGGTAAACAGCCGGCCGGGAAAAACAAACCTTCCACGGTCCTGATTCAGCTCAAACCTCTTCCCTCTCTTGCACCAATCTTTCCAGATCTTTTCTCTTTGCTATTTCACGCACCAACTGCTCCTTGACACGAGCAAGTTCCTCCGTGCGTTCTTTCACCACATTCTTGAGATGAGCCCGGTATTTACTCAGCGTTTCCTGCGCGCGCTTCTGCTTTGAAACGTCACGGAAGGTGATAACAGCGCCGACAATTTGTCCTTTAGCCATGAGCGGCGTGCTCGAAAACGCAACGGAGTAGTTGGTACCGTCCTTTCTCCAGAATACTTCCTCCCGCTCCCGCCTGGCGATACCAGTGCTCAGACTCTGGTACATGGGGCATTCGTGTAAAGGGTAAGGAGTCCCGTCAGGCTTGGAATGATGGACCAATTCGTGAAAATCGCTTCCCAGCAGGTCCTCTCTCTCATATCCGATAATTTCTGCCCCGGCGGGATTAATGAGTGTGATCCTGCCCAACAGGTCCAGGCCGACAATGCCTTCCCCCGCCGCATTCAGAATGAGCTGGTTCTGCCTGCTGAGCCGCCGTACCTCTTCCTCCGCCACTTTTCTGTCGGCGATCTCCTGGGACAACTGCTCATTGGTTATCTGAAGCTCGGCCAGAAGTGTTCTGAATTCACTCAAATTCCTCGCCACGCCCACGCTTCCAACAGTCTTACCGTCACTGTTTCGCAACAGGCTGATAGACATCTCGAATGGGACAATGCTGCCGCTTTTCCTTTTCATCTGCATTTCCCATTTTCTCACGCTACCCTCCTGGCGGAGGTGCTGCAGCATCTTATAGAGTTCATTCCTGTCCGCGTACAGGTCAAACGTTGACTTTCCCAAAAGCTCCTCGAAAGTGTACCCATATAGTTCCGCGGCCATCTTATTCCACTTGATGAACTTCCCGTGCTTATCGACGATGCCGATCGCATCTGGTGAGTTTTCGAAGATGTTCTCGAGGTAGGCGTTCGCCTTTTTCAGTTCCTCTTCGGTCTTCCTGAGCCGGGCTATACTGTTGCCATGCATTTCAGCCTCCAACCCGCGATAAAAGGCGATTGTACATTGTACAATTTTCCACAAGTATTCTAGGGGAACGCCTCATGCTTGTCCACCGAGAAAAGACCATTAATTAAATATAGGTGAAGGTACGTTGCGAAGAACCTGTCAGGAGGCAGTACAGAATGATATTCCTGAAAGGGTGTTCCTATCGATCGCTGGAGGCGCTGGCAAGTCTCTGTAGAAGAACCTCGACTATCCTGCGGTGGGCCGAGGGGAAGGCAAGAGTATCGAGTTCGCGCGGGAAGACCCACCGGAGCGATCCGTTTTCAGAATACTCCAGCGCTTCATCGGCCTCGCACAGATATGCGTGCAGGGTAACGCGGTAGGAGGTATGAGCGTGCTTGACGGTTGCCAGGTGCCGCACCGGTCCCAGATCAATTCCAAGCTCCTCGTGCCATACACGCCTGAGCGCCGCTTCGGGGGTCTCGTCCTCCCGCGCCGCGCCGCCGGGAAACTCCCACAGGTTTGGCATCAGGCCCGACTCAGGTCTCCGGCGTGCAAGGACTTTCCCTCCGGACAACAGAACGCCGGCAGACCTCACCAGCGGGATAACAGACTTTTTCCGTCCCCTGACGGGCAGCTTCCCGGCGACGCCCCCGGCAAATGCTCCGCAGATTCCGCTGATAGGACAAACCTCGCAGGACGGCTCACCGGGAAGGCACACCATCGCCCCGAAATCCATAAGCGCCTGGTTGAATTCGCGCGCCCTTCCGCCGGGCAGAACATCGGACGCGTGGCGCCACACCGCCTCTTTAAACTGAGCCGACTCGACCGAATCGCAAATGCGGAATACACGGGCGAGGATACGCGATACATTCGCATCGACCGCCGGATAATCCTCATTATAAGCGATACTCATGACCGCTCCCGCCGTGTAACGGCCAACCCCGGGCAGCTTCCGCACCGAGTCGAAATCCCGAGGCATCCGCCCCCCGAACTCGGAAGCGATCACACGTGCCGCCTTGTGGATGTTCCTTGCCCGCGCATAGTAGCCCAACCCTTCCCAACAGCGCAGCACTTCGTCCTCCCGCGCTTCGGCTATGGACAACACATCGGGAAACCGTTTCATCCATCGTGAATAGTAAGGCAGCATGGTTTTCACCTGCGTCTGCTGGAGCATAATCTCCGAGATCCAGACTTCATAAGGCGAGTAACTCCCGCGCCAGGGCAGCGCCCTGCGGTTCCTGGAAAACCAGAGAAGCAATCCATCGCGAAATGCGCCCATGACCTGGTCCTTGGCCGGCCTCATCCGATCATATATCCTCATCATGCCGGGTTGTCCTCGGGATGACTTCCGGGAAGTGTTTATCTCATGACCGCATCAGGATCGATTATAGCCGCTTTCCATGAGGGGATAATCGTCGCCACGGCATAAGGAATCACGGTGACGAAGAATAGAACCGCCACGGTGGAGAAGTCGATGAAAGGCGCCGGTTTGAATGCCGGGTAGAGCACCGACCAGCCTTTAATCGCCGGTTCGAAAAGCGGGGACGGGGCGACGAAAACGTGCAGATAGGCAAGCAGAATTCCCACCGCGAAAGATGAGAGAGAAACCACGGCACTCTCCCAGAATTTCATCAGGAGTACGTCGGAAGTATCCCAGCCTATTGCCTTGAGTATTCCGATCTCCTTTTTCTCCTCGGCGCTCAGTCCGGTGGCCTTGTCCCAGGCGAGAACGATAAAAGCGAAAACCGCGCCCGAAAGTACTATGAACACCAACCCTCCACGCCAGTTGAATATTGCGTCATACGTTCTCAGTATCTCATCTCTCGATATCGGCCTGGTTCCGGGAAGCAACTGAACGATCTTGGCGGCTATCGTGTTCAACTCTTTTTTATTCCTGACCTGGAGAACGAGGTCGGTCGCAAATTCACCCGGTATCCCGAAAAGCTTCCGAAAATCCTCTTCGCCGAGCAGTATGAGATCGGATGCGACCAGTTCCGACTCGGAAGGCATCACCTGCTTGATGAGCAGTGTAACCGGTTCCCCGTCGGAAGCCTTGAACGAAAGCATATCGCCCTCAAAAGCTTTCCTGGTCCGCGAAATTCCCTTCCCGATGGCAATTTCACGCGGCCCGAGTTCGCTGGATTGCGGCACGACAAAGGTGAAGTTCGCACCGCAGACCGGGTCGAAATAGTAGCCCCAGAGCCGTGCCCTCGCCGAGCCAACTCCCCTGATGGCGGCAATCTTTTCCGCGTAGTCGACCGGTATGAGATCGTGCCGGCCCGCCACCATCTTCTGGACCACCATCTCGGGCGCTTCCCGGAGTATGAGGGATGCCTCCCGTTTCATGGCCTGCGTGAACAGCATTACAGAGCCCAGGGTGAAAATGACGAGGACATAAACGAGCACGAGGGATGTGTTCCTGCCCTTGCGCCGCAGCAGTGAAGAGAGGGTGAAATCAAGGATGTTTCTTTGCTTTTCGAGGCGGCGCATGTCAGTCTCCTCTCGTCACCACCTCGGGCGGGGAAATAATGGAGCCGGTCGGGAAATGTTCAAGGGACATGGGGTGGTCCTGGAAAGGAGTATGCCGGTCCGCCTGGGAGGGATGGCGCGTGTAGCGGGCTTCCGTGAAAAGGCACAAGTCGGTCAGGTCCAGATCGCGCACCATTCCCGCCCGCAGGGTGATTGATTTTGCCGCCGACTCCCTTTCCGCATGGGAATGCACGAGCGCGACCAGCCCAAGTGTCAGGCATACGCCCAGGAAGATGAAAAAAAAATCCGATTTGCGCATTTCCGGCCCCCATTCATACCCGGATCGTGACATGGTCCTTTTGTCTCGTTCAAACACCCTGCTGGAAAAGGGTTGCCAGGATCTGTTCCAGGCGCGTACCGTCAACCTCGCCAAGGATTTTGAAGCGGATTATCCCCTTCCGGTCACATATGAAGGTCGTGGGGATGCTGTTTACACCGCACTTCCTGGTCACCGCCATCGACGAGTCGACCAGGATGGGATAGGTGGCTTTGGTCTTCTCCGCATAAGTTTTGGCTGCTTTGGCGGACTCTCCGGAATTGATCGAATAGGTGAGAAGCCCCTGTTCACCATGTGTGACCCGGGCCGACTCCAGGGCGGCCATCTCCCGCACGCACAGGGGACACCAGGCTGCCCAGAAATGAATAATGACTATTTTCCCAGACGCATCTCCCGGAAGCTTCACAGTTTTCCCGTCAAGGTCCTGAAGCGACACCTCGGGAAACGCATCTCCGACCCTGAGACCATCCGGGTTGGAGGTAGGGCTGAACCAGGCAATGGTCAGCAACAGGAACATGGCAACAGCCAAGATCCCGGCGACACCAAAGAATTTCAGCTTACTCGGTGCTTTCACAGTGTTTCGACTTCCCAGATCCGGGCACGGCCGGATTATCGGTTCGGTTCGAAAACGCGCATCGCGCGACCATGCATGGACGCGGCGGGCAGTCCCATTTCCAATCGCGCCCACATAATAGTCATTAGCGGTTCCTGAATGCAACAACTGCCCGATTCGATTTCGTCAGTTTGGGGACGGGGATTGGTGCTCGGAGGGAATAGATATGACCGGTCGGGGCCACACATGAGCTGAAATTCCCTAGCTCAGCAATGATTCTTGCATGCCGCAACCCTTGGGTTGAGTTGCTTCTTAATGTAGATGGAGGCGAAGGAAAAAAGCATGGCGAGGACAAGGAAACTGACGGTGCGATCCAGGAGGGAAGCTGTCAAGGCCTGGGCCGGAGAGATCCCGAGGATCTCGGAGCTGAACATGAGGAGACTCTCCCTGACCCCAAGCGCGGCGGGGGTTAGCCCGATAAACACGGCGAGACTCCCTATGGCGCTGAATACAGCGGATTGCGCAATCCCAATGGGCAACCCCTGGGCATCCCTCATGCCGAACGCCGAGAATTCGAGCCAGCACATCACGGAAGAGATAAACACATTCGTGGAGGCCAGAATGAACAGATACGCGACCGTTCTCCCGGATTTTCTCACCGTGTTCCAACCGGAGAGCACCTGGTTGGCCTGCGCCCTTGCCCAGCGCAGAGGGATCCAGTCAAACGCGCGGGGTGGGAAAAAAATGACCCAGAACGCGGCAACCGCGATCCCGATAAAAACCGCGGCTGCCGGAATGTTGAAGTAACCGGTCCCCGACCAGTACAGGCCCATGCCGGCAAGGGCGGTGAGCGCCGTGACGTTGAAGCAAACCAGGTAATTGCCCGCCAGACCCGCGACGAAATATGAATAATCGTAATTATACTTTGACTTGAGGTAAACAGCCTTGAATCCCGCTCCGCCTTTCATGGGCAGGAACACATTTCCGAAGCTGGTCAAAATCGATATGGAGAAGTATTCCGAAAAGCCAAGCCTGATCCCGAATTCGTCCAGGAGCACCTTTAGAAAGAGGCCGTTGACGATCAGGCCGGCGAGCGAGGCGCAGCCTATGAGGATGACATATTGAACCGATACATCGGAGATGCTGCTGAACTCCGACAGGTGGTCCCTGATGTAAAAATAGAAAGCAATGGCGCAGACAAGCAGGGTCGCCGCGGAAATTGTTTTGCGAGAAATCCGCATCGGGGCTGCTCCGGTCAGTAATGTATCATACAGATTTGTTTGCGGGATGGTCTTCCGTCCAGCCGGGTCCATATCTCACTGCGCCAAATGCACTCTTTTCCGGATCTCGGTTTCGGAACCAAGGTGTTCGGCCGGGAGCCCGCCCTTTTTCATGTCACTCTCCCTGTCTTCCAGAAATCTTCTCTCCCGTTCACCGGCAAAGGGGATGCTCCTGTCGAACCGCAACTGGGTGATCTGCTCGGACACCAGGCCGATCATAAACATGAGCATCGAGAATACGATCAGCATCTGCGAGGTCGGACCGTACCTGCCGTCTAACATGAAAATCTTGTAAAGACCATAGCCCAAGCCTGTCAAAAAAGTAACAATGCTCACCGGAAGGAAAATCTTCATGGGCGAGAAAAGAGTGCTGATTTTGAAAATGATCAGGAAGAACCGCGCACCATCCCGGAAGAGCTTTATCTTGCTCTTGCTGCCCCCTGCGCGCCTGGCGCCCTTGATCGGTAGATAGGCCAGGCTGTAGCCGGACCGTACCGTCGCGAGTGTGATGGTTGTGGGATAAGAAAAGGTGTTCGGCAGAAGAGTCATGAATTCCTTGGCAACGCCCGCCCTCACTGCCCTGAATCCCGAAGTGAGGTCCTCGATCTTTCGCCCGCACACGTAAGTCGCGAACCAGTTGTAGACACTGTTTGCCAGGTTGCGGTGCACACTGGTATCCGAATCGGAATTACGCGCGCCAACCACCATGTGATATTTCTTCAGCATCTCCAGCAGTTGTGGAATCTGCTCGGGTGGATGCTGTCCGTCGGCATCCAGCATCACCAGGGCTCGGCCCTTCGCGGACCTGATGCCGGTCTTGATGGCGGCTCCATTTCCAATATTGTAGGGGTGACACAAAACCACGGCACCCGCCTGGTGAGCGCGCGCGGCGGTTTCGTCACTCGATCCGTCGTCCACTATGATTACTTCATACGGGTAGCCCAGCTCGTCCATCACTGTCCGGACCCTGGCAATAACCGAACCGATACCCTCGGCTTCATTCTTGGCGGGAATGATTATGCTGACCTCTGGACATTCGCCTGAACCCTTTCTGAGTCTCACCTGTACTCCTTTACTCTGCTGATGGAAGGTTTCATTACCGGCCTTGCATACTCCGGCATGTGCAAGAGTTAGCACATTCCGTGCCGTCCTTTTCCACATCGGGGCGGCAGGCCGGAATGACCTGAAAGAGCATCCAGGAAGCAGCCTTTCCGTTCCTGCCCATGGGTTCGCCTGTTTATGCGGTTGAAAATAACATTCCAAACTTTTACAATAAATTATCCTGATCCCTGTCAGACATTCGGTCGATTGGGTGATTTTGGCCGGGTGTCTTTGAATTGACACAAGGAAACTGAGATGGCCGTATTAAAAATATGCACATACCCCGACCCAGTACTGCGCGAGCAGTCGGAACCGGTCGAGGTTATAGATGAAGATATTCAGCAATTAATCAACGACATGGCCGAGACGATGTACAGCGCGCCCGGCGTCGGACTGGCGGCGAATCAGGTCGGCAGACCGCTGAGATTGATAGTGATTGATGTGCAGAAAGAAGATTGTGACCAGGGTCTGATTACGCTCATAAATCCCGAACTGGTGAATGCCTCCGGGGAAGCATCCTTCGAGGAAGGATGCCTCAGCGTTCCCGAGTTTTTCGCCAGCGTGAAGCGGGCCGAGGAAGTGATCGTACGCGGTTTGAACCGCCAGGGCGAAGAGGTGGAAATCAGTACCGGAGGCTTTCTCGCCATTGTTCTTCAGCACGAGATGGATCATCTGGACGGGAAGCTCTTCATCGATCGCATCAATCCCGTCACACGCGATATATTCAAAAGGAAATGGAAGAAAAAGCACAAGGAGGCGAAGGAATAGAAACCCAGATGCCGGGGATTGTTTTTCTCGGAACCCCTGATTTTGCAGTTCCCTCACTGCGCGCGCTCGTTGAAGCCGGCGCTCCGGTAAGGCTTGTCGTGACACAACCCGACAGGCCCAGCGGACGCGGACGCAAGATTATCTCCTCTCCCGTCAAAAACTTGGCCAATGAACTCGGGATCACGGTCTATCAGCCGGAAAAGATACGCGATCCGGGAGTGATTGAGAAGATCGGGTCCCATGGCCTTGGATGCGCCGCGGTTGTGGCGTACGGGCAGATCTTTCCCCGGATATTTCTTGACCTGTTCCCCTTCGGGGCTCTGAACGTCCATGCATCCCTTCTGCCAAGGCACCGTGGAGCTGCTCCCATCAACCGCGCAATCCTCTCGGGTGATGAGGTCACCGGGGTTTCCATCATGCTCCTCGATGCCGGGATGGACACCGGGCCGGTACTCTCGCGGCGGGAAACGCGAATCGAAGAGGAAGATTCCTTCGGATCGGTACATGACAGGCTTTCACGGATGGGGGCCGAGCTTCTCGTGGAGACGCTGCACGCCTGGGTTGCCGGCCGTATCGAACCCCGGGCCCAGGACGACTCGCTTGCCACGGATGCTCCCCCGCTCCGGAAGGAGGAATTCAGGATTGATTGGAATCTTCCGGCAAAAGATATTATAAACAGGATTCGAGCGTTCGACCCAATGCCGGGCGCGTACTTTTCTTTCGAGTCAAAACGTGTCAAATGCTTCCGGGCCCGGCTGTTTCCCGTGTCTGTGACCGGCGCTCCGGGCGAGGTCGCGGGTATCTCGGAAAGCGGCATTATCGTGACAGGGGGCGACCGGCGGGCGCTCTCGATAGGTGAGCTTCAAATGGAGGGACAGCGGCGGATGAGCGCCGGTGAATTCGTGCGCGGCCGGACCGTTCCAACTGGCTCATTTTTGGAATAGGCAGTGGACAAAACAAACCAACCGCTTCAGGTGGGCTCGTCCCTGGAGACTCACCCCAATTCTTCCCGTTCGGAAAAGAGGGTAATAATCTCCCTTATCCTCCTTGTGGCGTTCCTGGCCACCGGGGTCCTGGGCCTCCTGTTCATAGTCCCCTATTACGGATTCGAGCGCATTTCCACTCACCTGCCCCTGATAATGGGAATCCTCACCATTTTCGTGGGAGCGGTGATCGTTCTCACACTGGGGCTGCTGGTCGTGGTGATCGCCAAGGGGCGCGACGTTCCCTTTTCGAGGAAACTGCGAAGCATTGCGTTGAAACTGCTGCTCCCGATTCTGGTAGGTGTGGGAAAACTCGCGGGGCTCAAGCGTGAGGAGGTCCAACACGCCTTTGTCGCGGTTAATAATGAGCTTGTCCTCGCGCAGTGCCGCAACGGCAAGCCTCCCAGATCGGTCCTGCTCCTGATGCCCCATTGCCTCCAGGACAAGGACTGCACGGTCAAGGTCACATACCGCGTCG
The DNA here is from genome assembly GCA_039679945.1 of Syntrophobacter sp. Lineage (GTDB taxonomy): Bacteria > Desulfobacterota > Syntrophobacteria > Syntrophobacterales > Syntrophobacteraceae > SbD1. The sequence continues at coordinate 31,653 of JBDKTY010000048.1, read as the reverse complement.
AAAACTGCAAACGGTGCGGGAAATGCCGCATAGCCGGCCTGATCGACCTGTCCGAAAAATACGGAGTAAGCCTTGCCGTGGCAACCGGCGGTACTATCGCAAGACGCATAGTGATCGAAAAACGCCCTGATCTTATAATAGCGGTGGCGTGCGAAAGGGATTTAACCAGCGGGATTCAGGATACCACCCCTCTGCCCGTTTATGGGATCTTCAACCAGCGCCCGTTTGGACCCTGCCTGAATACCCAGGTCGCACTCGACCGGGTCGAAGCCGTGCTGAAGGAATTTTGCGCACAGGGGTAAAGACGAGATGGTCTCATCAAGACTCCTGGCTTACCAGTTGCTTCTCCACCTGGAGCAGAAAGCCGAACATACCGACAGGCTGATCCGGACGGCGCTGGAGCGTCATTCCATGATGGAAGAGCGCGACCGGGCGCTTTTGACCGAGCTTGTCTACGGTGCCGTGCGCTGGCGGGGACGGCTCGACTGGCATATCAATCAATTGAGCAGGACCAAGCCGGAAAAGATCGCCCCCCCGGTTCGTGTTCTGCTGCGACTCGCCCTCTACCAGATTCTTTTCCTCGATCGCGTGCCCGACCATGCCGCCGTGAACGAAACCGTGAATATCGCCAAAGCAAACCACCCCGACCACATCATCCGGTTTGTAAACGGAATTCTCAGGGAAGCGGTGAGAAGGCGCAATGACTGGAAGTGGCCCGACGAGGAAACGGACCCGGCCGGATATGCCGCGACGATGACTTCCCATCCTGAGTGGTTTGTACGCAAGATCGCGGAACAAACCGGAATAGATGAGGCGAAACTTTTCCTCGAAGCAAACAACACGGTTGCACCCGCCGTTTACAGGGTTAACACACTGAAAGCCACGCGCCTGCAGGTAGTGCAATCACTTGCCAAATCCGGACTCGATGCGGCCCCGTCGCCTTACCTGCTGCACGCTGTCCGGCTGCTCGCCCCCCGGCGCGATATCACACGAACCGAAGCTTTTGAGTCGGGCTGGATCCAGGCGCAGGATGAGGCTTCCCAGCTTGTCACGCACGTGCTCGATCCGAAACCCGGAGAGCGCGTCCTCGACCTCTGCTCGGGGTTCGGAATAAAATCCTCACACCTCGCCATATTCATGGAAAACGAAGGTTCCGTTCTCTCGATTGATAACTCAGCCTGGAAGCTGGAAGATCTCGAAAGGAACGCGCGGCGCCAGGGAGTTGAAATTGTGGAGACCCTTGCCGGAGACATTCTCGAACTGGACCCCGAGCGGATCGGCAGGTTCGACCGGGTCCTCCTCGATGCGCCCTGTACGGGCCTCGGCGTCATCCGCCGAAACCCGGACATCAAGTGGAACCGGCACATAAAAGATCCCTGGCGGATGTCCCAGATCCAGCAGAGCCTGCTCTCCCGCGCGGCACTCTTTGTCCAGGACGGCGGCGTGCTGGTATATGCAACCTGCTCGGTCCTGACGGATGAGGATGAGGCCGTGGCGGAGAACTTCTCGCTGACTCATCCTGAATTCCAAATCGATCCGATTGCCGACCATCTCCCGGAGAGCTGCTCCGCGATGGTATCCGGCCCTTACTTCCGGTCGTGGCCTCACAGGCATGACGTGGACGGCTTTTTTGCCGCGAGGTGGAAGAAATGATGACCGCTAATGCCCTCGACACGGTTCATAGCCGATTCGTTCCAGGCGAGGTAATACGTTGGGGAGATATGTCATAGGCGTGGCGGGTGGAACAGGCGCCGGTAAAACCGCCCTCGCGGAGGGGCTCGCCGGCGCATGCCGGGGCGCCGCCGTGATCATCCATGAGGACAGATACTATCGGGATAACAGCCATCTGCCGGCTGCTTCGCGCGAAAGCCTCAACTATGACCACCCTGAAGCTCTCGATTTGGATTTACTCGCCGAGCACGTCCGTGAACTTGTCTCCGGCGGAATAATAAACCAACCCGTCTATGACTATGCATGGCACACCAGAAGCAGGGAGACCATCAGGGTCTCGCCCGCAAGGCTGATAATTGTGGAGGGGCTCTTCACGCTTTTCAATGAGTTCCTGTGGGGCATGGTTGATTTGAAAGTCTTCCTGGATCTGGAAGAAGATATCCGCCTTTCGCGAAGAATCGAAAGGGACACTCGGGAGCGGGGGCGTACGCGAGAATCCGTCATCGATCAGTGGAACTCAACCGTGCAACCCATGCACAGGCTGTTTATCGAACCTACGCGGTCCCGTGCGGATATGATCCTCTCGGGAGGCGATCCTGTCGCGGACAATGTTGCAATGATCCGTGCGTTCCTTGCTTCAAAAAATATCCTTTGAACGATCCCGCGGTTTTTAGAAAGCTGTCAGGCAAAAGGGGCTTTTCAGGTTATAATGAGTTGTTAGATTAGGTTATCCGCGGTGCGACCGGTGGGGCGCCCTTCCCGGCGCTGGACTGAATGAGTCAAGGCCGGGTGCCCATGGCGGTCGTAATCAGGCGAAAGCCGGAATCCGGTACCAGAAGTGTTCCGGGCGCTCGGAGGCGCCCCCGGTTCATGGGGCGGCCCCGCTGTTACAGACTCGATTCTCCCGCTGAGTGCCGACAAGTGTCGGTATGCGATTTACTTTCTTACCCGTTGCATTTTAGGGAGGCCATGAATGGAAATTACCGATTTTGTCGAGACCAGGGAAGTTTTTATCAAAACCGACCGCATTCAGGGTAACATGGTGATCCTGAAGGAGTCGGAAGACGACACGCTATATTTTCTCATGTTTGTAGGCGATGCCGAAATAACGGCGATTGCCAAGGAAAAAGGTCTGGTGGAACCCAAGAGGCCCCTGACCCATGATTTGTACCTTTCCATATTGAAGCGCACGGGAGCGGTATTCGAGAGGATCGAGATCTCGGAAATGCGGGAAAACACGTTTTACGCAAAGATCTATGTGCGCATTGACGGCGAGGAGGCCATATTCGACAGCCGGCCAAGCGACGCGGTTGCCCTGGGTTTGCACGAGAAATGCCCGATTTTCGTTCACAAGAAACTGTTGCGCCGCGAGCTGAGTCCTGAGGAGGTGCAGGAATTTGAAATGATCGTGAAAACGGTCAAGTTCTGATCCTGGTCGATCTTTTCGGGAGCAGGGAGCAAGGAAAGTAGCAATTGACTTGGCGGGCCGTTTTGGATAGACCTGAGATGCGGTAGCCGCATATTCCTTGACAGTTCAATGGCAAGCTTACAAGCCGGTGATGCCGGCTTTGTTATTTGAGGGCGCAAGCGGCCAGTTCGTTTTCGCCCCGCCGGTCAGAGAAGATTTGGGGTATGGTCCGCGCCGAGGCTGGTTTGTTTTCGGATTTGCGGCTCTCCGACCTTCCCGGCCGTCTTCTACAATCTTTCGCTTTCAAAAAGGTAATACTCATGGGAATCGCTTCTCCTTCCGCCACATTTGCTCGCTTTTTTGTCCCCGACCCCGCCACCGATGACTTCTGGACCTTCACGGACGAGAAGCTGCGGGGGGGCGCCTTCGCTGAACCCGACGAAAACCAGACCCAGACCGCGGGCTTCGCCACCTGGGAAGACTTCTTCGATGCCAATTTCGATTACGGTTCATACCGCAAGGGTGAATATGTCGCATTCCATTTCCGGCTCGATCAACGCAAGGTACCTGCTATCGTGTTGAAACAGTACGTGAGGCAGGAAGTCCAAAAATACCGCGACGAGAACAACGGGAAATGGCCATCCCGATCCGAGAAGCAGGAAATTCAGGAAAGAATGCAGGAATACCTGCTGAGCCGCGCGCTCCCACAACCGTGCGCCTCCGATGTGGTCTGGAACCCCGTGAAGAAATGGATGCTTTTCGGGACGACCGGCAGCAAAATGATGGATGCTTACCTGGAGCACTTCGAAAAGTATTTCCATACCTATCCCCTGCCCCTTTATCACGTCCACTGGGCAATGAACGTTCTCCCGCTCTCGCCGGCGCAAAAGGATGTTCTCGGGTCGATGATTTCCGTGAAATCGCCGACAGCCATGGCCGATGGCCGGTTCATCGGTTTTGAGTTCCTGACCTGGGTCTGGTACTACATCGAACGGCTGGGCGGTTCCGTACAGGCGGGAGACAAGATCGCGAATATCCATCTCGGAGAGCGGATGGTACTGGTTCTTCCGGGCGAGGGCAAGGAACGCGTTATTTGCACCTCGCAGGCCAACTTTCTGCATGAGGCGCGCACGGCCCTGCGCCAGGGCAAGGTTGTCGATGAAATGCAATTGTTCCTTGCGGTGGGAGAAAATGAGTACCTGCTCACGCTCGACAGCAACCTCTGGGCGATCAAGGGACTGAAGGCCCCCAAGCAGCTTCCCGACTATGGTCAGGATGACCCCGATGGAAGATTTCTGGAGAAGATGTATTTTATCGAGGAAGTTTTCGCAACCCTGGACGCGCTCTATGCACGGTTTCTTGCCGAGAGGCTCACGCCCGGATGGGATACCGATATTCTTCCCCGGCTCAAGGAATGGATCGCGGAGGGCGAGGGCGGGGAGACCGCGGCCGGCGAAAAACCCAATCCCGCCGCTGCCCCGTTTTGATAGGGAATGAATACCGGCATCGGGCTCCATACGTTTGTGGACTTGGTCCACGAGCACTGGTTGAGCGCATTTCTCATCCTGGTGACGCTTGCCACCATCTGCGTGATCATGGCCCTGCGCTGGTATGTGAGACGGCGCCTGCGGGCAATGCTCGAAGACCGGTTCAGCGATGAGCACGAACTGGACCTTTTGCCCTCTCCCGGTCCACGGGAGCAAAAAGCAGTTTCGATAATCGGGCGTTTCCGGGAAGAAGTCTGGGAAATGCCCGAAAGCGAGCTTCAACTCGGGCTGGAACCGCTTACCACGCGGGCCATGACCATTGTACGCTCCATAGGGGCCGTTTATCACCCGGAGGCCCCGCAACCCGAGTTCGAGGCCTCCCTGACCGACTCGGTGGAACTGGTGAAGCGCGTGAGCATCCGCCTCAGTCGCCTTGCGGGAACCGTGCCCTTCAAGTTCCTGGGCGGGCGCAGGCTCAGCGACTTCCAGCGCTACTACCAGGTCTATCTCAAAATCAACGAAAACCCGGTTCTCAAGGTCCTCAAGAAGAATCCCTACCTCTACAAGGCCGCTCGCCTGGTAATGAACGTGAAAAACATAAGCAATCCTCTCTACTGGGCCGGCCGGGAACTCACGAGGGAGGGGTACTTTTTCGTAATGAGATGGTTCTACCTGACTTTCACCAGTGAGATCGGGAAAGAAGCAATCCGGCTTTTCAGCGGAAGGCGCTTCCGGCAGGAGGAAGACAGGGATGCCGCCCTGGTGTGCTATCGGCTATTTCATACCATGAGAAAATGGAGCGGCCCCACTCCCGAGGAATGGGCCGCGTTTGTGGCGTTTATCGCCAGGTTCTCCGCCCTTGACTCCGACACCAAGCTCCATATCCTCTCCAGGTGCTCGGAGGATCGACTCCCCAAAGACGTGGAAGAGCAAAAAATCGTCACGAAAGCAGGGGTAAAGTGGTACAAAGACGGACTCAAGCGGATACTCGACGCCGATTCGGGTCCTTCTACAATCAAATCAAAACTCATCGCGAAGGAAACAGAGGAGCAGACACGGGAGGGGTGACTCGAATACCGGGGCACGGAAAACGGCCGGCAAGACCCGGCACTCGCATGGTTGCCGCTCCCGTTGGAAATGTTTACAGTCGCCGCTGATCCGATATTTCAGTTAACTGATCAAAGAGATAGTGTCTTTCCCCGTTCCTTAATCGCCCCATGACCATGGGGAACGATTCTTGTAAGGAGATGGGGTTTGTACTCTTTCCACGCTTGAATATCTTTCGGAAATGTTGCGACAGTTCATGGAGGCTTACACATGCAAAAGTTCGCTTTAAGAAAAAATTGGACCGGTGGTATTTTGATCCTGGCGGCATTGATCTTTACGATGTCCGGCTGCGGCAGCGCGCCGGCCGCGGGTGAACCCGACAATTTCAGAGAGATCAAGTGGGGGACGGAGTATTCCTCCCTTACCGGCTTCAGCCAAATTGCCACGGACGGCGACCTGGCTTTTTATGAAAAGAAAAACGACAATCTCCGCTTTGACGAAATTAAGCTCGAACAAGTAATCTACGGTTTTCACAAGGGACGCTTCTATACTTCGATGATCTATTTCCCCGCAAGTGCATTCACCCGGATGCAAGAACTGATGACGCGGCAACTCGGAGAACCCACCAAGCCGGATAACACTCCCTCGAAGCTGGTTTGGGATGGTCCCAGCGTGACCGTTCTCCTCACGTCCGGCAACAGTTCCGACCTGGCAAGACTCGTCTACCTTTACAAGCCCCTGCAGCTCGAAGTCGAACTCAAGAAATAGACCTTCTTCGGTTAGCGGGAATGACTGCGTATAGAGAAAAGCGGCTGTTTGCGAAACCGGCCGGAGGCGCCCGCATGGCGATCCATCGGCGAGAGTGCTACTCGCCCTATTCGGCCGGTATTTGCCCGTTGTTCTTAGGTTGCTTGGCGCGATCGACGGTTGGCGGGAAGAACTTTTTGTAGAAAAAGACGCTGGTAACGATCGGGAGGAAATAATAGCTGACCCGGTAAATCAGGGTACCCAGGAGAGCGTAGTTATAATCGAGCCCCATGAGGTAGAACGCTCCGGCCATTCCACCCTCCATCAGCCCGATCGAGGCCGGGGTGAGCGAAAAAAGCCCCATGAACAGACCTATGGAAAAGCCCACCATGAGAGTTTGGCTGTCCACCGGATAGTTTATGGCAACAAAGGCAAACTTGAGGCACAAAAACATCGTGATCCAGTCCAGCAGGGCGAGGGTGGCAGGCAGGAGCAGGATCGCGGAGTTTTTCATAATCATGTTAAGGCTTCCGTTGAAATTTTCGAAGAAAGCGTCAGCTCTTTCCCTGTCGATCCAATGCTGCTTGCCGATCCTTGCGCACAAACCCAGCACCACTCTCAAGGAAATGCACCACACTTTCTTTCTGAAAGCCTCATGGACAATGGTCTGAATCGTCATCCAGGTCATCAGAAAGGCAACCAGCAGGATCAGTATCCCCGCCTCCTTGCTTCTCCCGACCATCTGATGCTGGCTGTAGAGATAAAAAAATCCCAGGTAAATAAAAAGCACCGCGATGGTGTTTGTGAGAAACCCGTGTATGATCGAAACGGACAGGGTATTGCTGGGGGGAATCTTTTCGCGTGAGAGCAGATAGACCTTTGCGGCAACGCCGCTCAGCCCGGCCACTGACATCAAATAGTTGAGCACGGTGGACAGGAGCGAAATCTTGAAGCAGGAGGAAAACGAAAGCGGAAGGCCGATGCCGATGAGAAGCCTGTGAAGGACCCCCGCCACACAGGCATAGCTTACGAATGCCGATGCCAGAACCGCCATTCCCCACCACGGGTTGATGTCCCCGAGGTGCTGGCTCAGCTTCTGAAGATCGGCATGCTTCACTGTATAAAAAAGAACGGCCAGGCCGCAAATGGCGGCAAACCAAAACCGCTTCCGTGTCGCAATGCTTACCAACCGATCCTCCAGAAATGGGCGATCAGCCTGTATGGCCGGTGTCCAGCCGCTGATCTTCAGCCCCGCGCCCGGTCACTTTCACGATTATCTCCTGGCGAAATTCCAGCGGATAACCGGGCCCGTCTCGGCTCAATCCGATCAGATATACCTAAATGTGCGCAAGCGTCAAAGCAAATTCACAATTACCCTGTCTTGGAGACTGGTGAGAACAATCCCGAGCTTGTTCGTCTTCCAACGCTTTTTGGCCGCAAAAGGCCTTTTACCGGTGGTATCCCTTGGATTACAATTCAGTTTCGGAAAACCGACCACGGTTAGGAGCGGGACCCGGGGCTCGCCCCGGCGGAAATCTTTCCATGCATGTAACAGAGGCGCATTAAAATTGAAGATTCCATTGGACAAAAGTGACTCCGTCGTGACGATTTCGTCCCATACCACCTTCACGAATCGCCATTTTATTTTGTTCTGCCTCAGCGGAATTCTTTTTTCCTGTTCCATGTTCTACCGGACGTCCAATGCAATCATAGCTCCCCAGCTTCAAAACGATCTTTTTCTCTCGCATGAGGCGCTGGGATCGCTGAGCGCCGCTTTCTTCTACTCATTCGCCATCATGCAGGTTCCGATGGCACTCCTCATCGATCGTCTGGGAGCACGATTTATCATGACCGCGCTGACCATGGTGGGCGCCGTGGGTTCTTTTGTATTCGCCTTTTCGCCCGGTTACGGCATGGCACTCGTGGGGCGCGTGCTTCTCGGCTGCGGCATGGCCGGCAACTTCATTGGCGGTTTGAAGCTGTTCACCAGTTGGTTCTCCGCGAGAGAATTCGCCACGGTGTCCGGTCTATACGCGGGAATTGGAACACTCGGCAGTTTCATGGCAAGCACCCCGCTTGCAGTCATGGTGGATACGATCGGATGGCGTGCATCTTTCGGCATCACGGGAGCGGGAACCGCACTGACTGCCTTTCTCTTCTACACGCTGATTCGGGACACGCCCTTCTCCACGCCCGCGAATGTCATCGAAGAAAGCCGCCGACCCCGGACTTCCGCCAATCTGGCCCGCCTGTTCCGCAGCCGGGACTACTGGCTGATCTCATGCGGCGCTTTTTTCAGATATGGTACCCTCATGTCCATTCAGGGCCTCTGGGCCGGTCCTTACCTGCTGGAATGCCTGAGACTCTCACCCGTCCATGCCGGTAATCTCATAATGCTCATCACCATCGGCTATGTCATAGGCTGCTCGGCGGGCGGCTGGCTCTCCGACAGGGTCCTTGCCTCGAGAAAATACGTGGTCGTGCTGGGACTGATCGGCATGACCGCCATCAGTCTGTGCCTGACTCTGTCCTGGGGCCAATCCAGTGATTTCCCCCGCGCCTGTGTCTTTTTCGGCCTCGGGCTCTTCTCCGGCGCCTGTAACGTGATGTATGCACATATAAAAGAGGTCGTGCCGTTCGAAATGGCGGGTATGGCCCTAACCGGAATCAATTTCTTCACCATGCTGGGCGTGGGGGTCTATATTCACGTCATGGGCTGGGTCATGGACCACATGGCGGAGGGAAAGAGGGCGGGCATGGAGGAATACCAGGTCGTCTTCTCCCTGGCACTGGCGGGGTTGGCGCTGGCTACGATCCTCTACCTTTTCACCAAAGAGTCGCGGGAAATTCAGAAGCACAGCGGCGCCGGGCGCTGAGTGGTCCCGTGATATTCCTCATTTTCGTCTCACCGGCAAACCCCGGATCAGGACCGGGGCAAACGCCGGGGTCCTGGTCATCGCCGCGAAGACGGCCCAAGACCCCGGATTGTGCTCTTCACCGGAATGACGAGGATGGATGCCCCACCCCGCAATGTTGATTCTTGACGCGGCTTTCCCCAAGAACTGTCTCTCAAATGAGATCTCGAAGGCGAGATTGCACCGGGGGCAAGGCCGGTGTCAACCATTCAGCCTGTCTTCACCGCGATTTTCAGGGGTTCCGCCGCTTCAGCTTTCGGAAGAGTGAGCGTCAGAACGCCATTTTTCATAGCGGCCGCGACGCGCGACCGGTCGATGGTTTTACCGAGAATAAACTGGCGGTAATAGTCGCCCGTTCCGTATTCCTCCACCAGCATCCTCTCGCCTTCCCCCTCCACTGCCACGTTTCCTCGAATGGTCAGCAAGTCATCCTTGATGTCGACCGATACGCTGTCCGCGCGGACTCCCGGCATATCGGCCAACAGGATAAGGGCATCCGCGGATTCGAATATGTCCACCGCCGGGACAAACATGGGAAGATCGCGGGTTCCCTCGGCCGGGGCCGAATGCTCGATCTTCTCCGGTGCGCGCAAGTCTTGTTCCTCCATTTTCAAACTCCGCTCTATCTGCGTGGCGGCGCTACCCGCCGTTATTCCTCATATTGGATCTTCACCTGTCGGGCTTCCGTTTCCTTGGCCTTAGGGACCGCTATTTTCAGAATGCCGCACTTGAAAACGGCAGTGGCTTTCTCCGGGTCGATGCGGACCGGCATCTGGAGAGTGCGGTTGAAGTGTCCTCCTTCACGCTCCCTGCGATGGGCATTGAGCATCCCCTCGGCCTCCACTTTCCTTTCGCCCGAGATAGTGATCCTGTCACTGGTCACCGACAGTTCCACCTCATCGGTCCCAATCCCGGGCATCTCCGCACGGATGAAGAGATTTTCGTCATCCTCGCTGATGTTCACAAGCGGAAACACACCCCCTCCTTCCGCACCCCTTCCGGGTGAAAGCTCGGAAAAAAGTCTGTTCACCTCGCGGTGAAGTCTCTCTACTATACGGCCCGGCCGATTTGCCTCGGGCCGAACATTCCATCGGATCGCAGCCATGGATACCTCCGTTGATCGATGATTGCGCAACGGGCCAAATGCGAATCGCGTTCATGATGCCGCTTTCGATACCCGAGCGACGGGCTGGAAAGTCCGCCCCAGGCGCCGCATGCGGCCAGTCCCCGATTTCTCGCCCCCGCCCCGTCGCGTGAATGCCTGGTCTGCTTCACTCAGGATGAATATAACCTTGAACGCAACCCGGAGTAAGTCCGGTTAGCCATCCCGGTTGCATGGTTGCACCCCCAAATGAGGACCACCGGCAATTCCCGATAATATGATGCCGCAGGCAAGGTTTAGGACTACGTATTTCCATACAAAATGCGGAATCTTCCCTGGGTGCTCCGCTCGCCCCCCTCTGTCTCCTGCCTCCTGAAGTAGAGCATCATAACAGGCAGTGGTCTGAGATCCCAAAATTCCCAGTAGCCCGTCGCGATTGGAGGAGACCCGTTATGTATGCTTTTACCTACACCAGTGCAGGAATATGCATACACTCAATCCTCTGCCAACTTCCCGTAGCCGGACCCGCTAACCCTGACTGGGAGCCAATATCCCCGCAATGGCACGTTTCTGGAAAAGAGGGGTTGGGGGCATTCCATCACCACGCCGCGGTATCCCGCCACTTCGTCGCTGTTGACCGCAGTGCGAGATATGGGTTATCCTAAGTTATTAATTATACAATACGAACTGTCATCAATCCGTTCACCGGGATGGCAGCGGTGAAAGTGCTTGGGTTGTCCCTCGGGTCTGTTGTTTCTATCCGTGCCTCCTATTATCACTATACACCAAATCGGGATTTTACATGAGGCTGACCATTTTTTCGCGGGTAATGCTCGCACAAAGCACTCTCATTGCGCTCATCCTGGTTGTGAGTCTCTACGGGCTCGCGAAACTCAACCTGGTATCCCGGTTGAACATGGATGCCCTCACAACCGATGCCGCCTGCATCAACGAGGAAAAGCGGCTTCTGAAATCCTATCTGGGCGAAATGCGCAATGCGGAAAAATTTCTTCTGTTGCGGGACACGGCATTTCAGAATGAGTACAGTAAGGACCAGAATGATTTCATCGGTACCCTTTCGCGACTCGCTCAGATCGTCAGCACCGAGCGCGAAAAGGAACTCACCACCGAGATCGGAATCCTCCACGCGTTGTATAGCGAGGAAATCGAACATACAGCCGAGGGCCAGCCGGGATCCGAGCCCACCAAGGCCAGAGTGAGCGACGGCATCCTGGAGAGGACGAATGAACTGATCCGTCTGCGCGAACAGGCCACCTTCGCCAAAACCGCTCTCGCCCGGGACCATGCGGCATCGGCGGCGGAAGTGATGCTGTGGTTAACCTTATTTGGGATGGCGGGCGCCCTCCTCATGGCTTCGCTGCATGCACGCAGCATAAGCCGCCCGCTCAGAAGGCTCGCGCGGGAGATGCACCACGTTGGCCGGGGAGAATTCACCCGCTCGGTCCATATCAACGGCCCGAGGGAAGTAGCGGAATTAGCCGGCGCCTTCAAACTGATGGCCGAGGAACTGGAACACCTGGACCGGTTGAAATCCGATTTCACCGCCCACGTATCCCATGAACTCCGGACTCCCCTTACCGCCATTCGCGAAGGTACGGCCCTGCTGCTCGAAGGCATACCCGGACCGATCACGGAAAGCCAGCAGGAGATACTCGAGGTGGTGCGCAATCACAGCCAGCGACTCTTCCAAAGCATTACTTCAATTCTCGATCTCTCGAAAATGGAGGCCGAGATGATGGATTATGAGTTTACCATGTGCGATCTGAACGCGGTGATCGAGCAATGCATTCAGGCTGTCGATCTCATTGCACGCAAGCGGAACATTCGTTTTAAGACTACCGCGGACACTCGCATTCCCATGATCCATGCCGATGAGCGCAGAATTCAGCAGGTCCTGGACAACCTCATAGGTAACGCTTTAAAGTTTTCACCAGAAGGGGGCGAGATTCGAATAGATGTCTTCCTCAGAGGATCAGACCGGCAGCAGGCCCGCGAGGTGGAAGTCAGGGTTTCCGATAATGGACCCGGAATTCCCGAAGGGGAACTCCTGAGTGTTTTCAAACACTTTTACCAAAGCACCAATAACAGGGTGAAAGGACAGCACGGAACCGGTCTCGGCCTTGCCATTGCCCGGCATATCATTGATGCTCACAAAGGCAGAATCTGGGCAATGAGTGAGATGGGTCGTGGATCCACTTTTTGTTTCGCTCTTCCCGTGGCCGCCGAAAAACAGGAACAGCCCGAAGTTGGGACGGCTGCCAGTATTCAAAAGCGAGTTCTTCAAAATGCCTAAATTCATTAGAGTTTTTACCCGTACGACAGTGCTCCTTTTTCTGATTGCCGTTGCAGGCTGCGCATCTTCGGGTGCTGAGAAGCCAGCCCAGCCCAACGTCAGTCCGGTCCCCATATTTCCGCCTCAAAGCGTCCTTCAGGGCGGCGATTATGGGGCATTTCGCGCCGATAACGAGACAGCTCTGCAGGCATGCGGGGAGCCTGAAAAGTGTGCCCTGGCCCTGTTCAATCTCAGCTTCGTGTACTGCTATTCTAAAAGTCCCTACTACAATCCTTCAAAGGGTTTGCTTTATCTCGAAGATCTCATCAAAGGCGCTCCTGACAGCCCCTGGGCCTATCACGCCCGAGTCTGGACCGATCTGCTCAGAAAAGGCATGAAGATGGAGGCCAGGAAACGTCCTGCACGGGAAGATGCCAAGTCGAAGGAAGCGGCGGCGGGTGAGGCTGCCAGGCAGGCCGAACAGCAGGAGAGCAGGCAGCCCGAGGTTCAGCAGGATGCCGGTCCGGATGCGGCCGATCGCCAGCGCCTGGAGGAGGAAATCCGTTCTCGTGATGAAACCATAAAGGAACTGAACAGGCAAATCCAGCGCGCGCACCAGATCGACATTGAAATAGAAAAGAAGGAACGGGGCCTTCTTTATTAAATAAAAGGGTACGTATGAGTGAGAAGAGAATCCTTGTAGTTGACGACGATCCGGGTTTGCTCACCCTGATGAAGGCCCGGCTCGAGTCGGCGGGTTATATGGCGGTCCTGGCCCCCGGAGGGGAAGAAGCCCTGGCGTCCGCCAACGACAACATATTTTGCGCGGCCGTTCTCGATTTCAAGATGGACGATATTGACGGCATCACGCTCATGGAAAGGCTCCTGAAGATACAGCCTTATCTTCCCGTAATAATTCTTACGGCTCATGGGACCATAGAACGCGCGGTGGAAGCCACAAAGAAGGGAGCCTACGACTTCCTTACAAAACCTTTTGAAGCAAAGGACCTGCTGTACCGGCTCGAAAAAGCCCTGGAAGTGGGCAGATTGAAGGTGGAGGTGGACCGGCTGCGCCATATGGTGCGCGAGCGCTACCGCTTTGACAATATCATAGCGTCGAGCGAGAAGATGCAGCAGATTCTCAGCCAGGTCGCGCAGATCGCCGCGACGGATTCCACCGTCTGTCTTTACGGCGAAAGCGGGTCCGGCAAGGAGTTGATGGCCAAAGCTATCCACCTGAGCAGCCCCCGCGCCAAGGGTCCCTTTGTCGCAATCAACTGTGGGGCCATTCCCGATGGGCTCCTCGAAAATGAACTCTTCGGCCACGTCAAAGGCGCATTCACGGGGGCGGATCACCCCAAGAAGGGATTGCTCCAGCAAGCGGACGGGGGCACTCTTTTCATGGACGAGATCGCCGAACTCTCTCCCCCGCTCCAGGTAAAGCTGCTTCGGGTCTTCCAGGAACGGCAGTTCTATGCGGTCGGTGGAGTTCAACCCATAAAGGTGGACATTCGCCTTGTGACCGCGACCAACCAGGACCTCATGAAGGCGATCCGGGAAGGCAAGTTCCGGGAAGATCTTTACTACAGGATTCATGTCATACCGATCTTCCTGCCTCCACTCCGGGAGCGAATAGAGGACGTGCCGCTTCTGGCGAAGCATTTCCTGGAGCATTTCAACCGCGAGATGAACAAGACCGTGCAGGGGTTCGCGCCCGAGGTCATGCAGCGTCTCATGCTTCATAGCTGGCCGGGTAATGTCCGGGAACTGGCAAACGTGGTGGAAAGGGCGGTGGCGCTCTCCACGAGTTCCGTCATCACCGCCGAAAGCCTCTTTCTGGGGCCGGAAGAGGAGACGCCCCAGGTCAGAAAACTCCTGCCCCTCAATGAGACCAGAAGAGAGCACGAACGGGCCTATCTCACGCAATTGATGACGGAAACGGGCGGGAATGTAAGCCGGGCAGCTTCACTGGCCGGCAGGTACCGCGCGGAGTTCTACAAGCTCCTGCACAAATATGACATCAACCCCGCGGACTTCAAGAACAGGTAAAACACCATTCCATAAAACGGATCGAGCGGGGTCAATCCCGCATGCCCGCTCGAATGCCACCCCGAGCGCCCTCGGTCTGTGTCCTGCCCAACCATGATGTATGCAAAACACTACACCTTCGTATGCCTACTCCTGCACTTTTAGATCGATGATATCCGGAAACGCCCGGCAGGAGCCGAGAATTAAGGTTGGCACAATGGTTGCAACCAAGAGAATGCTAAGTCAAGATGACTACTTATCGCGATAGGATCAGAAAGCAAAATTGGATTATCCGGCATGTTCGTATTATCAAAACTTCTCACTGAAAGTCACAATCATGATACGTGCCATTATTAATCCTATAATGTATGCCGGTTTTGTCGCTTATTTCATATACATAGTATTGGAGTGCCTGCGCAGGCTGCAATCGGTATAATTCAAACACAATTCACTAAAGCCTGCGCTGAAAGGGTTTAATATGAGAAAGGTCCTTGTAGTAGACGATGATGAAGGATTGTTATTTATCATAGGCGAATATCTGGAGGCTTTCGGGCTCGAATGCGAGCTTGCTAACGGCCCGACCCAGGCCAGAGTACGACTCAAGGACAGCAACTACGATGCGATTGTCTCCGATCTTGAAATGCCCGGCGAGTCAGGTCTCGACCTTTTCCGCTACGTCTCTCCGAGATTCCCCAGTACCCCGTTCATCATCATGACCGGGTGTACTGATTCGAGAGTAAAACGCGAGGCCATGAAGATAGGGGTCTCCAATTATATTGAAAAACCTTTTCGCATGGCTGACCTGATTCAGCTTCTCTCCAACCCCGACTTGACCGGCATGGGGACGGGAGTTTCCTCGCTGGCTGCTTCAATGGAGCATTTACAGGGCAATGAGGCCGCCCCTTCCCCGACGGTGAACTGAATAGGGGCGATGGCCGCCACGACTTGTAACGGGTTGCCTCAAGATGACCTTCGCTCCCGGCGGAACTGACCCGGAAGGGATGGCGGGGAGCAGGCAAGGGATAACGCTGCGGTCACGGAAGGTTACAAAGGGTTCCACATATTCAAGGAGGGGTTTTGCATGAAGATCGTCAGGGGCCTGTTCGTTCTGATCCTGATATGCTGCATGTGCGGCTGCGCCGGTATGAGCACGCGCGAGCAGCGAATACTGAGCGGAGGCGCCATGGGAACTGCCGCTGGAGCGGGAGCGGCGGCAATCATAGGAGCGCCCATCCTGGTAGGTGTCGCTGCCGGTGCCGCGGCAGGAGCCGTTGGAGGGCTTGTCGTCGACGAGATACAATCCAGATAGCTCTTTCAGAGAGCGCGCGGCCGTATCCTGCCTCCACTGTCCTGCCCGCCCCCTTTAGCTGGAGGCAGGATTGCCCGACCACCCTGCCCGCGCCTCTCTTCCCCGCCCCCCCGCAATGCTGTTGGCTTAAGTCTTATGGCCCGCGCACAGCCAAGCCGTTAACGTGGCGCGGGCCATCCTGCCCGTGATTGGCGGGCTGAAGCACCGCCGGTCGCCCTTAAGTCAACGGCATTGCCCTTCCTCACTTCGCAGCCTCACGGCAGTTCGCGCGATGATCTATCGGGACCGCGCGGGAAAGACCACACGGATAAACTCCGTCAGCTCTTCCGGCGCGCTCCGCAGGACCGCGTCCGTGGTCTCGCTGAACCCCTCGCCATGATTGAAATCAATTCCGGGGATTGTCACCAGCCAGGCGGCAGGTAGAGGTTTGCCGGTAAGCGCTCCCGCATACGCCAGGATTACGGCGGCATCCATATGATGACCCACGGCGGAGGACGCGGTCTCGGGCGGGGTGACCTTCTCGATATGTAATCGGAAATCATCGGAAGGCCCCGCAACGCGGGTATCCAGAAACACAACGGCCGAGACGTCTTCCGCGGCGACATCGATGGAGAGTTCCGGGGTCAACTGGTGGCAGTCAATGCGTTGCACATCGCTCCCCGCGCCGAGTAGAAGCCGCTCCAGCAGACCGGCCAAAACAAAGCCCGCGCCGTCATCGCGGCGCAGGCTGTTTCCATAAGCAATAAGCAGAATCATTTGAAAATTCGAGTGCCGCGCGTGGCAAGGATGCTGTTCCCGCCCGTGCCTTGCCACGCGAATGCACTCCTCATCTGGGTGAAACGGATTGTTCCACTACACCGTTGGGTTTAGCCCCTAACCTTTTCCGTCACCATTTCGCCTCGGCTGTCGAACACCTGAACGTGAAGAGGCATCTGGCCGACGGCATGGGTCGCGCAACTCAGACAGGGATCATAGAGCCGGATTCCGTGTTCGACACGGTTCATCAGACCCTCTGTTATCTGCTTTCAATTCATGTACGACTGGGCAATCTGCTGAACGGTCTTGTTGATCGCCTGGTTGTTGTTTCCGGTGGCGACCAGCAGATTAACCTTCTTGATTATACCGGTATCGTCCACATGGTACTCGTGGAACAGGGTACCGCGCGGAGCCTCCATGATGCCGATGCCCACGGACTCATTCGCGCCCGCGATGCTGCGCAGATGGGTGTCGAAGATCACGGGATCCTCGATCAGCTCCTGGATCTTTTCGAGTGAGAACAGGATTTCGATCAGGCGGGCATAATGCGCATGGAAGCTGCTGGAAACGGGCTTGCCATGTCCCAGCCTTCTCCACTGCCTGAGTTCCCTGTCCGCGCGAGGCGTACCGGCAAAGTCGCAAATATTCAGACGCGCCACGGGGCCAACCCTGTAGAGTCCCGCACCATTTTCATAACCGGCAGGCTTGTAGAACGGGAACTTCATGTAGCTCCAGGGCTCTACCGCTTCGGCTATAATTTCGCGCCATCTGTCATTGCTCAGGCCCGACTCGAGAATCCTGCCCTCGGCATCCATGACCCTGAGAAGGCCGTCGTAATGTTCGAGTCCGCCCTCCGGAGTCACCAGGCCGATGAAAAGGCTCTGGAAATCGCCGTAAGTCTTGACCTCGTTCTTGAAGCTGTCGTAGTTGTCCTTGAGCAGGTCCACGGCAAGCTCGGTGGTGTCGAAGGCTTCCGGCAGCCCCTGCCTGATGGTGTCGATCTGCTCGCTCGTAAGACCTTCGCGCACCCCGCCGGGCACGGCCCAGGGAGGATGCACGCTCTTGGCTCCAAGCAGCCGGATAATGTTTTGTCCGAATGCACGCAGCCTCACGCCCTTCACCGCGAGATCGGGGAATTTCTGAACAAGCCCCACCACGTTTCGAATGGCGGGATCGCTCTCCATCCCGAGCAGCAGGTCCGGAGCGCTCAGGTGGAAGAAGCTCAGGGCATGGCTCTGCACATACTGAGCATGGTTGATAAGACGGCGCAGCTTATTGGCGGCGGGAGGGATCTTCGCGCCAAGAATGCCGTCGCAGGCTTTTGCCGAAGCCAGCATGTGGCTGATCGGACAAATCCCGCAGATCCGCATGGTTATGCCCGGCATTTCCGGGAAGGTGCGCCCCTCACAAAACTTTTCGAAGCCGCGGAACTCAACCACATGGAACTTAGCGTCAGCGACCTGACCGGCATCGTCCAGGTGGATCGTTACCTTTCCGTGACCTTCAATGCGAGTGATAGGTTCGATCGTTATAGTTTGTGCCATACTCGTCCTTCTCTATATCGTCTTCGCAAGGTGTTTAGCTGGGACGTATGACAAAATCATCGCCCGTCCAATTCCCTTCAAGCTAGCCGAATGAGCGCATCTCCTCGGGCAACTCGACCGGTCCGCCCTTGAGAATCGCGTTGACCGCGGCCCAGATCCTTTCCGGGCTCGGCGGGCAGCCGGGCAGGTAAATGTCAACAGAGATCACCTGGTGCAGCGGCACCACTTTGGGCAGAAGGACCGGGATTTCACCCCCTTCCGCCTGGGGCACGGGGCCGGGACCTTCCCGGTAAAAAGGATCGGTATAGACCGAAGTCACAATATCATTTACTTTCAGCCGGTTGCGCATGCCCGGAACATTGCCGGTCACCGCGCAGTCGCCGAAGGCCACGACTAACTTGCTCTTTTGCCGAAGCTCACGAGCAAGGTGCAGGTTTTCCTCATTGCAGACCGACCCTTCGACCAGTGTTACATCGACACCTTCCGGAAACTTCTTGATGTCGGCCACCGGGCTGAAGACCAGATCCATCAGGCTCAGCACGTCCACAATGCGTTCGTCCAAGTCCAGTAAACTCATATGACAGCCGGCGCATCCTCCCAACCAGACGGTGGCCAGCCGAGGTTTGCTATTAGTCGATGTTGCCATGCTACGCATCTCCTCTTATCAGGACCATCGCCAAATCTTCTTCTCACGACCATCCAGGATCCAGAGCAGGAAGTCATGCTGCTTCACCATCTCGGCCGCGCTCGATCCCTTCTTGAAAAGGGCGCCAGTGGGACATACCTGGACACATTTGCCACAGCTCGTACAGCTCCGGCTGGTCCCCCAGGCCTGGTTCATGCCGGCGATGACCTTGCTGTGAATGCCACGTCCGGCCATATCAAGGGTATGCGCCCCTTCGACCTCATCACACACGCGATTGCAGCGGGCGCAGAGCACGCAGCGGTTGTGGTCCATAACATATCGCTCATGGCTCGCATCCATGGGCAGGTCGGGGCACAGATAATCGTAGCGAACACTCGTAACACCCAGCTTGGCCGCAAGACTCTGCAGTTCGCAATTGCCGTTCTGAACGCAGACGGCGCAGATATGATTCCGCTCCGCCAACAGGAGCTCTATCATCATCTGCCTGTATTTGATGAGTCTGTCAGTGTGCGTCCGTACCACCATGCCTTCGGCGACGGGAGTAACGCACGAGGCAAACAGCTTCGGGCTGCCCTCCATCTCCACAACGCAGAGACGGCACCCGCCACGCTCGCTCAGTCCCTTCAGGTGGCACAGGGTGGGAACGTCTATCCCCTGCTCCTTGATAGCGTCCAGGAGCGTCGCACTTGCCGGGGCGCTAACGAGTTTATCGTTAATCGTAAGGGTGACAACCGACATTATGACACCTCCATTGGAGATTTATGCTGGATAGTCTCATCAGGCCACGGCAATTTTGAGCGGTTTTTCCGTAAACTGGCACACTCCGGCCGGGCAGTAATGATCCTTTATATGAGCCTCGTACTCAGCCCTGAAGTAGCGCAGAGTACTGTAGATGGGATTGGGGCAGGTCATGCCGAGTCCGCAAAGGCTCGTCTCCTTGACCATCAGGCACAGTTCCTCAAGCTTGGACAAATCCTCGGGGGTTGCGCTGCCGTTGGTTATCTTGCCCAGAATACGATGCATCTGGACGGTTCCACCCCGGCAGGGACCGCATTTGCCGCAGCTTTCATCCATGCAGAATTCCATGAAGAACTTCGCCACGTCAGGCATACAGCTCTGGTCATCCATGACGATAAGACCGCCTGACCCCATAATGGAACCAAGCTTCTGGAGGCTTTCATAATCGATCGGGACATCGAGGAACTCGGCCGGAATACATCCGCCCGAAGGACCTCCGGTCTGGGCAGCCTTGAACGGACGCCCGCCGGGAATCCCACCGCCGATATCGTAGACTATCTCGCGCAGAGTAATGCCAATGGGGACTTCGATAAGGCCCGTGTTAATAACCTTGCCCGCGAGAGCGAAGATCTTTGCTCCCTTGGTCTTCTCCGTGCCGAAAGAGGCGTAGTAGTCGGCGCCCTTGTTTATGATGGTGGTGATGTTTCCGAAGGTCTCGACGTTATTGATCAGCGTCGGCCCGCCCCACAGACCGCGATTGGCGGGATAAGGCGGTCGCGGTATCGGTTGCCCGCGGCGTCCCATGATTGACTGCATGAGGGCCGTTTCCTCGCCGCACACGAATGCGCCGGCTCCCATGCGGATATCTATTCGGAAGTTGAAATTGCTGTCCAGGATGCGGCTTCCGAGAAGGCCCTTGCGCTCTGCCTGCCTGATCGCTTTCTCAAGCCGTTTGGCCGCCAGGGGATACTCACCGCGCACGTAGATGTAGCCTTGATCGGCCCCCACCGCGTATCCGGCAATCGCCATTCCCTCCAGTACGCAGTGCGGATCGGATTCCATCAGTGTACGGTCCATGTACGCGCCCGGGTCGCCTTCGTCACCATTTGCCACCACGTACTTGCGCTCGCCGGGAGCCTTGCGCACCATGTCCCACTTGAGACCGGTGGGAAAGCCCGCGCCACCGCGGCCGCGCAGACCGCTCTTCACCATCGTGGAGCAGACTTCCTCGGGCGTCATTTCGCGAAGCACATGGCCGATGGCGGTGTAGCCACTCCGGCCTATGTAACTGTCGATCTTTTCCGGATCGACCGTACCGCTTTCGGCAAGGACCAGTTTTTTCTGCTTCTTGAAGAAGGGCCAGTCAGCGGGGATGGCCTTGTCGTCCAGCTCCGGCGCCTCTTCACCCTTCAGGTGCTTCGACACTATCTGAGGGGCCAGATCGGGGGTCACCCCCTCATATGTGACATCCGGTTTGCCTTCATATTTGACTGTGACCAGGGGACCACGGCTGCAGGGCCCCAGACAACCGGTAGCCACCGTCTCCACCTCGGCCTGCAGGCCCAGAGCTTCCACAGTCTTTTTCAGAGCATCCTCGACTGCGAGTGCCCCGGAGGAAATGCAGGGAGTACTGGCACAGCAGAGCAGCCGGCAGCGGAATTTGCTCTGCCGGTCCCGTTCATTCTGGGCCATTTCTAAGAGTTCCTGTCGGTTCATAACGCTGTATTCTCCTTGAGTTCTGGACAATTCACGGCGCTTTGTCTGCCAGATGAGCGAATCAATTCCGAGAGAAAAACCGCTAGGCGCTCGCAACCTCCTCCTGTGCCGCTTGAGCCGCGGCAACAGTCCCGAGAGAACCTCCGGCCAGAACCGCTTTTATCTTCTCCACCGTGGTTTCGGGTGATTCCTTTCCGAGTACCTGGTTTTCGAACACTACCACCGGGGCAAGACCACAGCATCCGAGGCAGCGGGTCGTGGTCAGCGTCAGTTCCCCATCGGGGGTCGTCTGACCCGGGTCCAGACTGTACTCCGTCGAAATCGCATCCACTATCTCGTTCGCACGTCCCACATAGCAGGCAGTGCCGAGACACACGATCGCATTGTGCTTGCCTTGCGGCTTGAGGGAGAAGAAGTGATAGAAGGTGGCTACTCCATACACCCAGCTAAATGGCAGCTTGAGTTGCCTGGCGACGTAGATCATTACCTCCTCGGGAAGATACCCGAAAGCCTCCTGAGCCGCGGTGAGCACTTCGATGAGTGCATCCTGCTTGTACTGCTGTCTTTTCAGAACACGATCGATGCCTTTGTAGCGCGGGTCGGCCCCGCCATTGCCGGCATCTTTTTTCTTTGGACTGGTTTCAGGCATAGCTTGTCCTCCATTTACCAGTGCAAGATTGAGGGTGAAAATTCTTGCCAGACCAACGAAGAAATGCAGCCAATCGGACTGTACGTGCAAGCTCCATCTTGGTTACCGGGCCGCCCGTACACTTACCCAGCACCAAAACGCAAATGCAGCACACCCTTCCTGCTACCTAAGTAACGATTTTCACAAGAAGAGTCATGCCAGCACCGCAAAGAGCATCGGCCCCGGAGAAATCGCTCCGGTTTTCAACTTCCGCCCGAGGAAACAACCTCCCTGGACCGAAACCCCAAAAGAACAATAAGCTTAAGAGGTTGGCTCACAACGTAAAATAGTTCTTGTTTCAAGTCAAGAGATTTTTTTAACAAGCTCCACGCCAGCACTCTTATGTCACAAATACGCTAACTTATCAACAGTATACTATTGGCGGAACTGGTCAGCCACCTTTACCGCGGGCAATGCGAAAAGGAAGGAATCTGACATTATGTGATTGAAGTTACAAGCATTTCTCCACATCAGAGAGCAACTCACACCTCTCTCGTAAGCCCCTTCAAACATTGTGCATTATCACTGCATCCCGTTCCGAGCAGGGACCGGCCTCGCTTGTGACGGATGTGCAAAAAGAAGCCGTCTCTCGCCGATTTATTTCCCGAATGAGCGGTTTTGCGGAAATCAGCGGGGCTTTTGATGGAATTTTTCGCTTCTCTACATTATCATGCGTAAATGGTGTTATTTTAATATTTGAGTCAAAGAAGGGAGTCACAAGCCATGCCTGACGAGAGTGCGGTCTGCCAAAATGAACTGGAGCCTGTCGACAAACTGCCGATGAGCCCGCTGAAGCCCGGGAAAATGGGCCTGTTGATTGCCAGGGCCGGCGCTGGGAAAACGGCCTGTCTCACCCACCTGGCCATTGGACACCTGCTCAAAAACGAGCCGGTACTTCACGTATGTGTCGATATCATGCCCGATAAGGTGAAGCTGTGGTACCAGGAACTCCTTAAGAGTCTGTTCGCGAACCGGCCGGGTTGCGATGCCGCGGCCATCCAGCATCGAATCGAACCTCATCGGTTCATTATGTCCTTCATGAACCAGACGTTCAGCCCCGGCAAGCTGGAACAGAGCATTGAAAACCTGAAACAGCAGACAAGATTCACTCCCACGCTTCTCATTCTGGACGGCCTGGACTTTGATCGAAACGACCGTTCCGTCTTCGAACAGATACAGGACATCGCCAACCGGCAGGGACTGCGGGTCTGGTTTTCGGCCAGGATGCACCGGCACATTTCGGATGTGAACGAGCGGGGCATCCCCTATCCCGCGCACCTGATCGACGATCTTTTCAGCTCCATACTGACATTGACAACAGAAGGAGACAGCATCAGGCTGAAGATTCTGAAGCAGGATGAAGACTACAACGCGGTCACCTCCGGGGTACTGTTGGATCCCGGAACATTTCTGCTCCTGAAACAGGAAGCCTGAGTCACGACGCCCCGCTTTCGACCTACCGGAGAACGCGGGGAGAACCGGACTCGAGTTGCGGCATACGAATGCAGGACGATCTGGTCACATGCCTCACGCGGCAGGTCAAGGAAGAGGTAATTGACAACTACCTCCGAGAACGGCGAATGATTGAGCTGCAGGTGGAGCATCTGCACCGGATGGCCGCGGAGACACGCAATTGGGCGGCGGAAACCGGGAAGCGCCTGACGCGGCTCTCGTCCCTCATGATAACTTCCGAAATGAGGGTGAGGCTGAGTGATCTCCTGCGGCTTCCAAACGGCAGCTTCTGGTCAGCCTGCCTGAACGGGAGGTTTTCGAAAAGCATCGGTTTGATCAGGGTTCGTGCCATTACCGGCAGAGGAAAATTCCGGAAGCTTCTTCACGAATCCTACTCACGCCTCCATCACCGCATGAAGGAGTACTCCGCGGCGTACAAAGACCTGGTCTTGGAATGCGATGCCGTTAACCACAACATCGCCTCCTTTCAGAAGAATTTCGACCTGCTCTCCATCCTCTGTTTCCTGAGAAATCTCGACATCCAGGAGTTGGAAAAGATGAAGATCCTGGGAGGAAATTTCACCGCCACTGAAATTTCCGAACTGGACAAAAACCTCTACATAAAACCCGTTGCAATCGACACGCTGAATGCCCCCCCGCCCCTCGACCTCCCCGAAAGCACCCGGATGGGAGAAAGACTCACCGGACTTTCAGATGAAATCTTTCGCAAACACGAAAAAGAAGTGAGGTCCATTCTCAGGTAAATCCCGCATTCCGGCGGGATGCGGCGGTCCCGTTTACCATCCCCCGGATTGTTAACCATCGCTTCCATTTTAGGTTGACAATCTCCCCCTTTTCTGGTTTTAGTCAAGTTGTAATACGATACTCATTCCGAGATGCTCACGTGGGATTCCGCTCAACCGAGGTTGGATGATGGACTCAGAGAAAGCAAGTAATAACGCACAGTTGGCCTATGATGACAGGAAGTACATCTGGCATCCCTTCACACAGATGCAGGACTGGACCATGGAAGACCCTCTTATCATCGAGGAGGGTCGCGGCTGCACGCTTATAGACATAGACGGCAATGAATACCTTGACGGCGTTTCCTCGCTCTGGACCAATGTACACGGCCACAGGGTCGAAAAGATAAATTCCGCGATAAAGGCGCAGTTGGACAAAGTGGCGCATTCGACCATGCTTGGCCTCTCCAATGTGCCGGCTGTCCGATTCGCGAAAAAACTGGTCGAAATCACGCCCGCCGGCCTCGAAAAGGTTTTCTACTCCGACAACGGATCGACATCGGTCGAGATAGCCCTCAAGATGGCCTTCCAGTTCCACCAGCAAAAGAATGCCCAGAGCGGAAGGAAGAAGTTCATTTCCTTCAGGAACGCCTATCACGGAGATACGATCGGGTCCGTGAGCGTTGGCGGCATCGACATTTTCCACGAAAAATACAGTCCCCTGCTCTTCAATGCCTACAAAGCGGAGTCCCCTTACTGCTACAGGTGCCCATTCGGGAAGGCGTATCCCTCCTGCGGGATGGAATGCCTGGGGAACCTGGAGAAGATGATGGAGACGCACGGGCGCGAGGTCTGCGCCCTGGTTATAGAACCGGTGGTACAGGGGGCGGCCGGGATGTTCATCCAGCCCCCCGGCTTCGTGAAAGGCGTTCGGGAGCTTTGCACGCGCCACAATATCCTGATGATCGCCGATGAGGTCGCGGTTGGATTCGGAAAGACGGGCAAGATGTTTGCCTGCGAGCATGAGAACATCTCGCCGGATCTCATGGCCCTTTCCAAGGGCATTTCAGGCGGCTATCTCCCGCTCGCGGCCACGCTTGCGACCGAGGAAATCTACGAGGGTTTTCTCGGAAGGTACGAAGAATTCAAAACCTTCTTCCACGGCCACACCTACACCGGCAATCCACTGGCCTGCGCCGCCGGGATCGCCAGCCTGGAGCTTTTCGAGGAAGACAGGGTCCTGGAGCATTTACAGCACAAGATTCGCCGTCTTGCCGAGCGGCTCGAAGCCTTCAAGGGCCTGCCCCACGTGGGAGATGTACGCCAAATGGGAATCATGGTCGGCATAGAGCTTGTATCCGACAAGGTGAGCAAGTCGGACTATGCGCCTGAACTGAAAATCGGCCATCGCGTGATTCTCGAGGCACGGGAACGAGGGGTCATTATCCGGCCTCTCGGAAGCGTAATCGTGCTCATGCCTCCACTTGGCATATCGATGGAAGACCTCGACCGGCTCTGTGATGTCACGTTCGAATCCATCCGGATCGTTACCGGAAATTGAAGCGAGTTGGAATGGACTCCGAAAAAAGCGGACAGCTCAGGGCGGAAGGAGTGTTCTTCTTCGATCCGGAAGACCCGATATATGCGGATCATTTTCCGGGAAAACCGGTGGTGCCGGGGAGCCTGATCATCCAGGCCTTTCTCGCGGCCGCGCGAAAAGAGGGGTTTATCCAACCGGTCAACTCAGTCCGCGACTTCAGGTTCAAAAGGTTCGTGTCCCCCGGAGAATACCGGTACAGTCTCGAACCCGCGGGAACCCTCCTGAAATGCAGGCTCTACGATGGGGCTTCCGCTATAGTCACGGGAACACTCGAGTCATGAAACTCGTTTTCCAGGGACACCGGGTACTCATTGCCGGAGGCACGTGCGATCTGGCTCTCTGCCTGGCCGAATCGCTGATCGAGGAGGGACTCCATCCCATCCTGACGTGGAGGAGCGAGGAAGGCGAAAACAGGATCGTTGAGCGCCTGCGCCCGTTCGAGGGGCAGTTTGATACCGCGTGGCTCGATCTTTCGCAACGCGCGTCAATCGAATCCCTCTTCACCCACGTGGGGGATGACCTCGATTACCTGGTGGATTTCGCGCAGGGCGATTTCGAAAGTCTTATCGGATCGGCCGATCCGGAACTCATCCGGCGCTACTTTTCCGAAAACGTCTCCTCGCGGGCGGAATTGCTGAGGCGGGCTGCCCGATCCATGCTGCGCAAGAGGCGTGGGCGGATGGTCTTCGTATCCTCGGCGGCCGTTCTGAGGTCCAATCCCGGCCAGGGGTTCTACGCGGCCGCCAAAACGGCGTCCGAAGCCCTGTACCGGAACCTGGGCATTGAGCTGGCAAAACGCGGGATCACGACAGTATCGCTACGACCGGGCTATGTGGATGCCGGCCGGGGTGCCCGTTACATCGAATCCAGGAAGGAAATGCTCGCCGACTCTCCTCTCGGGAGGAGCCTGAGGCCGGAGGAAGTCGCGGAAGCGATACTCTTTTTTCTTTCGGATCATGCCATTGCTTTCAACGCGACGGAAATCTGCATGGATGGGGGATTTGCGACGGCAAAATGATGTGCTTCCCCGCCCGGTCAGACCCGAAATCCACCCGACGGGCGAGAGTTGGCGGAGCATACGCAATTCGAAAATGTGGGAGGTTGTATCTCGATGGACATTTTTGGTGAAATCCGGGAATCCCTGACCGACATTCTGGACATCGAAGCCGAGGAAGTTACTCCTGAAACCTACGTAATAAGGGAGCTGAACGCGGAGTCCATAGACCTTCTCGAACTCTCCGTGGCCCTGAATTCAAGGTTCAAGGTGGAGATTAATGACGACCATATATACCTCAAAACCTTGCGTGTCTGCTTGAACGGATCGGCGGTAAACGGCAACGGCGTGGAAAAGATCGCCGGCGAATTTCCGTTCCTGAGCGGCGAGAGGGCACGGGAAATCCTGGCGGATCTCGACGGCGGCCCCGTGCTCAAGGTCAAGGACCTCGCGGCTTACATCTCATGGAGGGCCGGAACAAACTGATGATTGCCTTCATCGATCCCGTGGAAAAGCTCATCCGCAAGAGAAGGAGCATCAGGAAGTACAAACCGGATATGCCCCCCTCGGGTTGGATCGACGCGGCGGTTTCATGCGCCGCCATGGCCCCGTCGCCCTCCAACAGCCAGCCAGTGCGGTTCGTGCGCATCCGTTCCGAAAAGATGCTGGAAAGACTCCAACTGGGCATGGAAGCCCGGCGACGGGAACTGCTGGAGATCCTTGAGGCAAAAAAGGGAACCAAGAGAACCAGGAACCTGATAAACGCCTATTACCGCTACTCGGAGTTCCTCTTCAATGCCCCCGTCATTATCGCCGCGGGCACCCTGCAGACCGAGACTTTTACCGGAAAACTCATGGAGGCGGGCGTCCTTGCCGAGGATGCGAGAGGCGAGACGGATCGGGATATCACGGTGGGACTTGCGCTGAAGGGCCTTCTGCTCAAAAGTGAGGCACTGGGGCTCGGTACATGCATTCTGACGGCCCCGCTGGCATTTCTGCCCGAGGTCGAGAAGACCCTCGGATTGAATGATATCCGGATCAAGTGCTTCGTGACCATGGGCTTCCCGGACGAGACCCCCGCTCCGATCGACAAAAAGGGTCCCTCGGAGATCTACACAGAAATCTGAGCCGTCGTCCCGCACGCGGCAGATGTCTCTCACGCGGAGGCACGAAGAAACGGTATCCCGCGCGGGAGGCAGACCATGCGGGGCAGGCCTTCCAGCCGGAAGGGGCAGGCCGGATGCCCCGCAACCGGTACCTGTGCTGAATTGCCGGGCAAAGACATTTGGGAAAGCATCGTATTCTACAATGTTCTCACGCGAAGGCGCGAAGGATGAAAGATTGAGCACATTGCCGCCTCATTCGAGCGAGGGTGATGTGTGAATCAGGTCTTCACACCAATGTCCAACAGAGTCGTAATCACATCCATCGGGGTGATATCCTCCCTTGGTTTTTCGACCGAGGAAATCTTCACCAGCCTCGGGGAAGGCCACACGGCGTTCCGTCAACCGGGATCGAGCACGAATGCGTGGACCTGTCCCGTTCGGAACGACTACAATCCCCGGCAGTTCACGGGACGTTACAAGAACGCGCGGTATCTGAACCGGGGCGCCGGATTCGCCGTCGCCTCCGCGATGGAAGCCATCAAGCGGGCCGATATTGCCGAGGCAAGGCTCCGGAAGGCGGGGCTGTTTGTCGGCGCCGGTCCGAACCTGGACATAGGAGGGGAATTTCCCGAGATCCTCGACGGGAACCTTGACCGGGAAACCCTCTCCGCGCTCTGGATACTCCGGTTTCTTCCCAACACAGCCGCTTCCGCGATAGCTGACCTTGCCGGCATCCATGGAGAAAACGCAACAATCGGCACTGCCTGCTCCGCGTCCCTTCAAGCTATCGGCGAGGCGTTCAGGAAGGTGAAATACGGCTGCCTTGACGTGGCGCTGGCGGGGGGCGGGGATTCACGGCTCAGCCCCGGTGCTATCCTTGCCTACCGGAAGGCCCAGGCGCTCTGGAACGGAGACGGCAGCGCCTCGACCGAGTACAGCCCCTTTGGCTGCAACAGGAAAGGTTTCGTGCCGGGTGAGGGCGGGGCCTTCTTCCTGCTGGAAAACCTTGACCACGCACGCTCGCGCGGCGCGAGAATTCTCGGCGAGATATGCGGTTTCGGCGCCTCCATGGACGGCCACAACATGACCGCGCCGGACCCCGAGGGCAAATGGGCTGAAATGGCGGTACGCTCGGCGCTTGACGAAGCCGGTCTTACAGCGCGGGATATCGGAGCCGTCTCGGCGCACGGGACGGGAACTCCCCTCAACGACGCCATGGAAGCCGACCTCATAAACCGCGTTTTCGAGGAGCACAAACCCTTCGTCATCGCCTTGAAATCCTGGATCGGGCACCTGGCGGCGGCCTGCGGAGCGGTGGAACTCGCCATCGGGCTTACCTGCCTGTCAGAATCGTACCTGCCCAAAATCAGGAACCTGAAAAATCCCTGCCGCGACGGGGTCAACTTTGTCCGCTCGGCGGTTCGGGTTTCCGTTGATACCATGCTGGTTGAGAATTTCGGGTTCGGCGGCCAGAACGCGGCCCTCGTGGTGAAGAAATGGAAAGAATAGTCCTGCGATCGGGTCTTTCAGGATTCGTGCTCCTGGATGAAATCAGCGATGCCGGACCTGATTCCGTAAAGGGGAGCAGAAGGTTCGAGTCGGCCCCTCCCTGGCTGGGCATAGAGGCGCTTGCGCAACTCGGCGCCTACCACGTCCGCTTTCTCTGCGGTTTCGAAAAACACGCTTTCCTGCTCGGGGTAAAGCGCTGCGTGCTGCCTCGCGCGCGGGACCTTTCCGGCTCGTGGCGCCTGTCCGGCACGTTGAAGAACAGGAGCAGTTCGGCATACTCCTATGATCTCACCGCGACCGGCCCGGACGAGGCGACGCTAGGGGGCGAATTCCTTTTCGCCACCACGGAATACGACGACGGCGTTCCGCGGGAAGATATTTTGAGGGCTCATTACGAGAAGGTGTTTTCATGTTTGAGAAGCGGTTCCAGGAAAAATTACTGATGCAGCGGCAGGCGGGGCTTTATCGCAACCCGCCCGAAATTGAGAGAAGAGAGGGCAAACATGTCTTTGTCGGCGGCAGGAAGGTGCTCAACTTCTCGTCCAACGACTACCTGGGGCTGAGCACCTCCAGGGAGCTTGCCGAAAAGGTTGCTGAAAACTTCAGAAAATACGGCACCTCCTCCTCGTCTTCCCGGCTTGTGACCGGCCATTACTCCACCATATCCCGCGCCGAAAAGGCGCTGGCCCGGCACTTCGGATACGAGGACGCCCTCTTCTTCCCTTCGGGCTACCAGGCAAACCTGGGGGTTGTCTCCGCCCTGTTCGGACCGGAGGACACCATTGTCTTCGACAAGCACGTCCACGCGAGCACCGTAAAGGGCATGGAACTGAGCAGGGCGAAGTTCCTCGGCTACAAGCACAACTCCATGTCCCACCTTCGCAGGAGGCTCGAGTCCTGCCGCGGCAAACAGGTCTGCGTCCTCACCGTGGCCCTCTTCAGCATGGACGGTGACTTCCTGGATGGTTCCGGCATAGGGGAGTTGAAACGGGAATTCGGTTTTCTCACGGTAGTGGACGAGGCACACTCGGTCGGAGCGCTGGGAGAAAAGGGAGCCGGCATTGCGCGCGAGGTCGCGGATGTGGCCGTTGGAACATTCGGCAAGTCCTTCGGGCTTTTCGGCGCCTTCGCCCTCCTGCCCCCCGGTTTCAAGGAATACCTTTTCAACTTCTCCTCCCCGCTCATCTATTCCACAACCCTTCCCGAGGCACACGCGGCTTCCGTTTTGGACCTTGTGGAGATTATTGCCCGAAGCGACGGGGAACGGGAAACCCTGCGCCGAAACAGCCTGCTCATGCGGGAAACCCTCACCTCCGAGGGCTTTCGGGTGAGCGGTGACGCGCACATCCTGGCGGTGGAAATCGGGAATGAAGCACTGGCCGCCGCCACTTCGCGAAAATTGTCCGAAAGAGGTGTTTTTGCATTTTCCGCGAGATTTCCCACTGTTCCCCTGGGCAGGGCCATTCTGCGGGTCGGAATGAGCGCTCTTCACGAGGAAGAGGATATCGCGCTGTTCGTTGAAGCCCTGAAAGGAGCATTTGAAAATGCCAGGTCCGAACTCGGGTAGGTTTTTTGTCACGGGTACCGATACCGGTGTCGGGAAAACGGTTCTCTCCCTTCTCATGATGCGCTATTTTTTTGAAGCGGGGAAAAACCCTTCCTACATAAAATTGATACAGACCGGATGCCGGGACCCTCTCGACACTGACAGCGATGCGCGGTTTATTTACGAGAACGTACCGGCCCTCGAGGGAAAAGATCCCGGGGAAAGCGTGCCCTACTGCTTCAGAAATCCCAAGGCGCCGTGGTTTGCCGCGAGAGATGATGAAAATAGTATCGACCTCAAGCACATAGTGGATGCCGTGGAGAAGCGCGACGCCTCCCACCGGGCGCTGGTGCTGGAGGGGGCCGGGGGCCTGTTTGTGCCCGTTGACAGAGGCACGCTGATGATCGACCTCATCGCCATGCTGAACGCCCGGCCCATCCTGGCGGCACGCGCCGGATTGGGGACCATCAACCATGTCCTACTCTGCATCGAGGCGCTCAAGTTCAGGGGATTGGACCCGGTTGGACTCGTCTTCCTGGATTTCGGCGAAACCGAGACCCCCGCGGACATGATCGCGGAAAACATCGAGGCGGTGGAGAGATTCTCCG
>JBDKTY010000047.1:0-28335 GCA_039679945.1 Syntrophobacter sp. | reverse complement strand
AATTTAGTACCTTGTCTTGGCCAGGCCCTGTTTGCAGCCCAAAACTTTCAAAAAACACTTCGGGCGCTCAGGACCCGAATGCGCTCATGCAATTCACTGATTCAGGACCATGATGATGAGCCTTGTTCGACCAAGCGTACAAAGAATATAAGAACAGCGTGCCATTTTTGATCCCAAGGTTTTCAATCAGAGACTGCTTTCCAAAACTCAAGCACGACCGATTTCCATGGTAACACAGACCGGCCTGTTATACATACAACGAGGCAGCGGAGATGTTGGGAGTCTGCGGAAAAGAGCAGGAACACCTCAACGCGCAATATGTCTTACATACCATGGATATATACTAGAGCAAATGATGGCCTTGAGAACGGGAGGTAAAACTCTTGAATCTACGGTACATAGTTTCCGCTCTTCGAATTTTTAAAATACCCGGGATGTTTCCCATCATGAAAGACTGGGAGGCGCTGGTAAGACTGCATTTCATATTTGCTGCCCACGAATCGGGCTTGTTGAAGGCACTGACCACGCCGTGCGGGAGGAAGACGCTGATCAAAGATCTTAATGTCGAGCGGCCGGATCTCCTGGATGCCTTTTTGGATGTCGGACTCGCCACAAAAGAGCTGGGTATTAGAGATCAAATGTTCTTCATCAGGGGCAAACGGTCCAAGGCGGTGGCAACTGCGGAAGGAGATATGCTTGCCGCCATGATACAGGCCAACATGACCTATTACAACGACGCATATCGCCAGGCTGCTCATCGTTTGCAGGGTGGCGAATTGGGTGATGATCTGCATAAGTTCGGAGGATTGGTGGCCCGTTTTTCAAAAATAGCCGAACCCATAATGAGGGATTTCCTCAGAACCATTGTTGCAGGCAGGGATGCCCTGCGGATCCTGGATGTCGGGTGCGGCCACGGCTTTTCACTGCGTGCGATGCATGATGCCAATCGAGCCGTTACCGGAGTCGGCCTGGATATCGATGAATCCGTGGTCCGGCAAGCTCAGGACAGGATCGCCGAATGGGGGCTTGGCGACTCCTTCTCTGTCTTTCATGGAGACATTCTCGATCCGCCCGGAAAAATAGAGGGACCTTTCGACCTGATCACTCTGTTCAATGTCCTCTATTATTTTGATGACAAAAACCGTGTGGAATTGCTTCGCAACTTATGCGCTTTCCTCTCACTGCACGGACGGCTGGCAATAGCGATGACTTGCCACAGCAGAGGAAGGGACGTGACCGCGGCAAATCTGAATATGGTGAATTGCTCGCTCAAGGGGCTGACACCTCTTCCGGACCTTGATGATATCAAGTCTTTGCTGAGACAATGCGGATTTCGCCGGATCGAGGTTCACAGATTTATTCCAGGCGGCACATTCTTTGGAATCATTGCCGGACCTGACACAAGGACTCATACGGAGTTGCGTTCAAGATGAGTCTATCCCTAAATTG
The DNA here is from genome assembly GCA_039679945.1 of Syntrophobacter sp. GTDB lineage: Bacteria > Desulfobacterota > Syntrophobacteria > Syntrophobacterales > Syntrophobacteraceae > SbD1. Next base: position 26,886 of record JBDKTY010000047.1, on the reverse strand, counting down.
AAGATTCCGTTCAGAATTGTCCCGTTCTACCCTTCGATACCTCAGGGCGAACGGGGGTATATCCTCTTGAACGCAAATTAGTATCAATCGGCATGGAGACCGGGACGCAAAAGCAAAATGGGCCAGTAAACTCCTGGCCTCCCAGCGTACTTCGAGGTACCTCTCCATCAGTTCGGCCGGAAGAGTCTGTCTTGATACCGCAAGAATCCGCGAGGCAGAGAAATTCGGCGGGAAATGGGTCCTCATCACCAATGATGACATTCTCAAAATCGAGGACGCAGCCCGCAGCGGAATCAATTTTCAGGGACATCCGCGAGGCCGTGACGGAATTCGATCCAAGGAAGTTGGGGCGATAATAAAATGGCGTGCGGCCGCTGGATCACCTATCGCAAGATATTGAATTTATAAACGACCGCCCGGGTATTCCCGCACGGAGTCCGCCAATGGCACTCGAACAAATGCAGTCACTACTTTGCCCCCCCGCCGTTTTCCCGCAGCAGGTCCTGAGTTTTCTTCATAAGGGCGCTCAGATGCTTATCGCCCGGCTCCAGTTTAAGGGCTTTCGCCAGTGCCGCCTCGGATTTTCGCAATGCGGACATATCTCTTTTGTCGTACCCCTGCATGTAGCACATGGAGAGTAAGTAATATGCCTCCGGTGACTCATTATACTTGAGAGACGATTCAAGGAAGGGCTCCGCGGCGGCGAAGTTTCCGGTCTTAACCAGATTGCGGCCTTTGACGCAGTGGGCGTATGCGCGATTTTGGTTATAGATCTTCAGACTGTCCCAGGGCTGATTGCCCAGCCAGCGATCGCCGACAATCTCAAACTGGTCGTAGGCTATGTCATACTTGCCGGCCTTGCAGGCATAATAAGAGTAGTAGTATCTCCTCCGGATGTCATTGGGATATTTTTCAAAAAAATTCTCATACACAGTCTGGACCACGGGCCAGACGTCGCCGGCGCCCAGTACGTTTTCCTGTTTTCGCAGTTCGTCATGCAGTTCGGAGTATGCATCCACCAGCGGAAACCCCATGACAGGATCATCCCCGAAACGGCTCATGCACTCTTCGACAAATTCGAACAGTTCTTCATTGGATCCGTGCCATTTGGGTTTGAGATATTCCGCCTTGAGAATGCGAGCCCCGTAATGCCAGGGGCAGGCATTGAGGGCATTGTCGTAATACCTTTCCAGTTCCTCCCTCGGATAGCTGAGTCCTCTGGCTACGATCATAAGATAAGTGGATGAGTTGGGATCGCCTGGATTCAATTCATATGATTTAACGAGGTACTCCCCGGCTTTTTCCAGCAATCCATGGAAGACCGGCCATGCTTCCTTCGGAACATCCCTTGCCAGCTTGGATGTTCGCGCCCGCCACGCGCGCTCGATTTCGAAACTGCCCCTGATAAGCCACGGGAAATGAGACTTGGGACGACTGGAACACCATTCATCAAGGACGTCTTTCATGTGATCGGAATCATCCCCTCTATGTATTCGGGACAGGTTACCGCAAAGCGTGTAAAGCTCAAACATGGCGGCACTGTTTTCCCTGGCGCTCAGAAGAGCTGACAGGTGGCTTTCAACAGCGTCGAAGTCTTTCCTGGAATAGAGCGCCTCGATCCATTTTGTATTCAGTTGGATAAGGCCATACCGGATGCCGTTGATTTCCGCATAGCCTTTTGTTTCCACCCGAGGGTCCATTGGAAGCGTATTCACGGAAGCGCCGGCTGCCCGCTTCAGGCTATGGGCCAGCTTGAGCGGCTTGCGCGCGTATTTCTCGCCAGCTTTTCCGGGGAAATGGTCCTCGAATATTCGGTACCCCCAAAAAACCGCCAGAAGGCCCAGGAGCGTGCAAAGCAGGCCAATTCGGAGCCTTCCGGATTTTGGCGCGCCTCGTTTGAATTCCGCGCCCGGGGTTACTCCTGATGTGGGCAAAGCTGAGGGAGATGCGTCCTTCTTTGTTGGAACACTACCACCAGCGGAAATTAAAGTTGCCGGACCCGGCACATTGCGCTCTGTAGACTCCGGGCTTTTTGCCGCTGCTACAAACCTGGCTCGAACTCCGGTCGCTTCGATCCGTTTTGCGAGGAGTTCTCCCTTTTCAGCCGGGGTTTTTGCAGGGATCGAAACCGGCAGGTTCGAAAGCAGTCCGGCTATATCATCTTCCGTTCTGTCTTTCCAAATACGCGATAAGAAAGCAATCAGTGCTTGCTTTGCATTCTCATCCGGAATGGATTCAATGATCAGATGCCCTCCCGCTCCATTCATCGACTCCCCTTTCGTGCGCTAATGAGAACCGCATACGAACACTCTTAGCGCATGATCGGCATAAAATGTAAAAACTTTAGATATTTATGGGAATCAGTTGAGTTCGGGCCGTTCTTGTGTCAAATAGGGGCCTGCATCCATGCCAGGCGTGTTCCACCGGGTCTTCCAGTGAGCACGCGTTTTAAGAAATGAGAGGATATATGGCTAATACATCACAGAAACCCGTTATCCTGACGGGAGACCGTCCGACCGGCCCGTTGCATCTGGGGCATTATGTTGGTTCTCTGCTCAATCGCGCTAAAATGCAGGAAACGCACGACCAGTACATTCTGGTTGCCGATATGCAGGCACTCACGGACAACGCCGAAAACCCTGAAAAGGTCAGTAATAACGTCCTTGAAGTTGTCACCGACTATCTTGCGGTTGGCATCGATCCTCAAAAGACTAAAATCGTTCTCCAGTCGCGGATGGCCGATATCGCGCTCCTTTACATGATCTATTCGAACCTCGTGACAGTCGCGCGTGTTGAACGCAATCCGACAGTTAAAGAGGAGTTAAAGCAAAAGGGACTGGAACGCGATATTCCGCTTGGCTTTTTCTCTTACCCCGTAAGCCAGGCCGCCGACATTACCGCCTTCAAGGCGACAGTCGTTCCCGTAGGTCAGGATCAACTGCCGATGATCGAATTTACGAACGAAATCGTTCGCCGCTTTAATCGCGTTTACAACTGCGATGTTCTCGTCGAAGCCGAAGCTCTTGTCCCGGAAGTGGGGCGTCTGCCCGGTATCGATGGCAAGGCCAAGATGAGCAAGAGTATGGGTAATGCCATAAACTTGAAGGCTTCACCAAAAGAGATCGAGCATGCCGTCAAACAGATGTTCACCGACCCTAATCACATTCGGGCATCTGATCCCGGTACCATCGAAGGTAACGTTGTATTTGCCTACCTTGATGTTTTTGACCCGGACAAAACCGGGTTGGAAGAAATCAAGGCCCATTACCGGCGCGGCGGATTGGGTGACAGTGTCGTCAAGAAAAGACTGAACGGCATCCTTCAAGATCTTATCGCGCCCATCCGTACCGAGAGGAACAGACTTGAGCAAGATGCGGCGGAGATCGTTCGCGCCGTCGAGCGTGGGACAGCAAGAGCCAATGAGGTGGTTGCAGATACGCTGGATCGGGTCAAAACCGCAATGGGCATTAATTACAAGAGAAACTGGCAAAATTATTGACGCTCTCGGGGCCGGCATAAATTGTCATTCCTGTCAGTTATCGGAACGATAAGTCTGGTCGCCAGCTTTCCAACCGCATCGGAACTGATAACGAGAGCAGGACGAGTGTTCTTCATCTCCATGCCTATCGTTGGATCGAGGTTTGCCAACCAGACATCGCCGCGCCGGGGAGAGAGGATTTTAGTATTCAAAGAAATCACCTCCGCCCGGCTCCTCCCGGTCCGCCAACTCATTGTAGTGTTTCCGCGGCGCGCTTGCCTGTTCCGCGAGGATTCTCCGTCGCTCCTCACCAGGGAGCATCATTATGGGGGTGGTGAGGCGGATACTTGTTTCAGCGGAAGCAGTGGATTTCCCACCCACGACGAAGAAGGGCATCCCGTATCAAACCGGATTTCCTTCTTCCTCTGAGCTATACGCCCTAGGCGGATCAGGCCTGAATGGTGCTGTTGAGCTTGTTCAAATCGAGGGGCTTGGGCAAGAAGGCGTCCACTCCGATAGCTCCGAGGTCGAGGGATTCGAGTACATCGGTGTGCCCGCTGATCAGGATCACCCTGGAACTCTTTGAGCGACGGTCCCGCACCTGCTGGATCAAGTCCCTCCCGGTGAGATCTGGCATCATGTAGTCTATAATGAGAAGGTCGAAGGGCTCGCCACGTTCGAGGAAGGCACAGGCGATGGTAGATTCCTGAAACGCGATGATCTGATGGCCCTGCCGTCTGAGTAGCATCTCCAGCGTCTTTAATAAGTCCAGGTCATCTTCAACGAGTACGATACGCATCGTTTCTGCTCATACACCGAGTCACACGGTAATCAGACCGCGCAACTATCTTCGGCTTCGGCGGCTAGCCCATAATCGACAATTTTCTTGCGCAGGGTTGGCCTGCTGACTCCTAAAATGCCGCAGGCTTCCCCATAGTTCCAACCAGTATACTCTAAGACCTTAAAGATGTGTGTTTTTTCCAGCTCTTGCAGGGTTTGAAAGACTTCTCCGTTCCTTCCCGCATTGAGGAGAACCTTCATGCCCGAAACCCAAGACTCGTCTAGTTCCAGGATATCCCCGCGTGAAAGGATAACCCCGCGACGAAGCACGTTATGTAACTCTCGGATGTTTCCCGGCCATTCGTAGGCTCTCAGTTCCTCAAGATAGGTTTTCGGTATGCAAACGATCTTTTTATTCATCTCCTGGTTCAATTGGGTCAGAAAGTACTCGATCAACGGAAGGATATCCTCTGTCCTCTCGCGCAGGGGAGGGATACGGATAACAAAGCCTTTGAGCCGGAAATAGAGGTCTTCACGAAATAGTCCCTCCTTGACCATACCATGCAGATCGCGGTTTGTTGCCGCCACGATGCGCGCCTGCAGGGAAAGTGTTTTATTTCCGCCTACCTTTTGAAATTCTCGCTCCTGAAGGACCCTCAAGAGCTTTGCCTGAAACTCCAATGGCAGCTCACCGATCTCGTCCAGAAAAACCGTGCCCCCGCCAGCACATTCAAGCTTGCCGATCTTAGACTGCACGGCTCCCGTAAAGGCTCCCTTCTCGTGGCCGAAGAGCTCACTTTCCAGAAGATTCCCTACGACGGCCGCGCAGTTTATGGCGATAAATGGCTCATCGGGGGCCGATTCCTGATGGATAGTCTTTGCAACGAGTTCCTTTCCCGTCCCGGTTTCCCCTTCGATCAGCACATTAGTCAAGCCCCGAGAGACTTGGGCGATGGCTTTTATGACATTCAACATGCCGGAACTTCTGCCGATTAACTGCTCCGGCCCGTAGGAGTCCGAGATGATGTGACAGAGCTTGGCAGCCCGCTCGCGCTGTATTTTCTGAACTGCCATCTTTTCAAGTAAGAGGTCCAACGATTGGCGGTCTATGGGTTTACATAGGTAGTCTATGGCGCCCAGTCGAATGGCTTTTAAGGTGGTCTCCGTATTATGAAAGCCCGTAATCATTACCACTTCGCCCCCGAGCTGGCGTTTTCTGGCGTTAGCCAAGACATCCGACCCGTCCATGTCGGGAAGCTGTACATCGAGCAAAATCAAGTCGGGGTCCTCGGATAGCCACAGCTTCAGCGCCTCCTTCCCCGTGCCGGAAATGGAAACGTTGCACCTTTTTTTTCTAAAATAGAGTTGAAGGGTTCTAGCAAATGAAGGGTCATCATCAACGATAAGAATTCTTTTCATTCAATAACCTCAGGCAATCGGCAGGATGAGCCGCACCGTGGCTCCCTTGCCATCTTTGCTACAAACAGAGATTGTGCCATCGTGAGCGTTCACGATTTTCTTTGCGATGCAGAGGCCCAAACCGGTACCTTCCTTCTTCGTTGTGAAGAATGGTTGAAAAATAGTTTGCAAGTTGCGCGCCGAAATCCCCGCCCCCTGATCGATTATGCTGATTGAGACTATTTCCCCTTTGGGGGCTTTATCTTTTTGTACTGCTATCTCAATCTCACCGCATGGTGGTGAAGACTCTATGGCGTTTTTGAAAACATTTACCAGCACCTGCACAATCTTGTCCCCATCCGCCATAATGAGCAGGGGCTCCGTGTCATTTTTCTTTAGAACGCGAATATCTCTCGAAGCGATCTCACCCCGCATGTCCTCAATGCTCCTGTTCACGAGTTCTTCTACTGCAACCAAACTTTTTTCCAGAGTCAAAGGCTTGCTGTAGTTGAGGAGATCCGAGATCATTCTATCGAGTTGCTCCACCTGGTTTAGAGCGATAGCGCAGTGTTCGGCGAGAGTCTCATCCCCTTCGAGATCCGTCTCAATGATCTGTAGGTTCAGCTTGACCGAAGAGAGAGGGTTTCTAATCTCATGGGCAACGCAGGCCACCAACTCCCCTATGGCTGCCATTCTCTCGGATTGGATCAACTGACCCTGTGTATCCATAAGTTCATCGTAGGCCTTTTGCAGGGATTGCTCCTTCTGTTGCAAGGAGTGAATAAGCCGGGAGAGCTGCTGAGCCATCGTATTGAAGCTTCCCGCCAACATGCCCACTTCATCATTGCCGCTAAAGCTGATGCGCTGATCGAGTGCGCCTTCACTCATCCGCTGAGCGGCACCTGCAACTTCCCTGATTGGGTCTGCAATACGCCTGCTGATGATGTAAGCTATTAATAAGGATGCCGCACTCACCAGGATGGCGACCAAGATGCTCGCCATCTTGATCCACTTGAGAGGCCACAGGATCTCATCGGTTCCCATCTCTGCCAGCAAGCCCCACTCGTATTTGGGAAGCCAAAGGAAAGAACCCAGGACTGCGCGTCCCAAGTAGTTCGTGTAAACCCCCGTTCCTTGCTTCTGAGCCAAAACAGAACGTATCCCATATGTGTCGAAACGACGATCTAAAGTATCGGACTGGCTAATGAAACGGGACTTGGAAATAATTTTCCCTTCCTTGGCGATCAGATAGGTTTCACCGGTTTCTCCAAGGCCGATCAGGTCATTCATGATAGGCTCAATTGTTTGGGACACATCAAGTACGGCGACTACCAAACCAAGCGTACTGCCATCCAGATCCCGTACTTTTGCACCCATCGGCATGTGCCACCTCAAATCAGCCGCCCGGCACAGGGAGCCGAAGGTGTCCTCGCTCCCATCCATGAGGCGCTGTATGAATCCTTCGCGCTGCAGGTTCAATAAATCTTCAGAGGGGGAATCTGTGGAGGCAAGGATTTCGCCGCCCGGCACTATTACGTATATGCTCTGATACGAAGTGGACCGCTCCCGAGTGACTGAGATGGTGTCTTTAAGCAAAGTTGTGAGCTCAAAGGTTGGTGTTTCGAGTGTGCCGGAATATCCTCGAATGGCTTCCCTCATCACGGGAAGCTTTGCCAGCGCAACGACATCTCCCAACCGCTCCGTAAGCCATGCATCGAGATGCTTTGCATGGTCCTGGGCAATGGTTTCCATATGCAGGAATGCCAATCTTGTGAGGGCTTCCTTTGTGAGCAAGTGGGCCTGGAACCCCATGAATCCCATGGGAATGAGCGCAATGATCATGAACGCCAAAAAGATCCTGCGGGAAATCTTCCTCTTAAAAAAGGACATAATTCTCCTCTTGCAAGCAGCACGACCTTGAACTCTTTCATCGCGACGCCGTGACGCACCAGCCAGTTGGCAGAAACCTAAGTGGAATGCGGGGCTGTCCTCCTAAACCGGGGCGCTGCCGGTCGCTGCGGGAATGCCTGATACCCTCTCTATTCGGCAGCAAATTGTAAGCTATTTTCAATAATCTTCAACAAAAGGCTATTTCTTTCGTCTCTGTTGGCAATAACTGAAAGCTACTTTCAAAGTGGTCCAGAAAACGATTCCCTCTTCCGTTGACAATTGAAAGCCCTTTTAGTCTAAGCCCTTTTCACCTTCTCAGGCCGCAATTCGGGTGTCCGCCATTCCATTGGGGGATACTAATAAACATTGGTTTTTTAACACATTTTCGACTTATCTCGACCCTGATAAGGGTGTGGCATATGGAATGCACTAGGGGGCGGAGGAGAGAGCAACCCTCTCAGTCGTAAACCAATTAACCACAACTCGAGGAGTGCCCGAAGAGATAGGGGGCTCCCAAAATGAAAGGATCTCAACGTGAAAAAGAATCTGGTAGTCTTGTTCATGGGACTGGCCTTGGTAAGCATCCTTGGCGCGGGTTTCGCCAGCGCATCTGGGCTCGGAAAGACCCAAACGGATAACTCCGCGGTCGAAGCCTCCAACAGCAGTAAAGCTTCCGTGGAAAGAGATGCCAATGGCAGTCAAGCTGTGAAGTCAAGAGCTGTAAGCGAAGATATCACTTTTGGGGCAAGAGATGTAAGCAGGCAACCTCTGTACGAGCCTGCAGTTTCAAGTCCTCAGTGGCAAAGAACACGCCCCGTGCCCCCGTATCACTGGTAAAACAAATCAGACGATCCAAGATACACGCATGCCGTTTTGAAACCGAGAGAGAGGTACACCACGGGGCTGTATTTCTCTCTCTGTCTGTTCTTCACCAATTAGCAAGCTTTATTTTGATTCTCAACTTGACTATCGAGAAGGCCGCGCACACGTGACTCAGCGGTAACGGAAAGATCTACATCTCGGCAGCTATGACCGCCATTCGCATCAGCACGGGCAAAGGCAGCGAGAAAGTCATTTAGCACAAACAGGGTGGCAACGGATGGATAAAAGGAGGCCCTCCAAAGGGCTTGCGGGTATCTATTTATTTCTGGCAGCGATGTTGGCTTCTGGATGCACCGCAGGCTACGATCTCGTCGAGAAAGGCATGGGCGCTGTAGAGTTGCTTACCCCGGGAGACCGCTATATGGCCATAACCTATGCCAACGCTTATCAGGATGGCATATATCTGGTGGTTAGCGGGTCTATTGTGGCAAAGTCTTCTGAGTCACCGCCGGCTGGCTACGATGCGCACGTGGATGTGGCGGTGTTGGCACCAGACGGGAAACTGGCCGATAAGCGATCTCTAGACATATTACTGGGGGAGAGTTCTCGGCATGAATTTAGAATAAGGTTTCCATATTTCGCTAAGCTGGGAACCTTGCTGCGTGTTGCCTACCATGGCGGTCTGCGATTGACCGACGATGTATCCAACTGCGGCGAAACATTTCAGTGATGGTGGCAGGTAAAACATTCTTTCCTTGCACAGGCACGACGGTTTCACCCGGTGGCAACAGCCCTGACGGCAGCTTCCGCTATATCGTCTTTCATGCTGCTCTTCTTTGCTGGCAAGCTGGGGAAGCTCGAAAAAAAGAGGCGGTGTCGAAAACAAGCACCTGCACGGATTGATAAAGCAAGCCCCGCAATGAAAGAATATCAGCCTACGGGGGAGTGGAAAGGCCAAGCAATTGCCCGCTTGTCCCGGGTCGAACAAGAACTGGCTCAGAGAAAAATACAGCAAGCCGATCTTGGGGGGCATCATTCTGATGAATGCGGAGGAGAATCTTACCGTTGGGGACTGAAGCATAGGAGGGCCAGCAGCCCGGTGGGGCACTCAAGGAAGAACCTCAACGTTGACAAACTTACGGATCTAGGCGATAAAGCGAACCCTGGCAAAATTGAGGTTGAGGAGCTGTTGTGCGGCAGGTACGACCCAGAAGGCTTAATTGGGGGGTGAGTTTGTTGGCTTTGCTGTGGCTTATGGCTGGCGGCGTGGACGGGGCTGAGTTATGTCTCGGAGCCGAAGAGCACGTAAAGCTTGAATATTTGTGCAATACTAATTGCCAGCAAGTTCCTTCTGCCACGGTCTTTTGTACCAATCGGCCCAACCCGGTTCTTCTAGGCCATAGCCAAACCCCATGCATCGACATTCTCATTTGCCTTCACGTGGATAGTTTGCCATTTGTCCAAACTACACCAATTCCTCAACGCGTATCTTTTTGCACTGATGTCTATATGCCCGATCGCCTAACCCCATTGGCAGGAATGGCAAAAGCTTCCATCGATCCGTTTTCCTCCTTTTATGCCTCTTCGCATGCAGTCCTACTGATCTAAATTCTTCACATTAGAATCCGAGACTTTTTTCCACCAAAAGCTGAGCCCGGTGAGGCAACACACCCGGTCGGCTTCCCAGAGCTGTGTCTAAAATCGACTTGAGAGGTGTTGTAAATGCGCGCTTCACGGAGATCCTTGTCATATCTGATCTGTTACCTGCTGTTGGTCACCATTGGTGGCTGCGCGTCAAATCCTTCTACCAGTGATAAGCCAGCGGTGAGCGTCCCAATCGGCGAAGGTGCTCCGTCCATGACCGTCCCCGAAATGCCTGCGGCGGAATCGAAGATAGATGCTCCAGAAAATCCGACTGGAGTCATTACTCTAAAACAGGCACTCTCTCTTGCCCTTTTGGGAAATCCAGAATTGGCCAGTTTTTCCTTTGAGACACGTGCGTCTGAAGCGAAGGTTCTGCAAGCGGGGCTTCGACCGAACCCGGAGATAGGAGTTGATGTTGAACAATTCGGAGGGTCAGGCGATTTCAAAGGCTTAAAAACGGCACAAACCACTGTCCTGCTCAGCCAGTTAATCGAAATCGGAGGCAAGCGCGCAAAGAGAACCCGTGTGGCTGCCCTCGAAAAAGATCTTGCCGGGTGGGACTATGAAACCAAGCGACTGGATGTCCTTACTAATGTGTCCAAATCTTTCGTGGAAGTACTTTCGGGACAGGAACTGGTAGCGCAGAACGAGGAACTGGTCCGCCTGTCCGGCCAAGTACTGAACAGTGTCTCGGAACGCGTAAAAGCGGGGAAAGTATCTCCTCTAGAGGAAACCAAAGCCGGAGTTGCACTCTCCAACGCCCGAATTGCCTTGGAGCAGGCGAGGAGCAATTTGCTGGCTGCCAGGAAAAGACTTTCAGCAACGTGGGGTGGGACCACGCCATCATTCACTAAAGCGGATGGGGATTTAAGTGTCCTTTTACCGATCCCTTCCGCCGAGGAGCTTAATCAGCTTGTATCTCAAAACCCAGATGTTGCGCGCTGGGTTAAGGAAATGGAGCAGCGCCGTGCGGTTCTTGAATCCGAAAAGGCAAAGAGAATTCCAGACATAACCCTGAGAGGCGGTATGCAGCGCTTCAACGAAACAGACGACAGTGCATTGGTTATAGGTATGTCAATCCCGCTCCCCATTTTTGACCGCAATCAGGGCGGCATACGCGCAGCGCAATACAAACTTGCCAAAGCAAGGGAAGAGGCCAGGGCCGCCGAGATAAAAGCGGGGGCCGGTCTCGGAGAAGCATATCAAACCCTCAGCTTCGCTTACACTGAAGCGAAAAGCATAAATGACGAGGTATTGCCGGCGGCTCAAAGAGCATTTGTTGCCGCGGGCGAGGGCTATCGCGAGGGCAAATTCGATTTTCTGGAACTCCTCGATTCGCAAAGGACCCTCTTTGAGGCAAAAGGGAAATATATTCAATCACTGAGCGCTTATCACAAGGCCAAAGCCGACGTAGAACGACTGGTAGGACAGCCTCTGGGGTCTGTTATCCAAACTCCTGAGATGAACAAAGGAGCAAACAACCAATGAAGAACATCAAAATACTCATTACGGTCGCTCTGTCCGTACTGATTATGGCAGTAGTAGTTTTGTGGCAAGCTGGAACCCTCACTCATGTACAAGCAACTGCTCAGAACACGATCTCGTCCGAAAAAGCCGGTACCCACGCAGACCACAAGGACGCCAAAGATAAGCCCAGAAATGAGAGCCCATCTGCCAGCAAAAGCAGTCATGCTGGTGCCGATGAGAAGGCATCACCAAAAGATATGCATCAGGATGATAATGGGGAAGCCCACTCAGAAACTAAGGCCATTCGCCTGAATGAAGCCGAAATGAAAAAGTTTGCGATTGAGGAAGCGCCCGCCGGACCAGGAAAGCTGATGACCCATGTCAGCCTTCCTGGCGAAATAGCGCTCAATGCGGATAAGATGGCCCATGTTGTTCCACGCCTTGCGGGGGTGGCCCGGGAGGTCCGTAAAAATGTCGGTGATACGGTTAAAAAGGGCGAAATCTTGGCTGTGGTCGAGAGCCGGGATTTGGCCGATGCCAAAGCCAGCTATCTGGCGGCAGTTGATAAAGCAGCACTTGCTCAGGCCAAATTCAGTCGTGAAGAGAGGCTTTGGCAAAAAAAAATATCAGCCGAGCAGGAGTATCTTGAAGCCAGGCAGGCACTCGCCGAAGCACGCATTACCCTCCGTTCTGCGGAGCAGAAGCTGCATGCTCTGGGATATTCAGATGAGAACCTCAAAGAACTTCCCAAACACCACGGCCAGTCCTACACAAGATATGAAGTGGTCGCTCCCTTCGACGGCACTGTGATCGAGAAGCATATTACGCTCGGCGAATCTCTCAAGGAAGATGCTGATATTTTTGTTGTCGCCGATCTGAATACAGTCTGGGTCAATCTCAGCGTGTACCAGAAAGATCTCGGAATTATCCGAAAAGGGCTGCCCGTATCGATTTCAACCGGGCATGATGACAAAGAGACCATGGCAGAGATTTCATATGTCGCTCCCATCGTAAAGGAAGAAACTCGCTCTGCCATGGCACGTATTATACTGGCGAACTCCGCGGGGTACTGGCGTCCGGGCATGTTCGTCACCGCCAAAGTGGCCGTGGATGATATCACTGTTCGTATCCTTCTTCCGAAATCCGCACTGCAAAGCATCGAAGACAAAAGCGTTGTTTTTGTTCGCGCCGGCGAAGGATTCGTGCCCAAACCAGTGGTCCTTGGCCGTATGAATGATGCACACGTTGAGGTCACATCCGGCATTTCTCAGGGAGACCGTTGCGTGATCAGCGGTGCCTTCACTCTAAAAGCACAATTGTCAAAGGGTGCCTTTGGTGATGGCCATAATCACTAGGCCGGTTCTCGCCGATTCAAGGTGAGGCCCATTTTGCTGGGTCGAAAACCCTAATGACTCCAAAGCTTTGGTTCAAAAGGACAAAGGATGAACAAAGTCTTCCAATTCGTTCTCGTCAACCGGTTGTTGATGGTTGTATTGGGAATACTAGTGTTGTTTGCCGGGTATGCCAGCTATCGAAATCTACCGGTCGATGCCTTTCCGGACGTTACTCCCGTGTTGGTCCAGGTCTTTACAGAAACTCAAGGGCTCGCACCTGAAGAGGTGGAAAAGTACGTTTCCTATCCCGTGGAAGTTGCGATGAACGGTATTCCCAACTTAAAGGAAATCCGGTCAGTTTCTAATTTTGGGCTTTCAGTCGTTAACATCTACTTTGAAGATGGGACTGACATCTATTTTGCGCGGCAGTTGGTAAACGAGAGGCTGCAACTCGCAAAAGAAAACATACCTGAAGGATTTGGCAATCCCGATATGGGGCCGATATCAACTGGCCTGGGGCAGATTCTTTTCTATTTTGTTGAAGATGAAACAGGCAAGCGAAGTCCTCAAGAGTTGAGAGAGATTCAAGACTGGCTGATCAAATTTAATTTGCAGACAGTGCCTGGTGTTACGGAAGTCCTCTCATTGGGAGGAGAAGTCAAACAATTCCAACTTCAGATTCGCCCGGCAGACCTGCTCCGATTCAATTTGTCAATCAAGGACGTGGTCGAGGCAGTCAAAGCCAACAACTCAAACGTCGGTGCCCAGTATATTGTAAAAAATGCCGAACAATACCTGGTTCGGTCCGTCGGTTTGGCAAAAGGCATCACAGATCTTAAAAGCATTGTTTTGAAAACGGTGGATGGCTCTCCGATTTACCTTCAACAGGTCGCGGACGTGGTGATAGGTGGGGAAATCCGCCAGGGACTGGCTACCAGGGATGGCAAGGGTGAGGCCATTGTCGGTATGGTCCTGAAACTCATCGGGACCAACACCTCGGAAGTCATTGAAAAGACCAAGTCTCGCATGGAGGAAATCAACAAAATTCTGCCTCCTGGAATAAGAATTGTAACCTATTATGATCAGGCTACACTGGTTGCCAAGTGTATAAAGACAGTAATGCGTGCACTGTTTGAGGGAGTCATCCTGGTGACTCTCGTTATACTTCTGTTCCTGGGTGGAATACGCCCAAGCATGGTTGTTACCATTGCGATCCCATTTTCCATCCTCTTCACGTTTATTCTGATGAACTACTTCAAAATATCGGCGAACCTAATGTCCATGGGCGGACTCGCCATTGCCATCGGTCTCCTGGTGGATGGCACAATTGTTATGGTGGAGAACATTGATCGGATGCTTCATGACTCGGAGCTGATTGAGTCTAAAAGACACATAGTCATCCGTGCATGTGCCGAAGTTGGACGTCCAATCTTCTTTTCCATTCTCATCATAATAATAGTGTTCTTACCACTATTTTCTCTTCAGGGTGTAGAGGGCAAGACCTTTCGCCCTCTTGCCTACACTCTTTCCATAGCAATGCTGGGATCTCTCATTTTTGCCATTTTTCTGGCTCCGGTGATTGCAGATATCATTATGCGCCGACCCAAAACTCCGAACAAGGGTGGCGGACATAGCGAAACTTTTTTCATTCGCTCACTGCTTGGAATTTACCGACCAGTTGTAACCTTTTTCGTTCAGCGTCGCGTAGTGGCAATTGCTTTGGCGGTTTTTATGCTCTTGGTCGGAGCGGTCTTATTACCTCAACTTGGCTCTGAGTTCGTTCCCCGCTTAAACGAGGGCGACCTGTTGGTGCGAGCTACCATGGCACCTTCGATTTCACTTGAGGAGGCCCGCGATACCATGGGTCGTTTCGAACGTCAGTTGATGACACAGTTCCCCGAAGTAACACGCGTTGTCGCCCGTGTCGGTCGAGGTGAGGTGGGGGCGCACGCCGACCCGGTAAATAGCGCCGAGGCGTTTGTAGCCCTCAAGCCACAGGATCAGTGGGAAAGCAGGAAGACCGCCGCTGAACTCTACTCCGATATGAGTGAGACTTTCGAGGATTTCCCTGGCGTTCAGTTCAATTTCACCCAACCCATCGCGGCCGCGGTTGACGAACTCCTCACTGGTACGAAGGCAGACTTGGCCATCAAACTTTTTGGTCCGGATATGGAAATTCTGAAGGAAAAAGCGAATGAGATAGAGCAGGTAATCAAGAAGGTCAAGGGTGCCGCGGATGTGCAGAAGGATCAGGTAACGGGGACTCCTCAGGTTCGGATCTCTATGAATTACCAGGCGCTCGCCCGCTACGGGATCAATGTGGCCGATATTCAGCAAGTTATAAGCACGGCAATTGGAGGAGAGAAGGCAGGACAAATTTTTGAGGATATCAGGCGGTTCGACATTCTCGTCCGCTACGATCCGCCAAGCAGCCAGACCGTTGATGCAATCCGCCATATCGTGTTGAAAACTCCGTCTGGAGTCAAAGTGCCTCTGGATGAAGTGGCAAATGTGGAGGAAATAGTTGGCCCGCGCCAGATCACGCGTGAAAGCAACCAGCGTTTCATAACCGTACAATGCAACGTCCGTGAAAGAGATATTGGGTCTTTTGTGGAGGAAGCTCAACAGGCGATCACCACCCAAGTGAAGTTGCCGGCAGGCTATTTTACCAAATGGGGCGGTCAGTTCGAGTTGCAGCAGGAAGCGAACAAAAGGTTGGCTCTGGTCGTGCCAATAACGCTCCTGATCGTGTTTCTGTTGTTATTTAGTAGCTTCAACTCGCTCAAGAATACGGTTCTCATTCTCCTCAATATTCCGCTCGGTCTGGTAGGCGGCGTCGCCGGTCTCTGGCTGACCGGGCAGAATCTTTCCGTACCGTCATCAGTCGGCTTCATTGCCTTATTCGGAATAGTATTGGCTAACGGGATGGTTCTAGTGACTTATATCAACCAGCTAGTGCTGGATGGCACGGCAATCGATGAAGCCTCAATCAAAGGGGCATGCATGCGATTGCGGCCCGTGATGATGACTGCCATGTGCGCTATGCTCGGCTTGATACCTCTTCTCTTCTCCAGTGGAACCGGTAGTGAGGTCCAACGTCCGTTGGCTACAGTGGTAATCGGCGGACTTGTGACATCAACCAGCCTTACGCTCTTGGTAATTCCAGCTATTTACAAATGGTTTGCAATAAAGGTCGAACGTGAAACTGTTTCTACTCTGATGGAGAGAACTTGAGATGAAAGAGATCAAAGCATACATTAAACCACACAAATTAACAAATGTTACAATGAATTTACAAAAGATTGACGGCCTTACCGGCGTGAGCATCTCCAATGTTCGCGGGTTCGGAAGATCAAGAGCAAAGAATGCCCCCGATAAATTCAGCGAGGATTCAATAGATTTGATTCCACGAATCAAGATTGAAATTGTATGTAAGAATGAACTCGTTGACCTAATCGTAGCAACAATCGAGAAGACGGCACACACTGGCCTTAGGGGTGATGGAAAAATCTATGTCTCGGATGTTGACGCTGCTGTCAGGATCAGCACAGGTGAGCACGGAGAACGCGCGATATAAAACTTGGGAGATCATTATGAATAGGGAAAGTGGCTTGGTTCATGGGATTTTTATTCTTGCGGCAACCGCCTTACTGGCGGGATGCGTAACTGCAAATTCTAAATCCATGAATATCCTCGAATCCGGTTTTGCCAAAACAAAGACTGTAGTCCGTGGAGACGACTACGTGACCATTAAAAGCGTAGGTGTTTTCCAGGAAGATGATAATTTGATTATTTCCGGAATGGTTGAGCGCCTCAAATCGCGTCCACGCTCTTATGATGCCCACATTGATTATGCAGTGCTTGCTGAGCATGGCACTGTGCTGAAATATGGTTCAACCAGATTCCTACCCTTTGCGGCGAAAAGATGGACAAGGCCGTTTTCAGCGAGTCTTCCTATTAAGGCCGGGAAGGGAACCGTTGTCCGACTGGCATACCATCCAAGCCCCGGTCCATCCACGAAGGAATTTAAATGCCCGTGGAATGCTGCTCTTCCAAGTCCAGCGCAACAATCGTGATCTAAGAGTCAGCATGACGATAGTGATGGCTTCGTGACGAAGACATTATAAGCGCACAGGATTAAATGATGGGGTCGCTATGATCGGAGAAAAAGCTTGTAATTGGGTAATGTTTATTATCATTATCTCAGCTACCATGCCTGCGTGTGCAATACGCAGTGTTTCCGGCATAAACATGCTGAGGATGAGTTCAATGGATATGTGAGTTGTAGTCTCAGGAGACAAATATATCACTGCCAAAGACGTCGATCTCTATCAAACTTGAATCAGTGAGTTCAAAACGAGTGCACCTTTTGTGATCCGCCCGGGGCCCTCGATTTTCGCGACTTTAAGGGAGAAAGCTCATGAATGCTCGTGGAAAGCTAAACTTGCCTCGCCTGGAAATTTGCGTTCTGGCACTGGTAGTTCTTTCAGCATGCGCAACGAAGTACGCAAATCCTGCCAAGGCAAGCAACGTCATGGTTGAGATTTTACCCTCCAAGGATAAATACGTGGAGATCAAGGACGTAAGCGTATACCAGGACGGAAATAAGCTACTGGTGACAGGCAAGGCCAAGAAGAAGGGGTCGATTTTTACAGCGTATAAGGGACATATTGATGTGGCGGTCGTGTTCCCAGCAGGAGAGCCTGTACAGATTGGTTGGGCTGAATACAGACACAATCCTTCAAGGAATATTATCAATTCTTTCGAGGTGAATTTCCAGGTGCCAACAAAGCCGGAAACCAAGGTGTTTCTGGTATTCCATCCTTTAGACGGCTCTGCTTCCGAGCATTCTGGCGCAGTCGAGAGACTATTAACCAAAGCCAGCTAAAGGATTCTCGCCTTTGCTGCAGACAGGTGCGTCGCGTCCAGGTTCTGCCGTCTTATGTCGGTGGTGCCGCCATGTCGACTCTTTTCGGACATGTACGCCGAGCGTTCACCGGAGCGGTCAAGGATCGTCCCGGTCCGCTCAAGGTCGCAGACGGGGGATGCTTTTTCTCGATGAAGTGGGAGAACTTGGACAGAACGAGCAGTCCATGCTTCTGCGCGCCCTGGAAGAGGGCGTGTTCCTCCCCATGGGGGCGGATAACGTGACAGCGAGTCGCTTTCAGTTACTCCGCGGGACCGACCGGGACCTGCTGGACCAGGTTGGAAAGGGGGATTTCAGGGAAGATCTCCTTGCCCGAATAAACCTTTGGACATTCTACCTGCCCCGACTCTTGGAAAAAGGTGAAGACGTTCTCATCAGCGGATTTGGGAGATTTTCATTCAAAGGCAAGCATGCACGTGGACGTACAGGCGGAAATCTCCAGTCGCCGCAAGCATGACGAGTAAGACATTCCCGCATTCCTTCAGGCGGTACGGGTGCAAGTGCGCCGGGCGTTGCGAACAAGCAAGCTCAAGGAGAAGGGTTTAGGCTGGTGGTCACGCGGTATGCTCTTTTTTGTCGGAAAGGCACTCGGCACCGACGCCGTTTTTAGTTCGACCGGCGGGTAGCCCCAGCAGATAAGCCTCACGCCAGTAGTGCGAACTTTCAAGAGCGCTTCGCAGTGCTTCCAGTAGTTCTTTCTTCGATACGGTCTCGACATTTTCACAAAAATACCTGTAAATAGGGTTCTCATCCATTATTTTTCCCTTTCTATAAGGGCCCGTATGCCAGAGAGCCGATAGCCGTCATAGGTATATCAGTTAGAGTGCAAGGCAGTAACCAATGGAGCACTGGTATACCTGATATGGAAATGAAGTCGTCTCTCACATAAAACTATAATAACTGTTTGTGCCGATAAAATGTCTTCAAGCATCACCAGTGCTCTCTGCAAAGTACATAGTTTCAAAGGCATTGTCGAACCAACTCCTAATACGGAGTTGCGTTCAAGATGAGTCTATCCCTAAATTGAAGATGCCGTTCAAAATTGACCCGTTCTACCCTTCGATACCTCAGGGCGGACGGGGGTATATCCTCTTGAACGCAAATCAGTATAAGGCATCGGCATATTTAAATAAATAACCGTGAATAAGTACTGAAGCGGCGGCTCCTCATTTGGATTTGAGTGCCACTCCACCACGTCGTAAAGGCAAACCTCCCCGTTGATTTCTATTAATCTCGCCCCTGTAAAGGCCTCCTCTCTGCCCTCCGTCCCAAAGCGTTTCCTCGAGTGCCTCCCCGCATGGAGTTACATAGGGCTGTCTGTCCGGCGCCTCCCCTCTCTCATGAGTCTTTCTCAATCCGGGGTGATGAGGCGTCCCCGGCCGTCGGTTCGGCTGCATCGCCCGGAATTTTTCGAGATCTTCTCCGGTTCAGGATGGCACAGAGTTCGTCAATACCGGCAAAGACCATTGTTGCAGCGTCCCCCGGGATCTCCACAATCCCGGCAATCGCGCAAGGGTCATCACCCTCCTCACGCCTGTAAATCCGAACAATGTAGACCTCCAACGGCGCCTCCATTAACCCCTGGATTACTGTGGTGCAGGAATTACATGGAACGCATCACAGATCGATCACAGATTCAAAAAAATCGATGAATAAATCGATGGAGTGCCGTTTATGTCTGAAATCCATGTTGACTTGGCCCTGGATGGAGAGGGTGATGCAAGCCCCGCCATCAGTGCTCTGAAGAATACGCGGTATGCACAGCCGATTGAAGTTTTCTTCCGTGCCAATGTTATCGACTCATGAGGGGAAAACAGGTGAAACACAAGGCTGGAGAAACGATGCGGTACAGTGTCCCGGAATTAATTCAACCGATCAACGCCCATGCCCGGCTGGACCTTGGTTTTTGGCCAAAGTCCAAACCTCTTGGTACTTCCATTATTCAATTCCTTAATTTTTCGTATATGGCTTTAGCCCTTGTGGAGGGCTCGATACCCATTTTCATAGAAAGCAGTCTTGAATAGTGTCTGTACACCTCGATTGCGTCCGCTTGTCGGCCCAGCTTTTGATAACAGATCATGAGTCGCTGGTAGTATTCTTCCGATAATTCATCGATCTCGATCCCCTTCCGGTAATACTTCAAGGCCTTTTCCCATTGCCCTGCCATTTCCAGGCGCTCCCCAGCCGTTGTTATCAGGCGAAAATACCCGTTCCTTAGCCTCTCACGGTATGAGATGGTCCAGAACTGTCCCGCATCGGCGCAGAGAAAGTGTCCCCTGTAAATGTCAATCCCCTTGTCGAGGAGAGCGGTCAGACTGTTTGTCGACTCGGCCAGGATGTATTCTCCCTCTATAATTCTCTCCAATTCTTGGAGAATTCTTTTGAACGCCCGCGCATCCAGCCAGCAGAACCTGGGATCGAGAGAAACTCTTCCTTCCTGAAATCGAATGGCGCCATCGACCCCCAGTAAGCGGCGCAGGCGGGAAAGAGTGGTCGTAAAGGCGCTATGCGCCGCATCTCCGGGAGCGTCGGGCCAGAGGCAGTCGCCGATATATTCGTCGGATGTTTCACTACCTCCATTTGAAACCAGGACCTTTAAAAGTTCGAGCGGTTTTTTCTGGATCTTTCCGCAAAACTCCAACGTTTTGCCATCCCGGATGATCTCGAACCGTCCGAGAGTGTAGATTTTCAATGCCCAGGGCCACTCTTCGCAATCGATGGGCGGAGGGTCGGGCATAAGGTTGCGCTTCCGAATCAGGCGCCGGACATAATCCACCTCGATGCCGGTTTCGAGCGCCTTCTGGCATAGCTCTGCCATCATGGCCGGCACCCAGCAAAGAGGCATGTTCATGAATCCTTTCTCACGCCCGATGGAGAACGCCTTTTTGAGTGAAGCCAACCCGCTGGGACCATCCCCGTTATCGAACGCGAACTTGGCTTCCATGAGAAGAAAGGTGAACTCGCACATTGAAGCATTGGCTGAAAGCGCGTAAGCATGAGACTCTGCAAGATGGTTCATTGCCTCATTGTCTCTTTTGAGCTCATGGAGTGCCAGGGCGGCGCCGAAGTGGGCCGCGGCGACTATGAGTGGAGTCCCCGCATCGAGACATTCTTTCAATGATAACTCCGCATATGAGAGGGACTTTGAAAACTCCCCTTCGAGAAAAAGTTTCCACCAGCACAAGTGATGATAGAAAGACACCATATATGGGGAGTGGACCATGGAGGTCGCCATCTTCTCAAGAAGTGGTTCGACCCTTTCCCGATCTCCCACACCCAGCGCTGTCGCAGTCATATACCCCCAGAAGAAGGTGTCCATGATGCGCACCCCTGTTCCGGATGCCAGCTCAAGGCCGTCTTCGGCGGCTGATCTACACCGCTGGAACTCCGCGGTGAACCAATACAAAACTACTTCGCAAGTCTTAAACCATATTTTCAAGAGGTGAGAAACATGGCGCGAAAGCACCGCATTGCGCATCAAATCGAACGATGAAACAGCGTCCTGGAATTCTCCGGTTACCAAAGCCAGGTGGCATAAGGCTTGAAAAAGCTGCATCTTTATATTGAGGTCCGGGATTACCCGAAAAATCGCGTGAGCCCGTTCCGCTGTCTTTTTCAGGTCGGGATGACCCGGATCTCTGTTAACAATGGCGAAGAGTTTGTTGGCGGTGAGTCGGGCTTCGATTTCCGGTGAAGGAAAATTCGGGTGCTCGCGCAGAACCTCTTCAAGAAGAGCAAGTGCTTCATCAAAAGGCTTATATGTTCCAAACGAATATAATATGGAGTCGAATACTCCCGACAGGGAGAGAGAGGTTCCGACCGCATCCGGGCCGGATCGAAAGAGGTCGAATGCTCTCCGAAACTCCGACTGGCTTTCAGCGGGTGAACCGGCGAGAAGGCATACTCCCTTCCAATAGAGAAGCCATGGCACAGATTCCACGATCTCGTTGGGAAGGGCATTTATCCAGCCGGCCAGGGTCTGCCCGCGGCCTTGGCCGGCAAGCTCCGGCGCGTGCTTTAAGATCAGTTGGATCGCTTCGGACCAGGCCTCCGCTTTTTCGAAAAGGTTGAAGGCATCTTCCAACTCTCCCTTTTCCTGCAGAATGGAGGCGGCTTTTCTCTCGAGATCTACTATGCCGCGACCGAAGTGTTCGTTGGCGAAAATCCACAAAAAATCACGGAAAAGGGGATGATACTGGTAAACGGCAGTATCCGATTCATGTCTCTGAATGAAATAATTCCTGTCGTTCAGGTCGGACAGGATGTGAAGGGCTCGATCGCAGCCGGTGAGGTCTTCGGCCATCTCAACGGAAAACCGTGGCAACAGGGATGTTTTGAGCAAGAACTCCTGAGTTCCCGGTTCAGTCCTTCTGAATATTTCCCTTGAAAAATACTGAAAGATTTCCTTTGAAGCCTGCACCTTGGATAAAGCCGATTCTATGCCGTTGTCCCTGGCTCCCTCCAGCAAAAGAACAATTCCGGCGGCCCATCCATCCGTTATTTCGTGAAGCTGCCTGATTATTTCGGGGGCAAAATTCCTGTGGCCTCTGAGGCTGACTATCTTTTCCGATTCGTCCAGAGTAAGCTTAAGCTCGTCCCGGCAGATTGTCTTTATCAGGCCGTTTGCCTTTAAACGAATAAAGGCTTCGGGAGCGTCTTTCCTGCTGATGATAATGATTTTCAGTCTCGTCGGGACCAAAGACAGACCCTGGTATAAGATCTCGTCAAAAGCACTGCCTTCCGGGACCTCCTGGTAGTTGTCGAAGACCATGGCGAACGGCCGGGGGCAGTCGGACAGCGGTCCGCCGGGACCCCCGGCGGGACTTTTTTCGGCAGTCGCTGATTTCTTATAAATACCGGGCGGTGTGAGCCGGCTGTAGACATTCTCGAAAAAGTGCCGCGAAAATGTGGAAATCCCGAGCATGTACTCTGGGGTGAGGAACGGAAGCTGTTTCTTTCGGGGTGCGGCCCTTTTGACTGCCAGGCCCATATAATAGAAGAAGCTCGCCAGGTCGGAGTCGCCTTCATCCACTTGGTACCAGAGACACGGGATAAGGCGGCTTTCAAGCCAACTTGCCGCCAGTGTAGTCTTACCGGCCCCGGGCGGCGCCGTAATCCAGATGATCGGCTCACCGATACTGTCAAGAAGTTGGAAAAGCCTGTGCCGCTGGAAAACGCCTAACGATTTCGGACGGGTAATCTTGGCTGGATGGACCATGAGCCTTTCCCTTTGCCTCTCTATTGGATATACGCGCTTTCATGTCAGGTTCAAACCAGAGCATTGTTGACTGCATAGATGCTCTTGTCGGCTTTTGTTGCAATCTGGATAATGCCTCGACTTGACCGTCAAAAGATGCCGAACCGCACTTTCGGGTTGGATTCCATCCGTAAGAGTTCCTGGGACTCGAATGCATGTAATACGGAGTTGCGTTCAAGATGAGTCTATCCCTAAATTGAAGATGCCGTTCAGAATTGACCCGTTCTACCCTTCGATACCTCAGGGCGAACGGGGGCATATCCTCTTGAACACAAATTAGTATGAAAACAATAACTTCGCAAACCGTAGGACTTCTTTCACCCCACTCCAAATCAAGAGAATGAGGAGCACCGGACGGTAATTGAGCAATGAGAAGAATGGCCAAATGTCGGGAGCCTGCAATGCCTGCCGGGTTATCATTATTTATGCCAGAACACCGATTACGTAAAGCGGCGTAATGGGCCTTATATTTATTTACGTTCTCAAGACTTCCACTAGTCCGTAATGAGAGCGGCGGTCCACCACTCAAGTGGGTTAGCCGGCTTTGACAAGGGTGGCCCGGATACATTAGACTTGCCTATAACGGGCCAAGCAACCGGGTCTATTATTGCCTGACGAACTACTACGGCATTCCTCATAATGTTGAAAACTGTCAGATCCCGTGCGATGGTTACTGGACCATCATATTGGCTGCGCATCTCCTGATACGCCGGTCCCACTGTTTCATGATCAACAACGAGGTGCCACATCACCGACATACGCGCCCCCGTTCTTTTGAAGATTTTACCGGCCATAGCGGGGCTGGTGTGTGAGTCGTTTACAACCATCTCGGCTTGTTTCTCTGGCTGATTTAGATCGTAAGACCCGCTTTTCGAAGGCCGTTGAGAATCTCTTCGATCAGGGAAGGGGTCTTGGCATACATGCTGATCAGGTAGGGTCCACGAGTGGGGAAGTCCGGCTTTAACGCGAGCAGTCTCTCGACCTCGGCTCGAGCCTCCAGTTCTCTTCCCATCTGGCCCAGAGCTGCGGCCAGCAGTAGAGGGTCCCAGAAGAGCTGCGGCCGATTGAATTTTTTGGCCGCTTCAAGCGCTTCAGGATACCTTCCCCTCCGATAGTAGTCGAAGTACGGTGCGGCATGATACCAACCCGGGCAATTGGGGGTCAGCAGCATCCCTTTTGCCAGCAGTGCTAGACCTGGTTCCCACTCCCCATACAATGCCCTCGCCCATCCAACCCATGAGATGCTGGCAGGATTGTTGGGGTTGAGGGCAAAGGATATCTCGGCCTCTCGTAAGAAGCTGTCTCTTTCATTCTGCAAAAAGAAGACAAAGGCTAAAATGAGATGAGCCATCTGATTTCCAGGATCCAGAGAAACCCCTTTGCAGGCCATGGCCGCGGCCGACTCAAGGGGCGTGCTTGCCTGAGAGTATTCCAAAGCATAGTTATTGGCATAAAGGTGCGCGAGGAGGGACCATGCCAGTCCATTTTCCGGCTCCTCGGCGACAGCGTCTTCCAGTGCCTTGACTGCTGCAGCGAAGGAATCCCATGATAAAGAGAAATGAAAATGAAAATATCTCAGAAATGCGTCATACGTGTTCAGACTGTTGGGAGGTTTTTTTTGAGATTCTCTGGACATGAGCGAAGGGATGACTCCAAACAGGTCCCCTATCTTGCCCGCCACCTTGCCGGCGATTTCTTCCTGCAATGCGATGAGGCTTTGGGTTTTGAGCTCGCGCCGGTATTGCTCCCCCCAGACTTGCAGTTCGGTTGCCGTGTCGATCAATCGAACGGAAATTTTGATAGTATCGGCATCCCTGCGCACTCCTCCCTCTATAAGAAACCGCACTCCCAACCTCTGAGCCATCTCTCTTAGGCCGGCTTTCTCATTCTTCATCTGAATGGTGGAGTAACTGGACACAACACTCAGACCCTGGAACCGTGCAAGCTCATGGGTCAACTCCTCCGTCAATCCGTCGGCGAAGTACTCCTGTCCCGGGTCGTTCGTCATGTTGACCAGAGGCATGACGGCCACTGTTGGTTCAAGGGATTCCGTGGGTCTGACTCCTCCCCATTCGGGCCAGGATCTTTCTCTGCTGAGTTCACTTGCGCTGAATTTACGGAAAGTCGGGACATAGCTTCCCTTGGGTATATCGATCCTCACAGGATCGTTCCAGCTACAGGACGTATAATAACGTTCCAGCGCCCGACGAAGTCGCCCTGCCTGGATGCGAACAATGGAGTCTTGGGACGCGTCGAAGTTCCCCCTCCTGCCAAACACCTCCATGGCCACAGTGTATTCCTTGACCTCATGAGCTTGCCCAGCCAGGACTTTCTCCACAACAAAGGAGAGAAAATTTCGCAGGACAGGCCTCCTGGCAAACTCCGGACTTGCGAGAAGCTTTGCGAGCTGACCTTTGATGGCTTCCCTGGAGAGCTCCGCGTCTTGAGCAGCGACAGATGGAGAGAGGTCTGACCGCTTTGAACTCATTGGCAATCCTTGCTCGGGACAAATGTTGAGCTGTCAAGTTTTCACAGCATGTCACATGTTGTCACCTGCATGTTTAGATCCAAATCTTTCGGTCAAAGTAACCGTAACATACCCTATGTAACCTTTGAATTGATGGACTCATTATATATCCTTTTGCTGTTCAAAGTGCGAAATCAAAAATAGGTGTGACCTAATCGTGATTCTATCAGGCGAGAATCTCCGACGTTCCTGGCCCTATGCGCGCGTTTCGAAATCCATCTGCCGCGGGACGGTCCCGGAAGATCATCATTGCTTCCAACGCGATTGCAGGATAACCGGGGTGATTAATCTTAGAAGTCCCAGCATGACGACCAGGGGGAGTATCAATGACCAACGACACATCGGTACTTGATCTCATTATGGCGCGTTTTCCAGAGCACAGTGAATCGCTGGAGCACCTATACGTCAAGAGCGAGTCATTTCGAACCCTATGCGACGATATCCGGGAATGTCTCGCTACCCTCGAAACCTGGTCCCAGTCAATGGCAGAAGAGGCACCGGTCTATCGGAAAGAGTTTGCCACACTCCTTCAGGAACTTGAAGAAGAGGTTTTGCAGATTGTGGAAAGTGAACGATCTTATCAATCACCGGAGTCAGTAAGAGAACTTTGAACCATTGCCGGCGTGGTGATGAACCTGCGGAGTGAGTTTATGAAAAAAGTAATGACTTTCACCAGCGTGGTATGGTTGCTCTGGTTTGCGACAGTGCAACCTTGCAGAGTCTTTGCCGCTGAGAGCGCAGTAGGTCACTATTCTCCTGGAGCCATGTCATCTTTTATTGACACCGTTCCCCCGGGATTTGCAGCAATAAACTTTTTCAATTATTACAATGGGAGCGCCGGTGGTGACACGCGACTGCCGTTGGGAGGCATTGTAGCATCTGATCTTGACGTGACCAGCTACGCCGATGTATTCGGCTTGGCCTACGGAACCCCTTTTGGAATTCTTGACGGCAAATTCGCTGCTGCAGTGCTTATTCCCTATGTTTGGGTGGATGTGAAAGCGCAAGTCGACCTGCAAAACAGACTCTTCCCCCGACTCGGCCGCACTGTTTCTCGCCATGACACGGCTGACGGTATCGGCGACATTACGCTCATACCGTTCTGGCTCGCCTGGAACAAGGGCGATTTCAAATGGGATGTGCGGTTTGACATTTACGCTCCGACAGGTGAATACACCGAGGGCCGGCTGGCCAACGTGGGTCTTAACTACTGGACCTTTGAGCCAGTCGTATCATTCAACTACCTGAGCTCGAAAATCGGCCTGGAAATATCCGCCTATGCCGGCCTGAATTTCAATACCACGAACGATGCCACAGACTATCAGAGTGGTGATGTCTTTCACCTGGATTTGACCGTTGCCG
>JBDKTY010000046.1:0-9299 GCA_039679945.1 Syntrophobacter sp. | reverse complement strand
CCGATCAATGGGAGTTTACATCATCTCACGGATCGATTGAATAGGGATTTAAGAGGGGAGGCTGGGCGGACGATGGTGAGAGGAGAGAATATTGAAGTCCCAGCACGTGCAAGCCGGGACACACGTAACTGGATTTTGGGCAACCCCTATTGAAAGAGAAGTGTAGCCGGGAGGGGCTACGAGAAACCACGTAACCTTTGACTCAGCGAATAGACCCAACCGGGTCACTCCATATCTCCGGTGTAAGAGGCCGATATCTCCAAAACGTTTTTGGACCGTTAACCGCCGTTCGTAATGTCAAGCGTTCGCACCGTCAGCGGGTGCACTCCATCCATCACCACCGCACTTCTTATAGATCTGTTATTCCTTCCCCAGCAGATCCGTCAGGTTGATTTTCTTTCCGTTTATGACCAGGTTGCTTTTGTCGTAAGAAGCGCTTGCCTTTATGGCCCCGTTTTCACGGATCACCATCTTCTGCTCGATGAGTCCGGCTATGATACCCGAAGCTTTCTCGGCAGCCAGCTTCCTGGCCAGCTCCGGATCTTTGGGCGTTGCGCTTTCCTGGCTCTGGCCGTCTTCCTCACCTTCCTGATCTTCCGGACCTTCCCTGTTTTCCGCCTCTGCCTGACCTTCAAAATCTCCCTTAAAAACGCTCTCCATCCAGTAGAGCAGGAGCGGTTCGGCAATTTCCGCATCGAGATTAATCCCCACGCTGTTCAGAAAAAGCATGGGATTTTCGAGAATAGCCCCCTCTGTGTCGGCGATCGTGAGTTTTAGCTTCGCGCCGAGGTCCCCCTTGGGAGTGCTCATTTTCAACTGCTTTATCTCCAGTTCCGGGGATTTGGTCAGCAGGCCCCTCACAAGCCGCTTGTAGCACTCTTCCATGATCCCCTGGATTTCCTCACCTGACTTGCCCGTGATGCGGTTTTGCACTTCCTTCATATCCTGTTGAAACCGGGCGATGGCCGTGGGCTCCAGCTTTCGGAACTCCACTTCGAAGGCAAAGGGTCCGTATGTATCCCCGTCAATGGAAAGCTTCTCGAACCGGCTCAGCATGGAGCCATTGAGCGTGTCGCCGGAAACGCCGGATTCCGCTTGTATCGCGGCCGATTCGATGCGGCCGAGTGAATTGTCGTCGTTCGAGCGGAATTCAACATGATTGCAGGACAGGTTCAGAGTCCCGACGGTAACCCCTTTAAGGCCGGGATGCGTGTTGAAATCGCCTTTGACATTCGCGGAAGAGATTCGGGCTGCCGTGTTACCCATTTCCAGTCGGGGCGCTGTGAACGATCCGGATCCCGTGGTGTTGGCGACATCGAATCGGGATTCGACCCTGAAGCCGTCCCAGGCCACCGACAGTTCCTCATTTCCGTCAATCGGCACCTTCTTCTGAAAAGAGGGGATGTTCAGGAAAGACTCGCCGGTACCGTTGAACTTGAGGAATGTCACCATTTCGGATGATCCCAGTTCCGGTACTTTTTCGAGAAGCTTCGCGACAATTTCCGCCTGTTCCCGTCCCGGTGCAAGACGGGTGGTGATAACGGCCAAAACGGGCTCAAAGCTCCTGTCGACATGCGGGGTCTTCACCGAGGCCAGAGGGCCATGCAGGATGGAATTGACCAGGGTGATCCGGAAAACCTCCTCCTGCTTTTCTCCGGGCACTTTCACCACGACCCTGGTGACCGCCGTGGAATTAAAGAGACCCCTTTCATAGCTTGTGCCCGTGACTTCCACATTGGGCTGTGTTGCCTGTGCTATCAGGGTATCATACTGTTTCTGCGCCTGGGTACCGATCCAGTAGCCGGCAAAAACATAGCCCGCCGCGAGCAATGCGCAGAGGAGCAAAAGACCGATGGCAATTCGCTTCATGGGTTCTTTCCTGAAATGTGTTTGTTTTTGCTCTAAAGAGTTCACTCAATAGCCGAATTCGTATTGGAAAGGAATCAAAATAAGCATGGAGCCGTTCATGGGAACGCGGCTTTTCATGTGAAAGGTTGCCTTTTCCGTTGCTTTATTGCTATTGTACGACGATAAATATATATTTGTATAGGCGAAATAATTCGGAAAAGCAGAGCATCACGTGAGGGAAGAAAATAAGCAGATGGCCGGTTTTGACTACTACGAGATCCTGACCGTTTCGCCCGAGGCTTCGTCGGAAGAGATAAAAAAGGCATACCGCAAGCTCGCGCTTGAAACGCACCCCGACCGGAATCCGGGTGATGTTCGGGCGGAGGAGCGTTTCAAAAAGATCAACGAGGCATATGGTGTATTGTCCGATGTGAAGAAACGGGCGCAATACGACCAGTACCGCCGGTTTGGCGTACATCAACACCCCGGAACGCAGGCAACCGGTTTCGGGTACTCCCAGGACGAGATTTTCAGGGATTTCTTCACCAGCGGGCAGTCTAATGATTTCTTCTCGGAAATGCAGAAGGAATTCGAGCGGATGGGGATGCGGTTCGACCCCAGTTTCATCAACAACCTTTTTTTCGGCGGCAAAAACATTTTTTTCCAGGGAGTGATGTTCGGGCCGACGAGGATACGGGTGGTGCGGTACGGTTCTCCCTACCAGCAGCAGGCGCGTCCAAGGGCGCCCGAAACCGAACCGAGACCTTCCGGCGGCCTTCTGCGGTCGGGGCTTTCGAAGCTGGCTGAAGTTGGCAAAAAAGCCGGTGCGTATCTTTTGAAGAAAGCGCTCGGAGTCAAGCAGTTGCCGGAGAACCGAATTGGCGGAGAAGCTTCCGGCGGTGCCGCGAACCTCGATCTTACCTATCGGCTGCAGATTACGCGGGGCGAGGCTCGGCAGGGTACGATAGTGCAGATAGTCCTCCCTCATCTGGACAGCGCCAAGAAGGTCAGCGTGCGTATCCCCGCCGGTGTGAAGACCGGGACGCGGCTTCGGCTCAAGGACATGGGGAACACGCTTCCGGGCAGCCCTTTTCATCGAGGTGATGTGTACCTGGAGTTGCGAGTAGCCTGAAACGGGCGATTCCCGCACCCCATGCAATCCTCGCTCCGGGCGGGGATTTTTTCATTCACGCTCAAACTGAAGGATAGCGAAAATGAGAACGATAAAAGTCAAGGGAATGTCCTGCCAGCATTGTGTCAAGGCGGTTACAAAGGCCCTCCAGGAAATCGAGACGGTGGGAAACGTGGCGGTCAGCCTGGAAAAGGGCGAAGTCTCCTTTGATGAAAAAAGTCCCGTTGATGACGCGCTGTTAAAGGAAAAGGTTAAAAAAGCAGGCTTTGAAATTGGCTAAAAGCACGATTGCCATAGAGGGGATGAGCTGCGCGGCGTGTGTTCGCCGTGTTGAACAGGGGCTGAAATCCCTGGAAGGGGTCAGTGCCGCGGCGGTTAACTTCGCCACGTCCAAGGCTACCGTGGAATACGATCCGCGGGTGGTGGACGAGGAGGCTATCCGCGCGAAAATAGAGGAGGTCGGTTATGACGCCAGACTGGAGCCTTCTCCCGGCACGATGCCCAGGAAGACGGACGCGATCGTCGGCGGGATGACATGCGCCGCCTGCGTGCGGAGGGTGGAGAATGCCCTGAACTCCGTGGAAGGGGTTGAAAGCGCATCGGTAAACCTGGCCACCTCCCGCGCCACCATTCTCTACACGCCGCGGCTCGCGGACTGGTCTTCCATCAGGCGCGCGATTGAAGACGCCGGGTACGAGTATCTCGGCATCTACAGGGAAGAGGCCGAAGATCCGACCGTAGCGGCCCGAGCCCGTGAGCTGAAAGAGCTGAAGCTCAAGGTCGCCATCGGCGCCGTGCTGAGCACGGTGGTCATGGCCGGAACGATGCAACACTCGATCCCCTTCCTGCATGCCATTCCCCGGCAAATAATGTTTTGGGTTCTTCTCGTCCTCACCACTCCGGCCGTTTTCTGGGTCGGGGACCGTTTCCTTTCCGGCGCGTTCAAGGCGCTCCGCCACAAAACCGCCGACATGAATACGCTGGTTGCGATCGGATCACTGTCGGCCTACGTCTATTCAGCGCTGGCGACCTTTTTCCCGGGTTTCTTCTTCAGAGCCGGAATAGAGCCCCACGTCTATTTTGACGGCGCCGCGATGATCGTTACGCTGGTTTTGGTTGGAAGGCTGCTGGAGTTCAAGGCGCGCGGCAAGACTTCCGAGGCCATCAAGAAGCTGATGAAGCTTGCGCCAAAAACCGCCCGAATCATAAGGGACGGCGAGGAGATGGACGTGCCGGTCGAGGAGGTCGTGCGCGGCGATCGCGTCGTCGTGCGGCCGGGAGGGCGAATCCCCACCGATGGCAAGGTCGTCTCTGGCAGTTCCACGGTAAACGAGTCGATGCTCACGGGTGAGAGCATGCCGGTTTCGAAAAATCCCGGTGACGAGGTGTTCGCCGGCACCATCAACCAGAGCGGAAGCTTCACCTTTTCCGCGATGAAGGTCGGATCGGAAACGGCTCTGGCGCAGATAATCCGGCTGGTCGAGGAAGCGCAGGGATCGAAAGCTCCGATCCAGCAGTTCGCCGACAAGGTTGCGTCGATCTTCGCCCCGGTTGTGGTCGGGATCGCCGTGCTCACCTTCATCATTTGGTATTTCGCCGTTCCGGGGAGCGATCTCAGCCGCGCTCTTCTGAACTTCGTTTCCGTTCTCATAATTTCCTGCCCCTGCGCTATGGGACTGGCGACGCCGACCGCGGTCATGGTCGGGACCGGACTGGGAGCGGAGAACGGCATCCTCATAAAGGGAGGCGAGAGCCTCGAACGGGCTCACGCCCTGGACACCGTGGTTTTTGACAAGACCGGGACAATCACGCGGGGGGAACCCGAGGTTACGGATGTTCTCGTGGGAGACGGGATGGCGGAGGCTGATCTCCTGCGTCTTGCCGCTTCCGTTGAGAGTCTTTCCGAACACCCCCTTGCTCGGTCAATTGTGAGGAAAGCGGAAGAAAACGGAATCCGGGTCGAGGAGGCGCGGAACTTTGAGTCATTTGCCGGTTTCGGATCGCGTGCCGAGATGGATGGAGGCGCTGTTTCCGTCGGCAGCCGCAAGTTCCTGGAAAGCAGGGGCATCACGGTACAGGGTGTGGTTGCACAGGCGGATGATCTCGAAAAGAGCGGCAGGACGTGCGTGTATGTCGCAAGGGACGGGAAGCTCGGCGGTATTATCGCCCTTGCCGATACAATCAGGCCTTCCGCCGCTAAAGCCGTATCGCTGCTCAGGCAAATGGGCCTCCAGGTTGTCATGATCACGGGGGACCGAAAGGAAACGGCAGAGGCGATAGCGAGACAAGCCGGGATCGAACGGGTCCTCTCGGAAGTCCTGCCGGGAGACAAGGCGGGGGAAGTCCGGCGGCTGCAGCGGGAGGGCCGCATCGTGGCGATGGTGGGCGACGGGATAAATGACGCTCCGGCACTCGCCGCCGCTGACATCGGTATCGCGGTGGGCGCGGGTACGGACGTAGCGATCGAGGCGAGCGACATAACCCTCATGAGCGATGACCTGGTGCCGGTGGCTTCCGCCATCGAGCTTTCCTCCCTGACAATGCGGGTCATTCGGCAAAACCTCTTCTGGGCCTTCTTCTACAACACGGTGGGAATACCGGTGGCGGCCGGCGTGCTTTACCCTTTTTTCGGCGTCCTGCTTAACCCCATGTTCGCTGCAGCGGCCATGGCGCTCAGCTCGGTTTCCGTGGTCACCAATGCGCTGCGCCTCAAAAGACTGTGGAAAAAACACTCTACCGGTACCGCTTTGTGAAAACCGCCTCCTCATCAAAAAGCTCATCTTGTTTGCATTTCTGAAAATGATTTTTATATTAGGCACTCCGCGTTAAAACCAACCACCAGAAAACTACACAAGGAGAATGAGTATGGATAAGTACGTATGTACCGTATGCGGGTATGTCTATGACCCTGAAAAAGGTGATCCGGATAATGGAATCGCCCCGGGAACCAGCTTCGATGACCTGCCCGATGACTGGGCCTGTCCCGTCTGCGGTGCTCCAAAGGAAGATTTCGAAAAAGAAGAATAATCGGAAAGGTCGGGAAAGGACCTGAAAAGGGGAGTATGCCAGATGAGTTACATCTTTAATGCGGGTGAAGTGTATAAGATCGCAATTGAAATCGAGGAGAATGGAAAGCAATTTTATGAGCAGAGCCAGGCGGGCATCGATTCCCCCGAAGTAAAGAAGCTTTTTGCCGAATTAGCCCAGCAGGAAGTCGACCACAAGAAAAGATTTGAGTCACTCTTGGCGCAGCTCCCCCCGGAGTCCACAACTCCCGCCGTATGGGACCCCGAAAACGAGTTGGATAAGTATATCAAGATGATGGCCGACGAGCATATCTTTGTGGCCGGAGTAAAAGACCAGCTCGCGCAGGTGAAGGATGCCAAAAGTGCACTGAAAATGGCCATCGAGTTCGAGAAGGACTCCGTGCTCTTCTTCCTCAGTCTTGAAGAGGCGGTTTCCGGGCAAAGAGATCAGGACCTGATAAGAACTCTGATCAAGGAAGAACAGGGGCATCTGAAGCGGCTTTCCCTGGAACTCATGAAACTGAAATAGATGCTCTTCCGGGAGACCCGCGGTCTTCCGGATCAGTGAAATACCCGGTTAAGCAAGCCTTCGAAGCCCCTGACGCGGGTTTCGGGGGCTTCGCTCTTTCTGAAGAAACGTATAATACCAATCTGCGATCAAGATAGTATCGAAGATTGCTCTCTAAAGGTGTGGGGAGTTGCGCCCCCCACACCCCCTTCGCCGCTGCACGGTTCGTTGCGCACGGCCGCCCGCGCCTGCGCTTGTGCGCCTGGCAGAGCCTCGTGCCAGGCGAGGGAATCATTCCCCCGCTTCTTTTGAACTCGAAAAGCAACATCGAGAGGGATAACCAACATCCCAGGAATCCGCCATGGTCACTAAGTCGGATACTTCCGGCGGTATGAAGCCCGTTAACTCATGCGCCGGAAAGAAATCAGGCAACGCGGGAATGCGGACCATGCTCCGCGCAGTCCTTGCGGCGCCCGATTTTGAAGAAGAACTGCCGAAGCTCGACATTGTACCCGGGAAGCTGATCGGTCCCCTGCTTTCGTTTTTGTACGAGACTGATGAGATCGTGCGGTGGAGGGCGGTTCGGGCAGTCGGGATAATTGTTGCGCGGATGGCTCGGAATTCTCCCGAGTCGGCGCGGAACATCATGAGGCGGCTTATGTGGAGCCTCAATGATGAGTCCGGTGGAATCGGCTGGGGCGCTCCGGAAGCCATGGGCGAGATTATGGCCTCGGATGAACAACTCGCCCTGGAATACCACCGTATCCTGCTTTCGTATATCGATGAGGGTGGAAATCCTCTGGAGCACGATCAACTGGAGCGGGGAGTACTCTGGGGGATAGGGCGGCTTGCCAGCGTGCGGCCGGAACTGGTGCGCGGGGCGGTCGGCCTCGTCGCAAAGCAACTCAACTCGCCGGACGCGGTGAAAAGGGCGCTTGCGCTTTGGGTCATCTCTATTCTTGGCCCCGCCTCTCTCCCGGCCCATGAACCGCTGGAATTATTGCATCGGGATGAAACCGAGGTCCGCATCTATCAGGATGGAAAGCTCGTGAATTTTCGCATCTCCGACCTGGCTGACAGGGTCCTTGCCGGTTGCAGGTAAGACGGGTGTGGGGAACGCCGGGGTGACCGCTCATGTGTACCCTCGTTCGCAAGGGTGACGGCGGTGTGTGCCCCGTTCGCCGGGGTTACGCTGGTGTGTACCCCCCCGTTCGCCCTGAGCTTGTCGAAGGGTAGAACGGGCCAATGGGTGATCGTCCCGCGACAATGGCGGCTATCGCGCCTGATCGGTAATCCCCTCTACTGATCAGTAATACCCTTCATGCGAAGCCTTCCCCCTGAACACATAATAGCAGAAGGCCGTGTAGGCGAGGACCAGCGGCAGGGTGACTACCGTGCCGACCAGCAGAAAGGATTGTGACGCGGCCGATGCGGCCGCCTGACGTACCGTGAATGCAAACGGGACCAGCCAGGGCCAGAGGCTTACGCCGAGGCCGATATAGCCCATAAAGAAAACTCCCAGGCTCAGGAAAAAGGGGCGAGACTCCCTGCCCCCGTGCAGATCGGACCATATCAGCAGGAAAAGACCCACGGTCGCGAGGGGGATCGGCATGAGGTAGAAAAGATGCGGCAGGCTGAACCAGAACGTCCTCACATCCGAGTTCATGATCGGCATGCTGATGCTCACGATTGCCATGAAAAAGCCCACGTAGCCCAGGACATAAGAGGCGCATTTCCGCGCCCAGGCCTGGGTATCTCCGTCTGTTTTCATCACCAGCCATGTGGCTCCCAGCAGGGCATAACCGAACAGGAGGGCCACTCCGGTCATAAAGCTGTATGCACTCAGCCAGTCGAAAGGCCCCCCGCCGAAACCGCGTCCCTCCACCCGGACTCCCTTGACAATGGCCCCGAGTATCATGCCCTGCATGAAAGTGGCGGCTATGGACCCGAAATGGAAAGCATAGTCCCATAGCGGGCGGGACCTGACGGCCTTGAACCGGAACTCGAATGCCACGCCGCGAAAGATGAGTCCCAGCAGCATGAATATGACCGGCATATATAAGGCCGGCATCAGGATAGCGTACGCAAGCGGAAAGGCCGCGAACAGACCGCCCCCGCTCATCACCAGCCATGTTTCATTGCCGTCCCAGAAGGGTGCGATCGAATTCATCATGCGGTCCCTGCTCTGGTCGGAGGGAGCGAAGGGAAACAGAATACCCACGCCCAGGTCGAATCCATCCAGAAGCACATAGAGGAAGAGGGCGGTGACGATGATACAGAACCAGATGAGCGGAAGGTCCAGAAAACTCTCGAAGCTGAACATGCTATTCCCCCTTTTCCGAAACAATGCCCGTGATCAGCGGGGGCTTCTTGACGCCGTGCGAGTAGTAGACCTCGGGTTCGCTCTCGGGTCCTTTCCTGATCAGTTTCATGATGTAGTAGCCACCCGAGCCGAACACAACGGAATAGGTGAGAATAAAGGCGGCGAGGGACATGGCGACGGGATTTGCCAGCACGGGAGACACGGCGTCGGCGGACCGCAACACTCCATGGACTATGTAGGGCTGCCGGCCTATTTCCGCGACAAACCACCCCGAGAGCACGGCGGCAAATCCGGCGGGAGTCATGGCCATGCACCAGTACTGGAACCACCTGGTATCGAAAAGCCGCTTTCGTAAATAGAGAATGAGCGCCAAGACTCCGGTCAGGATCATCAGCATGCCGATTCCCACCATGAGGCGAAAAGACCAGAAAACCCATGGCACCGGCGGTCGTTCGCTCCTGG
>JBDKTY010000045.1:0-9347 GCA_039679945.1 Syntrophobacter sp. | reverse complement strand
GTTCAGGCAGTTCAGGCAGTTCAGGCAGTTCAGGCAGTTCAACCCTCGTATATTCATGGTGAGCACATAAGAATCGTGCCCACCCCTGGACTTTGGACATTCGAACCCGGTAGGTTGGGGTGAGCGGGGCGAACCCCAACATGTTCCACTACACGAAGCCCGGTATCCCGGTAGGTTGGAGTGAACCCGGTAGGTTGGGGTGAGCGGGGCGAACCCCAACATGTTCCACTACACGTAGCCCGGTAGCCCGGTAGGTTGGAGTGAACCCGGTAGGTTGGCGTTGGGGTTCGCTTTCGCTCACCCCAACCTACACGAAGTACGAAGGCATCACGCAATTCCGGGCGAACAGGGAAACACACGCTCCCGGATGATGAGTTCGACCCATTGGGAGGAAAGAGGAAAATGCGCAAGAAACGCTTTTTGATCCTGATCGCGTTCCTGATGGCGGCATGCGCTTCGGCGCCTCCTCCGCCACCACCGCCTCCCCCACCCCCGGCGCCGACTCAGGTGATCCTGGAGATAGAAACCTTTGGAAACCTGAACCCGAACCCGGCTGGGCAGCCCTCGCCGCTGGTCCTGAGGGTGTACGCTCTAAAATCCCCTTCCCTATTCAACAGCGCGGACTTCATATCCCTGTATGAGAAGGACAAGACCCTGCTGGGCGCTGATTTGATCCAGAAACACGAATTCATACTGCAACCCAATGAGAAAAAGACTCAACGCCTGGTGCTGCCGGATGACACACGGGCAATCGGTGCGTTCGCGGCTTTCAGGCAGTACCAGCAGGCCCAATGGAGGGCTTTGGCAAATGTCCGGCCGCATGAATCCATCGTGATACATGTCAGAGCCGACGGGAACAATATTGAAATACGGTGATTGCCTCCACCGTCAAACGGCAGGCGGGAAAAGTAATGGCCAATATACAAGCCACACAGGCGCAAAAACAGGTCGAGATCACCACTCCGCTCGGGCGGGACGTCCTGCTGTTTAACCAGATGCGCGCGACGGAAGCCCTGGGCCGTCTTTTCGAACTGGATATTGATCTGCTGAGCGAGAACCCGAACATCAAATTCGAGGATCTACTCGGCCAGAAGATCACAATCCGGCTGGAGCTTCCCCATGGGAGGAAACGGTATTTCAGCGGCCATGTGACAAGCTTCAGCCAGATGGGGACACTGGCCAACCTGTTTGTCTATCATGCCGTCGTGCACCCCTGGTTATGGATCCTGACCCGCAGGGCAAACTGCCGGATATTCCAGGACAAGACCATCCCGGACATTATCAAGGAGATATTCCGGGACCACGGCTTCACCGACTACGAAGAGGCGCTTAGCGGGCGCTATCAGCCCTGGGAGTACTGCGTTCAGTACCGGGAAACGGATTTCAACTTCGTCAGCCGGCTCATGGAGCAACAGGGGATCTATTACTATTTCAAACACGAGAACGACAAGCACACACTTGTACTGTCCGACTCCGTCAGCGCCCATCAGCCGTTTCCGGGGTACGCCTCTATCCCCTATTTTCCCCTGGAGGAAAACCTCAGGCGTGAACGTGACCACATTTACTCCTGGTCCGTTTCTCAGGAGGTGCAAACCGGGACCTATGCGCTGAACGATTTCGATTTCAAGCGGCCCAAAGCCAACCTGCACGTGAAGTCGGCGATCACGCGCCAGCATGCGGCCTCCCAGATGGAGGTCTATGATTACCCGGGCAAATACTTCCAGACCGACGAGGGTGAGGCATACGCCCGCGCCCGGATCGAAGAGCTTCAGTCCGATTATGAACACCTGCACGGCGAAGGAAATGCGCGCGGCCTTGCCGTGGGCAGTCTGTTCCAACTGACGGGGTTTTCGCGCCAGGATCAGAACCGGGAGTATCTCATTGTCTCCGCGACCCATGAACTGATATCAGGTCAATATGAAACCCTGGCGTCCGCCGGACACGGCCCGCCTGACATTTACCAGTGCAAATTCACGGCCATTCCGAGCAGACAGCCTTTCCGGCCCGCACGCACTACGTACAAGCCCATCGTGCAGGGTCCACAGACCGCTATCGTGGTGGGACCGTCGGGCAGCGAAATCTATACTGACAAGTACAGCCGTGTGAAAGTGCAGTTCCATTGGGACCGTTACGGCAAGTACGATCAAAACAGCTCCTGCTGGATCAGGGTATCGCAGGTGTGGGCCGGCGCGAAATGGGGCGCCATTCACATCCCGAGAATCGGGCAGGAAGTCGTGGTCGACTTTCTGGAAGGCGATCCGGACCGGCCGATCATCACGGGACGAGTCTACAACAACGACAACATGCCGCCCTACGAACTCCCGGCCAATGCCACCCAGAGCGGCGTCAAGACACGGAGCTCCAAGGGAGGAAGCCCCAGCAATATAAACGAGTTGCGCTTCGAGGACAAAAAAGGCCAGGAGATGATCTTCCTCCAGGCGGAAAAAGATTATGAAGTCCGCGTGAAGAATGACTGCATCAAGATCGTGGAAAACGAGACTCACCTGATTGTGAAGAAGAATCAACTGGAAGAGGTCCAGGGCGATAAACACGTGAAGATCAAGGGGGATCTTCGCGAGAAAGTGGACGGCAGTGTGATGACCACGGTGGGAATGGACATGCTGCGGAAGGTGAATGCCAGGTATGCGCTGGAGGCAGGCTCCGAAATCCACCTCAAGGCAGGGATGAACGTGGTTATCGAAGCGGGAATGAGCATCACGCTGAGGGCCGGGGCCGGTTTTATCAAGATCGGTCCATCGGGTGTAACCATAGCCGGCTCTCCGGTCCTCATAAACAGCGGCGGTTCACCGGGTTCCGGCTCCGGCTGTTCGCCCGATACACCCAAAGCGCCCAGGGAACCCGGAAAATCTTCCGAGGTTCAGAAGGAGACGCTTCCACCACCTCCCCAGACTCCATCCCCCATGTCAAAGGCATTCCGATCGGCGGCCGTGGCCGGAGCCCCGTTTTGTGAGCACGAGGAGTGGGGCGGGTGAGCATCGGCGCATATAGAGGTAATTAAAACGTATGGCTTCTCAAGATCCGGGCAAGATCATCGAGCAAATATGGCAGGCTTCCGAAAGCGGCCTGTCCCTGCAAATTTTCGCGCTTCTGGACGGCGCCAGGGACACCCGCATCTACTCCAAGCTGGCGGACTCCAGGGTTGAGGCGGCATCCCTTTTCCGGGGCGAGCAGGCGGAGGAACTCGCTACTGTCGCTCCCTATCTCGTCCCGCTTTTCCGGGATGACCCGCTGACGGAATGGTTGATCACCTTTGGCTGGGGGAACAGTTGGGGGATATTCATAGAAGCCTCGATCACATTGAGCGAACTGCGCCGCCATTTGCAGAGCTTCGTCATGGTCTATGATCCGAAAGGAAAGCCTTTGTTCTTCCGCTACTATGATCCCCGTGTCTTTCGAGTATACCTGCCCACATGCAACGAGTCGGAACTCAAAACGGTGTTTGGGCCGGTCAACGCATTCTACATGGAAGACACCAAGCCCGGTTTCCTCATGCACTACTCTCTGGCCGCGGGCAAGCTTGTGGAGCGCAGGGTCCGCCATGAAACCCAGCTTGCTTCCAGAAGATGATTTCGGCAAGTTCGCGGGAGAACTATCGGGTCGTTTCCCGCGTTGATATAACCGCTCATTGATACGGTGTTGCATTCAGGATGAATCCGCCCTGAAAATGAAGATGCCGATCGGAATTGGCCCGTTCATGCTTCGATACCTCGGCGCGAACGGGAGGGAATGTCCCATCTTGAGCGCGAACTGGCATGAGAACAGTCGAAGTCCCGGGCTGAGGCGGACCGCTCGGGTGCCTCTCGGCCCTTGAGCAGTCTTCCGCACTCGAGAATGGCGCTATGCAGGGGAGAATATTATGCCGCCGGCCGCAAGAATTGGAGATTTGCATACCTGCCCGCTTTCTGATCCGAAACCGCATGTCGGAGGTCCCATAGTGACCGGCTGTCAGACGGTTGTGATTGGAGGGATGCCGGCCGCCCGGATAAGTGACCAGGCCACCTGCGTGGGTCCGATAGATGTAATCGTGACAGGCTCCACCACGGTTGTCATCGGCGGGATGCCGGCCGCGAGGATAGGCGATACGACCGCGCACGGAGGTGTGATCACCACCGGCTGTATGACCGTAATCCTTGGTTGACCGGGCAGAGATTTGACAAAGACCGATATCGAATGGCAATATCAACCATTCATGTCGCGATACCGTCCCAGAGGCAACTTTTCCCTCCGGGCGCCGAAGTTCCAACTCCCGCTCGCCCTGGTATCGAAGGGCGGAACGGGCCGGGGATACCCGGCTGAAATGCTGTTTTCCTGCCGGGCCTTACAACATGAATTCCGGGTTATACTCCGCCGGGCGCGAACAGCGGGCACATCTTGGCCGGTATGAACAGCCGGGAATGGTAAGCCTTCATACTAACTTCCAGCGAATCATTGGACGCAGGCATGCTTGTCATACGCGAAGAACAGATGAAGACACTTTCGGAGAGCACGTTCAATTATTTCGTCGACCTGATGGTCGCGCACCTCCGGAAATTTTTCCCGGAACTGGTCAGGGATAAGGACGACGACGTCCTGCGCGAGACGGTTTGTCATGGAGTGGAGCATGCGGACCAATACGGAATTGTCGCTGGGCATGATGTGTGCCTGTTCACCCAGTTAAGGGTCCTTTTCGGGCCTGATTTTGACGAAAATCCCGAGTTGCCGTGGGCCGGGGAGACACTTTCGGTGATTCCCTTCCCGAACGCGACCGAAAAGACAAAGAGCCTGCACGAAGCCGCGGTCCTCCACCTGCAATCCAACGCCAAACCAGTGCACCAGAACCTTGCCGCCGCGGGAACCGAAGCGTTCAGGATTTTCAGCGACCTGCCCGTCAGACCCGCGAAGTCTGAATCCCCGCCGCAACCCGAAGCATTTCCCGAAGCAGACCCCGGAAGTGGGAAAAGAACCGGGAATGACAGTCCCAAAGGCCTGTAATACGGAATCGCATTCGAGCGGCTGTTGCCCCCGGGCGTTCGTGCTGAGTGAAGTATGCCCCGCATCCGCGCGTGGCAAGGGGCATGTTGAAAAACAGCGCACTCCGGCCCGTT
This sequence comes from Syntrophobacter sp., assembly GCA_039679945.1. GTDB lineage: Bacteria > Desulfobacterota > Syntrophobacteria > Syntrophobacterales > Syntrophobacteraceae > SbD1. Next base: position 4,242 of record JBDKTY010000045.1, on the reverse strand, counting down.
CTACCCTCCGCTCGGGACGAACGGGGGTGAGCGCTTCGGTACCCGGAGCGGAAGTTGTTTCTTGAGGTATCGAAGCATGAATGAGCCGGGTGTGCGTGACACGCAACAAAGAGGCCGCCATGAACCCCTCCACTCCTCCGGAGATTAGAATTTCCGTTGACAAAGGCAAAGCCGGAGAGACGGTGTATTGCTTTTCCGTGCCCTTCAAAATCGGGCGTGATCCCGAATGCGAAGTGCAGCTCTTCGACTCCACCGTCAGCCGGGTTCACGCGGAAGTGGAATTCTCACAGGGCAGTTGGTGGCTATATGATCTGAAAAGCACCAACGGCACATTCCTTCGGGGCGAGAGAATCGACCAGATACGTTTTTCGAGCTTTGCTGCCCTCGAGTTCGGCCGTAATGGACCAGTGCTGACATTTCAGGTCCAACAACCGGCACGGGAAGAAACCGCCGGGGAAGTGCCTTCCGACCTGTCAGCCGATCACTACCGGAAATACTATTTTGAAGAGCGTCAGGGAGAACCGGCGGGCGCTCACACCATGATGATCCGGCGCATCTACACCCAACTGCGGAAAAAACAGAGAAGAAGGGCCCGGCTGGTCATCGCATTATTCGCGTGCCTGTTCCTGTGCGCGGGTGGCTATGCGGTCCATAAGCATCTGGAGGCAAACAAGCAGAAGGCGCTCGCCGAGGATATCTTCTACGCCATAAAGTCCCTGGAGCTGGAATTCGCGGACCTGCTGCGCCTCGCAAGACAGAGCAAGGATGCGCAGACGCTTGAATATGTCAGGAAATACCAGGCCAGACGCTCGGAGCTTGAGAATAAATACGACAACTTCCTGAAAGGGCTGGATATATATGGTCCAAACAAGAGTCAGGAGGAACGCACAATCCTCTCCGTGGCACGTATCTTCGGGGAATGCGAGATATCCATGCCCGAGCCTTTTGTTGAAGAGGTCCTCAAGTATATAGCAAAATGGAAGTCAACGCAGAGGCTGAACAAGGCACTCGATACGGCAAAAAAGAACGGCTATATTCCCCGGATAATCGACATCATGCAGGCGCATGGCCTGCCGCCCCAGTTCCTCTATCTCGGTCTCCAGGAGAGTAACTTCAATACCGGCGCATGCGGTCCGCCAACAAGGTTCGGCATTGCCAAGGGGATGTGGCAGTTCATCCCCACCACTGCCCGCAGCTACGGACTGCGCACGGGGCCCCTGGTGGAATCCCAGCAGATGGACCCCGAAGACGAGCGCCACGATTTCCTGAAATCCACGCGCGCGGCGGCCGAGTATATCAGATTCATCTACGACACCCAGGCGCAGGCATCCGGACTCCTGGTGATGGCGTCTTACAATTGGGGGGAGAATCGCGTTATCAAACTTATAAATACGATGCCCGAGAACCCGAGGGAAAGAAACTTCTGGCGCCTCCTGTCAAAATACAAGGACAGCATTCCCCAGGAGACATACGATTATGTTTTTTATATCGTGTCGGCGGCGGTTATCGGGGAAAATCCGAGACTGTTTGGATTCGATTTCGACAATCCCCTGGCGTGGGCAGCAAAAAAATGATGGCGTATCCTCACTCGGATGGAGTGGCCGTGCCATGGCCGCATAGGGTAAGCTTTGATAATGGGTGCGTTAACGATGGCATTCACCCGGAGATGCCGAACGTTAAGCATGCCTGTTCATCCCTTGATGTTTCAGCACGAACGTTTGAGCGAGACAGTCCCTGGAACGCAAATTGATATGACGGGTTCCCGGTTGGACGGATCGACCGGGGAAGAAGAAGCCTATTTCCCTTCCCATGCCCTTTTAATGGCATCATCAACCTTTTGGTCCATTACCTCCTTTTTCTTCTGCGCCTCCTTATCGGCGTTTTCCGAGTTTGTCGGATTTGTATCCCCGATCTTCAGGAGTTGCGTCCCCATATTGATAAAAACATCGGGGTCGGCGGTAGAGACCTTTCCCATGCCATATTTGTCCTCTGCCCCGTATACGAAGACCGGGCATATCAGCAGCAAGGAAATCAGAGAAATGAGGAAAAAGTTTCTTTTCATGACTCACCCCTGTTTCTTCGGTTGGCAAAGGCGGCAGTCCCCCGGGGCAAGGCCGGACTCAACGGTGGGGCAGAGGCGCCATAGCTTTGGGCACGCGTCACGAGAAAACCGCGCATCAAAGCAAAACCAGAAAATGTCAGGCATCGGGCCTGCAAAGTGAGGGGATTGGAACCGCTCATGGGAGGACCTTCCTTCTACTGGTAACTTTATTAGTATACGAAAGACCTCGCTGAAAACAAGAATTTTTTTCATTCCATCCATCAAGAATTCCCGCCAGGCGTACCATGTACGCATTTAAATCCCTTTTTACTCCGGACCAAGGTGGAGGTGGGAGAATGCACCGGCCCATTATGTAACCTGTTGATATCACACGTTCAAGGGCTTTTGTCCAAGGGAGATGGGAACATGAGCGGAAATGCTCACCATTCGATGCCTATAGAGGAACAGCTTTCCCCTCCCGGTACCGAGGCGCTCACTCCCGTGCGTCCCGAGGCATCGCGGGATAAAACGATCCGGAGGGGCCCGGCCGCAATGCTGGTCCTTTGCCGCGCTCTACCATGCGAATGCGGGGTATATCGCCCTGGACGAACTTTATGCCGAACGCGAACCGACGTCACCGCCCCATGCCCGCATTCTTCGAAAACTCCTGTTGACCCGAGAGCGTCGCGATTATACATTCTTGAACGAATTCGCCGCCACGTCTCCTCACCATAGGACACGCTCATGAATATTCTCTTTGTATATCCAAGTGTTACCGAAACTTTCTGGAGCTTCAGGCATGCGCTGAGAGTAGTTCACCGAAAGGCCGCCTTCCCGCCGCTCGGTGCGCTCACAGTCGCCGCGATGCTCCCCCGCCGGTGGAAAAAGCGACTCGTGGATCTGAATGTTACCCCCATCCATGATGAAGACCTTCTCTGGGCTGACTACGTGTTTATCAGCGCCATGATTGCCCAGAAGGATTCAGCCAGGGAGATCGTCGACCGGTGCCGGCGGCTTGGCGTCAGGATGATTGGAGGTGGACCGCTTTTCAGGTCCCAGGGCGACAATTTCTCCGATGTCGACCACCTGGTTCTGGGGGAAGCGGAATCACTCGCGGGGGAACTCGTGAAGGATATCGAGGAGGGGCGTCCGCGCCGCATTTACCGATCTTCGGACTACCCTTCCCTCGATCTCGTCCCTATCCCTTCCTGGGACCTCATCAACCTCAACGACTATGTCTCCATGTCAGTCCAGTATTCCAGGGGTTGCCCGTTCAACTGCGAATTCTGTGACGTCATCGTGATGAATGGTCGCGTCCCGAGGCTCAAACGGGAGGAGCAGGTCCTCGCCGAGCTTGATGCGCTCTACTCGCGCGGCTGGCGAGGGTCTGTTTTCATAGTCGATGACAACTTCATCGGCAACAAAGCCGGGGTAAAGAAGCTTCTCCGGAGCATCATCTCCTGGCAGAAGAACCGGATGCATCCCTTGAATTTCTTCACCGAGGCATCGGTTAATCTCGCGGATGACGCCGAACTGATGGAGCTTATGATCGAGGCCGGATTCAATAAGGTCTTTCTCGGGCTGGAGACGCCCTCCGAGGAGAGCCTCAAGGAGTGTGGGAAGGCGCAGAATCTGGGACGCAGCCTGTCGCATGCGGTGAAGACGATCCATAAGCATGGGCTGGCGGTCATGGGAGGCTTCATCATCGGCTTCGACAACGACCCGCCGGACATCTTCCAAAGACAGGTCAATTTCATACAACAAAACGGAATCGTGACAGCGATGATCGGCCTCCTGACCGCGATTCCGGGAACCAGGCTCTACTCCCGGCTGGAAAGCGAGGGCCGGTTGCTTTTCACATCATCCGGAAACAACACCGATACAAGCGGGGCTCTCAACTTCATAACCAAGATGGACCGCGCAAAGATAATCGATGGCTACCAGTGGGTCATGAACAGCATCTATTCCCCGGAAGCATACTACAACCGGGTCCTGGAATTCCTTCGGACCTACCGCCCGCGGGCCGAAACATACCTCGTCAACAATGACCTCCTGGCCTTCGTGCGTTCCCTCTGGTACCTGGGCATTGTCGACCGCGGCTCCCGCAACTATTACTGGAAGCTGCTCCGAAAGAGTGTATCGAAATACTGTGATTCCTTCTCCGACATCATCACCCTCGCCGTGTACGGCTACCACTTCCG
>JBDKTY010000044.1:0-52514 GCA_039679945.1 Syntrophobacter sp. | reverse complement strand
GGGCATAGAAAACTCTCCGGCACGTGGCGAGCTTACTTTTCTCGATAATACGGTGGACTTTTCAACGGGCACTATCCAGTTGAAAGCCCAGTTTCTAAACACTGATAAGGCGCTTTGGCCCGGCCAGTTCGCGAATGTCAGCCTCACCCTGGCACAGCAGCAGGGAGCGGTTCTCGTCCCCTTTGGAGCCGTGCAGGCCGGCCAGCAGGGTCAGTATGTCTTCGTGGTCAAACCTGATCTGACCGTTGAGTACCGGATTGTCTCCCCCGGGAAAACGATTGGGAACGATATCATAATCGAAAAGGGAATCGCTCCCGGTGAAAAGGTAGTGACTGACGGACAATTCCGCCTTGCGAACGGTACAAAAGTCAAAGTGGTCGAACAGGGCGCCCTGGCTAATTGATTCAGCCCTTACGGAATGACTAGATGAGCATCTGTGAGCTTTTCATACGACGGCCGGTAATGACCACTCTCGTCATGCTGGCTATTCTCTTGTTTGGCCTTATCGGTTACCGGTCACTTCCGGTGAGCGAGCTGCCCAACGTCGATTTCCCCACACTCGAGGTAACCGGAAACCTTCCGGGGTCGAGCCCGGAGAACATCGCCGCCTCCATAGCGACTCCTCTCGAAAGGGAATTTTCAACCATCGCGGGTCTGGACTCCATGACCTCGGTGAGCGCTCTGGGAGTCACCAGGATAACGCTCCAGTTCTCGCTCGAACGCAACATAGATGGAGCGGCGCAGGATGTGCAGACCGCCATTGCCAAGACACAGCGGTTGCTTCCTACCGATATGCCTAATCCTCCATCCTACAGGAAGGTCAACCCGGCCGATTCGCCGGTGCTCTTCCTGGCTCTCAGTTCCCCGATACTCCCGCTCTCCACGGTGGATGAGTATGCCCAGACGCTTCTCGCCCAGCGAATCTCCATGGTCAATGGGGTGGCCCAGGTCCAGGTATTCGGATCTCAAAAATATGCCGTGCGCGTACAACTCAACCCCGATACGCTCCGCTCCACCGGTATCGGAATCGACGAAGTGGAAAGCGCCGTCTCCAAGGGAAACGTGAACCTTCCGACCGGTACGCTTTACGGGAAAGACAAGGCGTTCACCATCCAGGCCTCTGGGCAGCTCCTGCGGGCAGCCGCCTACCAGGACCTTATAGTGACCTATCGAAACGGGTCGCCGGTGCGCATACGGGATTTAGGCAGGGCAGTCGACAGTGTGGAGAATGATAAGGTAGCTGCCTGGTATAATACGCCCGCTTCGAGCATGCGGGCGATAACTCTCGCCATCCAGCGCCAGCCCGGCACCAATACGGTTCAGGTCGTCGAATCCATACGGGCGCTGCTTCCCTACTTCAAGGCGCAAATGCCCGAGTCAGTCGACTTGAACATTCTCTACGACCGGTCCCAGACCATCCGGGATTCCATACAGGATGTCAAATTTACTCTCTATCTCAGCATAGCCCTTGTTGTCCTTGTAATATTCCTGTTTCTGCGTAATATCTCCGCCACTGTCATCCCGAGCCTCGCGCTTCCCATGTCGATCATGGGTACTTTCGCTGCAATGTCCCTGCTCGGCTTCAGCCTCGACAACCTGTCGCTCATGGCTATCACTTTGTGCGTCGGGTTCGTGGTGGATGATGCCATCGTCATGCTCGAAAATATCTATCGGCATCTCGAGATGGGGAAGAGCAAGCTCCAGGCAGCCCTTGACGGATCTCGCGAGATCGGCTTCACGATCATCTCGATGACTCTCTCCCTGGCCGCTGTTTTCATCCCTCTCCTGTTCATGGGCGGCATCCTGGGCCGGCTTTTCAAGGAGTTCGCCGTCACCATCGGCGTGGCAATTCTGGTATCGGGTTTCGTTTCCCTCACCTTGTCCCCAATGCTCTGCAGCCGGTTTCTCAAAAGCAATGGGCACGGCGGGCAAAGCGGCAAAGGCGGCTTCTTCTCGATTTCCGAGCGGATTTTCGAGGGAATGCGAAGCTTCTACGAGTGGAGCCTGCGTCATGTGCTCAAACATGGCGCGTGGGTGCTCTGTTTTTCCCTTGTCCTCATCGTCGTGACATTCTGGCTCTTCGCGACTATCCCCAAAGACTTTATTCCCAGCCAGGATACCAGCCAGATTTCCGTTCAAACCGAGGCTATCCAGGGCATCTCGTTCGAAGCCATGATGCAGCGACAGCGCGCGGCAATAGAAATCGTTCGGAAGGACCCGGCGGTGGAAGGGTTCATGGCGGCCGCCGGCGCCACGGGCATGAGCCCGACCGGGAACTCGGGACGAATGATGATTCACCTGGTTCGTCCCGATGAGCGTCCCGGGGTCACCGAAATCATACAGCGGCTCCGCGGGAAACTCGCCGAAATTCCCGGGCTCAATTCTTATATGGTCAATCCTCCGGTGATACAGATCGGGGGCCGGAGTACCAAAAGCCAATATCAATACACACTCCAGGGCACCGACACCAAAGATCTGTATCGCTATGCGCCGCTCCTTGAAGCGAACCTGAGAGCCCTTGATGAACTCCAGGATGTTACCACCGACCTTCAGATCACCAATCCCGAGGTGATGGTAAATATCGACCGAGATAAGGCGCATGCCCTGGGCATATCCGCGGATCAGATCGAGAACGCTCTCTACAGTGCCTACGGATCACGCCAGATTTCCACTATTTACACGCCGATCAACCAGTATCAGGTGATCCTCGAGGTCGCGCCCGAGTACCAGAAAGACCCCTCGGCCCTTTCTTCTCTGTACATCCGGTCGGCGGCGGGTCTCCTCGTGCCTTCGGACACACTCGCGACGATAACCCAGCGCGTTGGACCGCTCACGGTCAATCACACCGGACAATTCGCCTCGGTTACCATCTCCTTCAATTTGAAACCGGGCGTGGCCCTGGGAGATGCCGTGGCGAAGGTGGAAAAGGCCACGAGCCAACTCCGCCTCCCCGCAACGCTTACGGCTAATTTTCAGGGGACGGCCCAGCAGTTCCAATCCTCGATGAAAGGGCTCTGGGTGCTGCTCATCCTCGCGATTCTGGTAATTTACATTGTGCTCGGAATTCTCTACGAGAGCTTCATCCACCCGATTACGATCCTCTCCGGCCTTCCTTCAGCCGGTGTGGGGGCGCTCCTCACCCTGATGATTTTCCACGTTGACCTCAGCATTTATGCTTTTGTCGGTATTATCATGTTGATAGGAATCGTGAAGAAGAACGCGATCATGATGATCGACTTCGCTCTGCATGCCCAGAGAAACGAGGGGAAGGCTCCCGCCGAAGCCATTTTTGAGGGCTGCATCCTTCGGTTCCGCCCAATCATGATGACCACGATGGCTGCCCTCATGGGCACCCTGCCCATCGCTCTGGGCATGGGAGCCGGAGCCGAGGCGCGGCGTCCGCTTGGACTGGCGGTGGTCGGTGGGCTGGTGTTATCTCAGATGTTGACATTGTATATCACGCCGGTGGTATACGTTTACATGGAACGTTTCATTAACTGGTTGCGCTCTTTTTCCCGTCACGGCCGGAAAGATGCCGCGCTCTCGGAGCAAAAGGACCTCGGGGCGCCAAACCCTGAAATAGCAATCAAATAGGATTCCGGAGGTAATCTTGTCCGAACTCGAAAACGTAATGGAGCAAATCCGGCGCAAATACAGGGTCGAAACCGCTCCGCTGAAACTTGGCGCGAAACAGATGCAAATCCTCCAAATGGAGGATCTCGAAGGGTACATCGAAAATCTCGTCGAGAATACTAATGTCGGGCCCATGGAGTTACCCTATTGGGCCAAGCTGTGGGATACCAGCCTCATTCTGGCGTATTTTCTCGGGAAACAGCCGATTATCCCCTGGCAGCGGATGCTGGAGATTGGGGCCGGCGTGGGCGTCGTCGGCATTTATGCCTCCCTCTGCGGGCATAATGTCACCATAACCGACGTGGACGAAGATGCCCTTCTGTTCTCCAGGGCTAATGTTCTGCTCAACAATGCCAGCGCGCGGGTGCGGAAACTGGACTGGAACGCCCCTGATATAGGCGACCGTTACGAAGTGATATTCGGTTCCGAAGTCATCTACGATCGGAAATCCTATCCGCTCCTGGTCGCGTTCCTGAGAAAGACACTGGCGCCGAACGGTACTGTTTTCCTCGCCAAAAGCACGAGCCTTCACGCCCCTGCCTTTTTCGAGGAGATGACAAAGTATTTCAAGTTCAAACAAACCGTCCAGACGATTCGCTCCGAAGGGGAATCGCAACAAGTCAGTCTTTATGCCATCCGTTTCAAGGACTAGAAGCGAGGGAGCAAACGTGCGGGACTGCCGTGCCTTCCGGATTGAACTCAATGGCGTCAACCTTTCCGCCGCCGTTCACTTGCCCCTCGACGTCCCCGCCCCGGTGATTATTTGTTCCCATGGCCTGCTCAGTTCAAAAGACAGCTCGAAGTATCTGGCCATTGGAGAACATATGAGCAATTTGGGCTTTTGCGTTCTTCGCTTTGATTTTTCCGGCTGTGGACAGAGCGCCGCCAGAAGAGAGACTCTTGTGGGCGCCAGAATGCGGGACCTCAATGCTGTTCTGACTTTCGCCCGCACCCAGCCGTGGTCTGATGGACATATCGGACTTCTGGGTTCGAGCCTGGGAGGTTTTCTCTCGTTGCTGGCCGCCAATGAGAACCCGGACATTGTCAACGCTACCGTAAGCTGGGTCGCGCCATTCGATATCAGCCACCTCGATCCGGCCGGAAGCGGGATGGATGAGCTCAAGCGTCTCATTCCCGGCGGGTTTGAACTCGGCGAACCCCGTGATCTTGGGGACCTCCGGAATGTTCGCAATGCGCTTCTCATCCATGGCCGCGAAGATGAAGTCGTTCCATGGACTCATTCCATCGAAATATACAAGCGTATCGGAGACCCAAAAGACCTCATACTGATGCGCGACGCCGATCACCAGCTCACCGATGAGTCCTGGAGAGCCGTCGCCATCCGCGCCACCCTCGACTGGTTCGCGCGATTTTTCTAACGATCCCGCGAAAACCCGTGCATCTGCAAATGCCCTCCGGCGCCAGGGCAACGGTGTCATACGCTGACATACTGGAAAGGCGGGACAAAATGCGAGTTCCATCCAAAGACAGACACTTCGGGCAGTTATTCGCAAAAGCACTTCCGCGCCTGGTCCTCACATTTTTCCTTCTGCTCTTCTCATTCCCGGCGCTTGTCCATGCTTCCGGCGTGAAGCTGACTATTCTTCACCTCAATGACACCCATGGCCATATCGTTCCATACATCGACAAAAGGATCGATGACGCCACCCCGGTAAGCGGCGCCGCTTATCTTTCAAAAATGATTCAGGATCTGCGGGCCGCCAATCCCGACGGAACCATTCTGCTCTCGGCCGGGGACATGTTTCAGGGTACTCCCATATCGAATCTCTTTCGTGGCCGCCCGGTTATCGAAATCCTGAACTACCTGAAATACGATGCCATGGCGCTCGGAAACCATGAATTTGACTGGGGCCAGGATGTGTTGCGCCAGATTGTTTCCTCCGCGCATTTTCCCGTCCTTTCCGCCAACATCACGAAAGGCCGGGACCAATACTTCGACGGTGTGAAACCGTCAATTCTCATCACCAGGAAGAAAATTCCAATCGGAATAATCGGTTTTACCACGACAGAAGCCGAATATACGTCCAAGCCGGGAAATCTGGCGGGCCTCTCGATTGCCCCGCCGGAAGAGGTCGCTCCCCGCCTCATCAAGGATCTGCGATCAAAAGGGGCCGCCCTGATTATCGTGCTGTCCCACCTCGGATTGGATGCGGATCGGCAACTGGCAAGGCAGGTTCCCGGGATCGATATCATAGTTGGTGGCCACAGCCACACCGCCATTACACAGCCCGTCAATGAATCCGGTACGATCATTGTCCAGGCGGGGTGCTATGGCGTCTATCTCGGAGCGCTCGATATCATCTTCGACCCGGCCAAAAGAATGATCGTGAGCCATACGGAAAAAGATGTCCTGAAATTGGTTTCAGCCGGTCCTCGAGCGCCGAGTGATCCGCGGGCGGCCGAGATTGTCGAGTCCTACGAAAAACAGGTGAAGTCCGAGTTCTCAAAGGTTATCGGCACTGCCTCAGTGGATCTCACCCGTCAGTTCCATCGGGAATCCAGCCTTGGCGATCTCATCACGGATGCCTTGCGCGAGGCCTCGGGTGCACAGATTTCCTTCTATAATGGAGGTGGAATACGTGCCGATGTCCCGATGGGGCCGATTACCCTGGAAAGCGTATTTACCGTATTGCCTTTCGACAACATGCTCATGACCGTTCAACTTACGGGTGAGCAGATAAGGCAACTCCTCGAACAAAGCATCATCTCCGATAAGGACCTTCAGGTCTCCGGCCTCAAAGTGGAATACGACCTCTCCATGCCCTCCGGATCAAAGGTGCTGTCGGTCAAGGTTGGCGAGGACTCCCTTGACCCCGTTGCTTCCTACCGGGTTGCCACAAATGATTTTCTCGGGGCGGGCGGGGACCGATACGCTATTTTCGCGCAAGGCAGGGACCCCGTTTTCGGGGCCGAGGTCAGAGATGTGGTGATCGATTACATCCGCTCCCATTCGCCCATTGATACAGGGGTGCGGGACAGAATCATCTTCAGGAAATGAGACAACCCCGCGCGGACTTATGAATGTATTTGTTAACGGAAAAAAAGTCTCCATCTACCGGGGAATGTGCGTCAAGCACGCGCTGATCGCCTTCGATCAGGATGCTTATGAGGAAGCTCTTTCCGGCAATATCCTTGTCGAGGATGAGAACGGCTTTCTCCTGGGGCTCGAGGGCGCGCTTTTGGAAGGCGCGCGGCTATATCTGAAACCCCGGATACGAAATATCGAGCATGGTCTCCTCTCGTGAGACAATTGGAGATATACTCTCCTCGGAATATAAGCCTTACATCTGGTGTCTTTTGCGCAACTCGTGAAGGATACCCGTTTGTGCAAGACCGATATCCAGTTCTCCCGCGTTGGTTGCCTTCGAACAAATCAAATCATCCGGTCAAACGATCAATGATATACATCCCTTATAAAACCACGGTTTTAGTCCGCATTCATATTCAGCCAAAAGCATGAGAAAAAGTTCGTGAATTAAAGAATAAGCTAATGGTTTTTCAAGCAAAGCCGATTGATAGTAGTGAAATATGGGACCGTGGAAGAGCGTGTACCAAAAGACTTGGGGCACGGCGTCTTCTCCCGAGAATGACTTGACAAGCCGGCCATGGTCCGCATAAGAGCGTCTGATGGATGTTTGGAACTTGAGTATCCCCTCAAGATACGGAAACCGGGAGACTATGGATCGCAAACCAGCTAGGAATTGGGTACGCTCGCCATTGGGAACGGGAGAGCCCAACAGGGGCCCCTCGCGCAAGATCCTCATCGTTGACGACAGTTCGACAGTGCGCTCAGCTCTGCGAAGAGAACTCGAGCAAATGGGCGCGACAGTTTCCGAGGCCTGTGATGGGTGCGAGGGATTCGAAACCGCCAATTCCGGGGAATTCGATCTCATCATCACCGATGTTGAAATGCCTCGGATGAATGGATATGCTCTTTGCGAAAAACTCAAGAATCAGAGCAAGGACTCCACTCCCATTCTCATGCTGAGTTCCAGGGACCATGAGGAGGATATCGAGCGTGGATTCAAGGTGGGAGCCGCTGGCTACTTGTCTAAATTCAGCGCGAAAAGTGAGTTGTCCGAGAGAATCCAGGAGATATTGGACACTCGTTCCCTCTTGAAGGGACGCACGATTCTTGTAGTCGACGATTCATCCGTCACCCGAAACGTGATCCAGAAAGCCCTTCGAAAGGCGGGGTTCGATGTAATCCCGGCGGAAAACGGGAAGATGGCGCTGGAAATACTCAGGCACTCCCTTCCGGATATGATTTTGAGCGATTTGCACATGCCGGAACTCGATGGTCTCGCTCTTTGCAGGACAGTTCACGCTGACAGGAACCTCCGCCAGATACCCTTCATCATCATGAGTTCGGACGGCGACCGGGCTACCATGCGCCGCACGCTCCAGTTCGGCGCGGCGGCATATCTTGTCAAGCCCTTTAATATTGAGCAACTGGTCGTTACCGCCGAGAGGTTTCTCTCCGATCATTTCCGCCGTATATTAAAGGACCGCGAAAGACTTGAATTTGAAAGGCAAATAATGCTTGGAAGTATAACCAGCCTGGTCCTGGCCCTGGAAGCCCGCGACCAGTACACGCGAGGACATTCGGAATCGGTGGCCTCGGTCCTCGTGGATCTTGCCAGGGAAATGGCCTTTGATGCGGACCAGATTGAAAGAATCAAGATAGCGGGCAAACTGCATGACCTGGGTAAGATAGGCATTCGCGATCAGATTCTTCTTAAACCCGGTCCTCTCAACGACGAGGAATGGAAGATACTGAAGCAACATCCAACTATCGGGGCCGAAATCCTTGCATCGATTCCCAGCCTCGCCGACATCATACCGGCAATTGCATGTCATCACGAAAGGATCGACGGAAAAGGCTACCCCGAAGGATTAAAGGGCGACAAGATTCCACTTCTGGCCCGCATGGTCGCGGTCGCCGACACCTATGACGCCCTCACCACCGATCGTCCCTATCGCAAGGGGTTCTCCAACGAGGAAGCTTTGACTATCATCGCCGATGCCAAGGGGACTCAGCTCTGCCCGGACTGCGTGGCCAGCTTCCTGAAACTGGTTGAAAGCAAGATGCAGGACTGATTGTTTCCGAAGGCCGAAACACACCCGTTCATGTTTCTTCGATGCCTCGGTGCGAGATGCCCTGTACGTCCGTGAACGCGGCCCCGCATCGACTGTTCCTGAACGCAACCCGCATCCTCAAGCCTCGATCGGAGACTATTGCTTTTTTACTCTCCGTGAGGTATCCCCTCGAAGCACAAGAATAATGAATAAGGCGTGGCGGGAGTCGTATCAGCGCGAGAGGACATCGTCCGGATGATCCGGTTCCGGGAAACCGCGTCGCTGCCCCGCGACCGGAGGGCTTGTCCGTGCCGGGGATTGACCCCGATGCGCGAACAGTGATTACGTCTTTAGTGCCTTTCCGTGGGTATAGACCCGAGCGCCTCCCGCTGGAGCTGCGTTTCCAATATGTACTTGAAAATTTCGAAGGAAGTCACCCGGGTTCGAAGCGCCAGCTTTGTTGCCAGCCCGGCCATTCGCGGCGTCATGTGGATGGTGCTTGCGCAGGTGTTTTTTTCGGCCATGGGAGTATTCACCCGGCTGGGCGCCCAAAACGTTCCCTGGCAGGAAGCGGCGCTTTCGCGCTTTGCCATCGGATCACTGGTGGCATATCTCATGGCGGTGACGCGTGGCGCCTCCCTGTGCATCACCAATAAGAAGCTCATGTGGACGCGGAGCATCGCGGGCACGCTGTCGGCACTTTCCATTTTCTATGTTTTGGCGTCCCCCAAGATCCCTCTCGGCGACGCCACGACCCTCTCTTCCGTGGGGCCTGTGTTCGTGGTCCTGCTGTCATGGCCCGTTCTCGGAGAGCGCGTCGGCAAACTTGTCTGGCTTTCGGTGCCCTTCGCATTCGCCGGAATCCTTCTCGTGCTAAAGCCTTCGTTTCACATCGCATACACTCTCGCGGCTATCGCCATCATCGGCTCATTCTTTTATTCGATCGCCATGATTACGCTACGCCGGATCGGCCCCCGTGAATCAGGAGAGGCGGTTGTGCTCTATTTCTCCCTTTTCGGCACCTTCGTGATGCTGTGTATCACAATTCCTGTATGGGTAACCCCTGATGCCGTTACCGGGCTTTTCCTCGTGTTCACGGGCTTGTCCGGCGGGCTGGGGCAGATGACCATGACTCGCGCCTTTTCGCTTGACGGCGCCGCGAGGATAAGTGCTCTCAACTACCTTGGAATCATCTTCACCTACATTATCGCCATTCCCGTTTTTGGCGACCTTCCGACCACATGGCAGGTCATCGGTACCGCCCTGGTCATCCTCTCGGGATTGATCATCACCCTCAGTGCGCAGAGGGAAAGCATTTTCCCCCAAGAGCCCTGAAAGGACCACTTTCTTCTTCAACCAGTACACTTCCGGCGATACGCTTCCCGTTCAGGATCGGCATATCCTGACCTCGATCTCATCGCTACATCCCGAAACGATCACTCTGCCTTCCCCCCTCAATTTCAGGCTCTCTCCCGAATTCAGGACATAGTCGCAACGCCGGCCCGGATAGGTCACCCATGCACTGCCTACCACGCAGGATATTGCGCACCAGCCGGAAATATCGAGAACACAAAGTTCACTCTTGTGAATTCTGACTTTGTCCGGCCTCACGATTCGCACCAGGCTGGAGTGTTCCCGGACCCGTCTGTCCAGGTTGAGGCATCCGTGGAGCACTCTTTTCAACAAGCCGGGCCGTCCGGTCTCTCCCCTGTAGTATTCGCATGCGCCCAGGCATTCCATGGACATCTCCTTTCCTTTCCGCTCCGCACCGGCAACTGGGCCTATCATCAGAAGTGACGTTCAGATCCTGCTCTTCCAGCTCAAAAGAGCGGCGGAATAATTCTCCCGCCTATCACGAGGCTCCGCTCCGCCTGCACGCGCAAGCGCCCGAGGCCGATCGCCCGGCGTCGCCGCTACGTCATAACGCGCCGCGAAGCGGCAAAGGGGGTACAGGGGAGGTAGCTCCCCGCGCTTTTCGAGAGCATGCTTCGAGACGCGAGGGCGGGAGTCACGCCCGAAATCCCGCCAATCAAAATCCCTCGGCATTCCGAGGCCGCAATGCTCTTTCGCCGCGCGCTCTTCGCTACTTGTAAGCAAGCCTGATTGCGTCCGGGCCGATCCGCCCTCGCAAACGCATAACTTTCGCTCCGCCAGCCGAAGGATTGGGGCAGCCCGGGCCGCGGATACTGCGCGTATCTCGCCGATTGCCGCAATAAAGCTGAAAATCTGTTATTGGTACAGATGCAGTTATGATAAAAGTCATGCATAACAGTTCAAATATACGGGAGTATATATGCTTATTCCGAAGCAGCCGGACTTCACATACCGATATACGCTTGTCGGCAGGAATATCCTTGAACTCATTGAATCGGGCGCCCTGAAATCAGGTGACAAGATCCCCTCTCTCAGGGATATGAGCAGGAAGATGCGGGTGAGCATCACCACGGTTTCCCAGGCCTACGTGGAACTCGAGAGCCAGGGGATTATCGAGTCCAGGCCAAAATCCGGTTTCTTCGTGAAGTTCAATTACGGACGGCTCCTTCCTCCTCCCACTCCCGCCACGGATACACCCATCGAACCCCGAGAGTTGAACCGGAGCGATCTCATCGGTACGGTGAGGGATCTGCTCGGACGTTCGGACATTGTGCCCTTTGCCGTTGCCTGTCCCGATTCCTCGCTTCTTCCGGGGCGGGAACTGAGCCGAATTATGTCATCACTGCTTCGGGATGACACGGGAAGGCATATAGGGTACGAGATGATCGGCGGGAATCCGGAATTAAGAAGGCAGATCGCGTTCCGGTGCATCGATGCGGGAGCCACGGTGATGCCCGATGAGATCATTGTCACACACGGAGCGATGGAAGCTATTTTCATCGCCGTTCGATGCCTCACCCGGCCGGGAGATACCGTGGTGATTCAGTCCCCCGCCTATTACTGTTTCCTCCATCTGCTCGAAACCCTGGGTCTGAGGGTAATCGAGATCCCGTCACATCCGGACAGGGGGATCTCCCCGGCTGACCTGGCGGATGCCGTGAAACAATACGACGTCAAGGCATGCATATTTAACCTCAACTTCAACAATCCGGATGGAAGCATAATCGCCGATGCAGCCAGGGAAGAGATCGTAAGGCTGCTGGCGGCGAAATCGATCCCTCTTATAGAAGACGATGTCTCGGGAGACATCTGTTTTGGATCAACCCGGCCTCATGTATGCAAGAAGTACGATCGGGAAGGTCTTGTGATGCTGTGCTCTTCTTTTTCAAAAACAATAGCGGCGGGCTATCGCATCGGCTGGCTGATCCCGGGCAGGTTTTTCCAAAAGGCGCTGGGACTCAAGGTGGACATCAGTGTCTGCACGGCAAGTCCAACCCAGGCGGCAGTTGCCGAATTCCTGCGAACCGGGAAGTACGAGCGGCATCTGAGAAAGCTTCGCAGGTCCGTGGAGACGAATATGCATACGATGCAAATGGCTATCAGCCGGCATTTCCCGTCTGGAACAAAGGTAACGAGACCGGCCGGCGGATTGGCCCTGTGGATCGAATTGGCCGAGAGTGTGAACTCCAGGGAACTCTTCTTCCAGGCAAGGGCCGAGGGTATCGGCATCGTACCGGGCCTGATCTGTTCGACTTTTGAGAAATACACGAACTTCATCCGGCTGACATGCGGCGGAGTATGGAATAAAGAGATGGAGAAAGGAATTGAAAAGCTGGGATGCCTTGTACGTTCGAGCTGACATGGCGGACGAATGAGCTGTCATGCGGGTTGTGTGGTAGGGGACCGTCAGGTTGCACCGCCGGCAGATTCAAACGGCAATGAGGAATGCCAAGGGGTGGCGCCGTAATGGTCTTTCTCATTTGTCGTTATTCCCGGTCATCGGGTATCACCCTTTCTCATCCCTTACAAAATATTCTGAAGATGGTTCGCACCTCCCTTCGGACCCGCAGAAGGTCCTCCCATGTCTCTATTGATCCGCTGTCCGATTTCGGGGGCCATAATCCGAGCGCTTTCATAGCTTCAAAATGTGGCTTTTCCATTTTGCCAGATGAAGAATTCGCATATAGCCTCAACCTGTGGTCAACTGCCCGGAGCGCCCGAAATGCACCATCAATGATCGCGGCGTTGCCGCTCGCTTCGGGCGTGTTTGGCAGAATCTCCCTAACGGTTCGTCTTACGGAACGGGAGCGAGCGGCAAGCTCGCGCTCTCCTTTTACAAGCTGGATTCCCTGGGCGAGGAACTCAATATCCGCCAGACCGCCAATCCCCAGCTTGAGGTTGATCGTGCCCTCCGTCTCCTCGCTTCTTTCCTTTTCCATGCGGTCCCGGAGATGGCAGATCCGTGGCCATACCTCGTCGGAATCTCTCCTGACATGGCAAATCCCGCCCGCCTGATCTTCCACCCAGCGGCCGAGCGATGCATCCCCCGCGACATGACGGGCCCGCAAAAGCGCCTGGATTTCCCAAATATCCGCCTGTTTTTTGTAATAGTCCAACCAGGCATTGCTGGTCACCACGAGCGGGCCGTAGTTGCCCGTGGGTCTCAGGCGCGCATCCACCGCATATCCGGGGCCCTCATGCAGGGGGATGTTGAGCATATTCATGAAACGCTGGATCAATCTCACGACCGGTCCCGGAATCTGGTTCCCGGATTCTCCCGTTTGCGGCTGATAGATAAAGACCAGGTCGAGGTCGGACTGATAGCTCATCTCCCGGCTGCCCAGCTTACCCATCCCGAGCACGGAGAGCGGGAGATCCGCGGGAAGCCCCAGGTTGCACTTGACAGTCTCGAGCGTGTGGCCGAGCACGAAATCGGCCAGCGCACTGAGTTCCTCCTCAAGGGCGGAGAAATCGATCTCGGCCTTGAGATCCGAGATGATGAGCTGCAGGATACGCTCATTTTTGAGCCTTCTCATCCATTCCAGCTTTTCCTCGTAATCATCGCTTCTTTCAAGCAGCCGTGCCGAGGAATCATGCCATTGGACCGCGGGGACATACCCTGTCTGACTGATGGCGAGGCCTTCCACGAGCCCCGGATTATGAGCAAGGAGGCCCGAAACCAGTTCGCTGGAGGAAATAGCTCCGCACAGGGATGAGAGCCATGGCGAGGCTGAACTGAATAACTTCTTCAGCCCCGGCCTTTTTCCAACCGTGGAAAAATAGGTATCCAGCCTCACCAGCACCTTTTCAAGAATTTCACTATCGGCCCTGTCCGCGAGGCTTTCAACGATCCCGAAAACCATGGCTCCAATAGAACCCGGGTATGGTTTGAGCGTTTCCTGAAGCCTGCCGGCACTGGCTTTGGGAAGAAGGTCGGATTTCCGTGTCCCGGCACTGCGCCCGGCGCCTCCCTGCCCGCCCCCCGCATAGTCTTCCTCTTCGTCACTCACCGCGGCGAACAGGCTTGAAAACGTGGCATTCACCCTGGAACAATGCTCCTCAAGGGTATCATTGAATGCTTTCCCGTCACGAAGCCCCAGGGCGAGAATCAGGCGCCGCCTGGCATCTTCCGACTGAGGAAGTTTTTGAGTCTGCCGATTCTGGTCCAGTTGAACGTAGTGTTCCACTCTTCTCAAGAAGTTGTAGGAGTCGGCGAGTTCGATGGTCCTGCTCTCGGGAAACAGTCCTATTTGCCCCAATTTTTTAAGGCATTTCAGAGTGTTAGGCTCATCCAGCTCAAGATGCCGCCCCCCGTAAATGAGTTGCATGGACTGAACGAGGAATTCAATTTCCCTGATACCGCCAATTCCAAGCTTGACGTCGAACTGCCGTGAACCGGGTCCGAAACGCCGGGACTCCGTAAGGATCATGTTCCGCATGTCCCGAAGCTCGCCCAGCGCCTGAAAATCGAGGAACCGGCGATAGACGAATGGACGCACCTCGCGAACGAACGCATTGCCGGCGGAACGATCGCCCGCGACAGGTCGGCACTTGAGGAGCATCTGGCGTTCCCAGGCGCGCCCATGCAGCAGATAGTGCTCCACGGCCGCACTCATGGAAGGCACGAGCATTCCATCTTTTCCCTGTGGACGAAGCCGGAAATCCACCTGAAACACACGATCCCCTTCGTACCGGTCGGCGAGCAGCCTTGAGAGCCAATGAACCATACGGCTCAGTAGAATCAGGTGCCTGCCGGTATCGTCGGAATCGTTATCGGAATGCAGAAATATTATATCGATATCGGATACATAGTTCAGCTCATGTCCGCCCAGCTTCCCCAGCCCCAGAACAGTGAGGGTGGATTCTCCCCTGATCTGTTCCCAAGTCCTTGCATCTTCCTCGGAAGCCCAGAGACCAGGATTCGAGGACAGTGTTTCGAGCCCAATCTGCAGAGCGACGGAAGCGAGGTCGCTGAGTTGTCCCGTAGTCTCCGCCAGATCCGCCTTACCGAGCAGATCACGCGAGCCGATCCGGAGGAAGTGCAGTTGCTTGAAGCGGCGGTAAATCCTCAGAAAATCATTGAAAGACCCGGCAGCCCCGACTGCATGCTGCAGGTCGGAATATAGGGTGGTCAATGGAAATTTCCTGCCTATATTTCCATCGTCGATAAGCCATTCCGCGTAATCGGGGTTGTTGCGCACCAGAATATCAAGATATTGTGAACACTGTCGGACATGGGTGAGTTGGCTCATGAAAGTAGCTCGTTTTCTCCAAAATGTGAAAGTCGCTATTGCATCCATTCGCGAGTTTATCATAGTATGGCTCGCCCTAAAAAGGCCGCCATTTGTCACAGTTGTAGATTTTTTCCCAGAAAGACAGACACCTTATACTGGATCGCGCTTGCAGCGTTTGCGTTAAGCCGATTCTTTCCGGCCTTCGGTAAATCGATCATGCAAAATTACGCCATAATTCCGGCACGATATTCCTCGACGCGACTTCCGGGCAAACCCCTTGTCACCATTGGCGGCAAGCCCATGATCCAGCACGTGTATGAACGTACCGCCTTATGCCCCCGGCTCTGCAAAGTGGTCGTTGCGACCGATGACACCAGGATCATGACCGCGGTGGAGTCATTCGGCGGAAATTGCGTCCTTACGCGCGCGGATCACCGCAGTGGCACGGACAGGTTGAATGAAGCCGCCGAACTGCTGGGACTCGCGGATGACGACCTTGTTATCAATGTCCAGGGCGATGAGCCTTTTGTTGAGCCTTCCATGATAGGCATGCTCATCGAGGCCGCAACCGAGTCCGATTCCGAGATGGCCACTCTCGCTTTCCCGAGCGAGGATATGGATGAGTTCCTGGACCCCAATTGCGTCAAGGTGGTGATGGACGGCAGCAAAAAGGCACTCTATTTCTCCCGTGCCCCGATTCCTTTTTCCAGGGATGTTCAGCGCGGTAAGCAGACATTTCTAAAACACCTCGGCTTCTATGCTTACCGCCGCTGGTTTCTCAGGCAGATTACGGCACTCGCTGCCGGTGAGCTTGAAACGGCCGAGAGGCTGGAACAGCTCCGCGCTCTGGAGAACGGGTATTCCATCCGCGTCGCACTGTCGCCTGTCGATTCCCTGTCGGTGGACACACCCGCGGACCTGGAAAAAGTACGGGTGATTTCCGAAAAGAGGCGCTGATCTCCTTTTCCCAAACAAATTAAAGATTTGCCGTAAACCTTTTGCCCCGTTACAATTAGGTGTTCGGAACACCGGATTGTATGCGAACTATTTATTGCTCTCAATGCAAGGACGTTTTACGTATGATACTTCCATGGAACCGCCCCAAAGCGGTGCTTGTGCTCGAGGATGGAGCCGTCTTCACGGGTTATGTGTTTGCGGGTCATGGCCGGGCGCTTGGAGAGGTGGTCTTCAATACCGGGATGACCGGCTACCAGGAAGTCCTGACCGATCCATCCTACAAGGGCCAGATAGTGGCCATGACTTACCCCCTCACCGGCACTTATGGAATCAATCCCGAGGATATGGAATCGGCGGCGATCCAGGTAGAAGCCTTCATTGTCAAGGAATACCAGAGCTTCACCAGCAACTGGCGAAGCGACAGATCACTGGCTGATTTTCTGAATGAGCACGGAAAAATCGGGATCGAAGGCATAGATACGCGCGCCCTCACCCGCCATCTCCGAACGGCTGGTGCAATGCGCGGCGTTATCGCCACGGACACCGACGATGTCGGCAAACTTCTGGAACAGGTGCGGGCCTACCCCGGACTGAACGGAATTGACCTGGTGCGGCATGTTACCTGCCAGACCCCCTACCGCTGGCGCCGAGGAATGAGAACGGAAGTCGACCGCCCCGAATGGCTGCCGGACGTACCCGGGTTTCGCGTGGCTGTTCTCGACTGTGGAATCAAGTATAATATATTACGGAAGCTGGAAGCAGCCGGTTGCCAGGTACTGGTCTTCCCCGCGCATACCCCCGCGGACGAGATACTTGCCTGCAACCCCGACGGCATTTTCCTGTCCAACGGCCCCGGAGACCCGGCCGCTGTCCATTATGTTATAGAGACTGTACGCCGGCTTTTCGGCAAAAAGCCTGTCTTCGGCATTTGCCTCGGCCACCAGATGATGGGGCTGGCCATGGGAGGTACGACGTTCAAGCTTAAGTTCGGCCATCGCGGCGCAAATCAGCCGGTGAAAGACCTTACCACGGGAAAGATCGAGATCACTTCTCAGAACCACGGCTTCTGCGTCGATCCCGGCTCTCTTGCCAACCTTCCCGTACGCGCCACGCACGTCAATCTTAACGACGATACGCTGGAAGGAATGGAGCATCTCGAAGCCCCCGCATTTTGCGTCCAGTATCATCCCGAGGCATCCCCCGGTCCGCACGATGCTTCTTACCTGTTTGAACGATTTACCGAAATGATGCGCAAAAGGACCTCCCAGAGCCTCGGGCGCGAAAGGTGACCACCGTCACTATCCTCGACGGTTGCCTTTTTCCTCGATACTCAGAGCAATCCGGCTAAGCTGGTAAGGGAAGCGAGTTCATGCCCAAACGCACAGATATTAAAAAGATTCTCATAATCGGTTCGGGACCGATAATCATCAGTCAGGCATGCGAATTTGACTACTCCGGCACCCAGGCGTGCAAGGCGCTTCGCGAAGAGGGGTACGAGATAGTCCTGATCAACAGCAACCCGGCAACAATCATGACCGATCCGGAAACCGCCCAAAGCACCTATATCGAACCGATCACTCCGGAAGCCGTGGCAAAGATCATCAAACGCGAGCGCCCGGATGCGCTTCTCCCGACCCTGGGCGGCCAGACGGCCCTCAATGTTGCGGTCAGAGTCGCAGAAATGGGCATTCTCGACGAATATGGGGTCGAGATGATCGGCGCCAATGCCGACGTCATAAAGAAAGCCGAAGATCGCGAGCTTTTCCGCGATGCCATGAACAACATTGGTCTGCGGGTGCCGGAAAGCCTGATTATCAATAATCTGACGGATGCGGAGAATTTCGCCCAAAAAATCGGATATCCCGTAATCGTCCGTCCATCCTTTACCCTCGGGGGCACCGGCGGCGGGATCGCCTACAACAGGGAGGAACTGCTCGACCAGACCCAGCGCGGGCTCGATGCGAGCTTTATCCACTCGGTCATGCTGGAGGAATCCGTTCTCGGTTGGAAGGAATTCGAACTCGAGGTGATGCGCGACTACATGGACAACGTGGTCATCATCTGCTCGATCGAGAACATGGATGCAATGGGTGTCCACACGGGCGACTCGATAACCGTCGCTCCGGCCCAGACCCTCACCGATCGCGAATACCAACTGATGCGGGATGCCTCGATTGCAATTCTGCGCGAAATAGGGGTCGAAACCGGCGGCTCCAATGTCCAGTTCGCCATAAATCCGGAAAATGGCGACATGGTCGTGATCGAAATGAATCCGCGTGTTTCGCGCTCATCCGCGCTTGCATCCAAGGCGACGGGGTTCCCGATCGCAAAGATTGCCGCCAAGCTGGCCGTGGGCTATTCGCTCGATGAAATCGCCAACGACATTACCCGCGAGACACGCGCCTCGTTTGAGCCGACAATCGATTATTGCGTTGTGAAGGTCCCGCGCTTCACATTCGAAAAATTCCCGAGAACCGAGGATGTCCTCTCCACGGCCATGAAATCAGTCGGCGAAACGATGGCAATCGGCCGCACCTTCAAGGAATCGCTTCAAAAGGCGATACGATCGCTTGAAATCGGACGGTGGGGTTTTTCCACACCGTCCAGCCCGGTTGACACGGAATACATCGACCAGCTCAAGCAAAAGCTCCGCCGCCCAAATTCCATGCGTCTTTTTCAGATAGGAGAGGCGCTGAAACTCGGAGTCTCAGTGGAAGAGATCCACGCCCTCTCCAGCATCGATCCCTGGTTTCTCAACCATATCCGAGAAATAATCGAGCTTGAAACGGCCATTGTCGAATCCGTGAAACAGAGTGATTTTCTCGATAATCCCGAACAACTCCGGCTTTCCAAATCGTGGGGGTTCTCGGACCGCCGCCTTGCGGAGCTTGCCGGGACCGATGAAGAAACGGTTCGTCAGAAGCGCCTCACCCACGGGATCGTCCCCGTCTATAAGCTGGTTGACACCTGCGCCGCCGAGTTCGAGGCCTATACGCCGTACTATTACTCCACCTATGAGGCCGAAAATGAAGCGAGACCCTCCGAAACTGCCAAGGTGGCGATCCTCGGCGGCGGGCCAAATCGTATCGGGCAGGGCATCGAGTTCGACTACTGTTGCGTCCATGCCTCCTTTTCGCTCCGCGAGGAGAACCATGAATCCATCATGATCAACTCCAACCCGGAGACCGTCTCCACGGACTACGACACTTCCGACAAACTCTACTTCGAGCCCCTGACCCGTGAAGATGTGCTCCACATTCTGGACACGGAAAAACCCAAGGGTATAATCGTCCAGTTTGGCGGTCAGACACCGCTCAACCTTGCCGTTCCCCTTGAAAAGGCGGGAGCCAGGATACTGGGGACCTCTCCGGATGCGATCGATCGTGCGGAGGACAGGAAAAGATTTCAGCAACTGCTGATGAAGCTCGGTTTGAGGCAGCCCGAAAATGCCACCGCCTTCACCATCGAGGAGGCCACCGTGGCGGCGCAAGCCATCGGCTACCCGGTCGTGGTTCGCCCGTCATATGTTCTAGGCGGTCGTGCAATGGAAATCGTATATGACCGGGACAGACTTCATCATTTCATGAAGACGGCCGTGCACATCAGCCCGGGCCATCCCATTCTGATAGACAAGTTCCTTGAAGACGCCATCGAACTCGACGTGGATGCCATCAGCGATGGAGAAATCACGGTTATCGGCGGCATAATGGAACACATCGAACAGGCGGGAATTCATTCCGGAGACAGCGCGTGCGTTCTCCCCCCCATCAGTATCTCCGTGGAGATCCAGGAAGAGATAAGGCGACAGACCAGGCTCCTGGCCAGTGAACTGGGGGTTATCGGCCTGATGAACATCCAGTATGCTCTCAAGGGCGATAAGGTATTCATACTGGAAGTAAATCCCAGGGCTTCGAGAACAGTGCCTTTTGTGAGCAAGGCGATCGGCCGTCCGCTTGCAAAGCTGGCGACAAAGGTTATGCTTGGGAGGAAACTCAAGGATCTCGGCTTCACAAAGGAAATCGAGCCAAAGCACATTTCCGTGAAAGAAGCTGTCTTCCCCTTCTCCCGGTTTCCTCACGTCGATACCCTTCTTGGCCCCGAGATGAAATCGACGGGAGAAGTGATGGGAATCGGCCAGAGTTTCGGGATCGCTTTCGCCAAGGCGCAGGCCGCCGCCGGTTACGACCTCCCCAGGGGCGGGACAGTCTTCATAAGCGTTCATGATGGGGACAAAGAGAAAGTCCTGCCCGTCGCGCAAAGGTTTCTTGACCTGGGTTTCAGCCTTGTCGCCACCTCGGGGACCGCTTCTTTTCTGAAGCGTAATGGCATTCCCGCCGATCTTGTCTTTAAGATAGGCGAGGGACGACGTCCCCATGTCGTGGATAAGATTAAGAACGGGGACATACAGTTGGTCGTAAACACTACACTCGGGAAGAAAACAACTTCGGATTCCTATCAGATACGGCGAACAACCCTGATTTATAATACCCCATACGCTACCACGATCGCGGGTGCGAAGGCGATCGCCGATGCCGTGGGCGCCTTGCAGGAAGGCGACTGGGACGTTAAAACGCTTCAGGAATACCACCGCGGGATATAACTCTTTTCATTCCGCCCGCATATGAAATGCCAACCACTTACCCGCCTGGTTCAGATTGATTGGAAAGGCGGCACGGAGACGGGCTAATGCCTGATTACAAGAAGATGAAGATTTCCGAAGCTTCTTCCGGTCCTGTTTTTGTTCCCTCCAGGAAGGAAGAATGCGGGATATTTGGAGTTTATGGCAATGAAGATGCTGCTAAACTCGCATATTTCGGCCTCTACGCGCTTCAGCACCGGGGGCAGGAAAGCGCCGGGATTGCCGTGGCCGATGGTTGCCAGATCAGCAATTACAAGCACATGGGCCTGGTAAACGATGTTTTCAAGGAAGAGACCCTGAAGTCGCTTCGGGGCTACATTTCGGTCGGCCATGTCCGGTACTCCACCACCGGTTCATCCCTGCTCGAAAACGCCCAACCGTTTGTCGTATTCCACGGCAATGACTACTACGCCATCGCGCATAACGGGAACCTGGTAAATGCGGTGGAACTCCGTCACGAACTGGAGACCCAGGGCGCCATCTTTCGCTCCACCATGGATACTGAAATATTCATGCACCTCCTGGCCAGAAATCTCATATACGGGCTGGAAGAGGCGTTGGTATCCGCTTTAACCCAGGTCCAGGGCGCTTATTCACTGGTGATGAGCACCAAGGACACGCTGATCGGCGTGCGCGACCCCAACGGCTTTCGGCCGCTGTGCCTCGGCGAAGTCAATGACAGCTATGTGCTTGCCTCCGAGACCTGTGCCCTGGATCTTATCGAAGCCACCTATATCCGTGACATAGAGCCAGGTGAAGTACTCATAATTGATGACAACGGGATGCACTCCCTTTTTCCTTTCGCCAAGACACATCCTTCGCATTGCATATTCGAGTTCATCTACTTTGCGAGACCGGACAGCAACATTTTTAACCAGAACGTCTATATGTGCCGAAAGAGACTCGGACATCTGCTGGCGGAAGAAACATCTTCGCTCACGGCCGAGATGGTGATGCCATTTCCCGATTCCGGCAATTACGCGGCCCTGGGATTCGCCGAAAAAGCCGAAATTCCGCTTGAAATGGGCATAATCAGGAACCATTATGTCGGCCGCACGTTCATCCAGCCGAGTCAGGCGATGCGCGATTTTTCGGTCCGGGTCAAACTGAATCCGGTCCGGGATGTGCTCAAGGGGAAAAGCGTCATTCTGGTCGAGGATTCCATAATCCGGGGAACGACTACCAGGACCAGGACCAAGGCGTTGAGGCAGGCAGGCGCGAAAGAGATACACATGGTGGTGAGCTGCCCTCCCCACAGATTCCCCTGCCCTTACGGAATTGACTTCTCCACAAAGGGTGAACTCATCGCCGCATCGCATTCCGTGGAAGAGATTCGGGACTTCATTGGCCTTGATTCTCTCCACTATCTCAGTCTTGACGGTTTGCTCAAGGGCGCGGGAGCGACAAGGGACAACCATTCATTCTGCATGGCCTGCTTCACCGGCGAATACCCTGTCGACTTTAAGGGAGAGGTGCGCAAGAACTGCTTTGAAGATCAGAAAAGAAGATCCTGAGAGATGCGGCACACTCGAGTTGAATTGCCCTCGGCGGAAGGCGGCCTTAACATCCGAACATGTATAGCCAACTGATCTACTACATAATCGTACTGCTCCTGTTCAGTTTTCAGCCGCCGACAGGTTCGCGCGCTGACTATACGAATGCCTCGTACATAATCATAGCCTTCCTCCTGTTTGTCGCCCACTGCAGGGCATGCTGCCAGAAGATCGAGATGCAGGCCGCGCGGGGGGTATTCCTCTCCACGCTCAGCCTCGGCTATTACCGCCTGCAGACGCGCCTCAACATGATAGTGCTCGCCCTGCTGTTCCTTTACATTTATGCTTTCAACCTGCAGGCTTACCTTCGGATAATCCCCGGTTTCATCCAGTTCTCCACCATTTCCGGACTGACCGGACTCATTGTCTATCTGGCCCACCTGTGTGTGCTATGGTTCTTCAGCCACCCCGCTTATCAGGTTGTCCACGGCTCCCAGATCAGCCGCTCCAATTTTGTCAAAACACAACTTTCCTTTTCTGTCGTAATACTCGCCCCCTGGCTGCTCATTTCCAGCATCACGGACCTGCTTCAGTTCATTAAGACACCGTCTTTCTTCTCATCGGATTTCGGCCAATTCATGACGGTAGCAGTCGCGCTGTTCGGATTCATTCTTTTTGGGCCGTGGCTGATGGTACGACTCTGGCGGTGTGAGCCCCTCCAACCCGAATACATCAGAAATGAACTCGAAACTTACTGCAGGGAACACAACTTCAGTGTCGGCGGGTTCCTCTCATGGCCACTGTTCGGAGGCGAAATGCTCACGGCCGGAATCGTGGGAATTCTTCCCGGCCTGCGCTATATCCTGATAACATCGGGACTCATAAACCTCCTCGATATTCCTGAACTTAAGGCCGTCGTCGCCCACGAAATGGGACATGTTCGCAAGAAACACCTGCTGATGTTTGCCGGTCTTTTCATATTATTTATCCTGGTAGTCTACACCCTGGGTGACATGCCCGCGCTTTTCATTCTTTCCAACCGCTCGATTCTCGAGCTGGCAATGATGCCCGGTGAAGGCGCCTACATCGTTTGGCTCATCAGAATCATGCCAACGATCATCCTCATGGTGCTCTTCCTCCGCTTCATCTTCGGTTTCTTCCTCCGCAACAGCGAACGCCAGGCGGACCTTTTCGCGCTCCAGCTTCTAGGGACCCCAATGCCCCTGGTCTCATCCTTTGAAAAGATCGCCCGATGCAGCGGCAAAATCGCCGACCTGCCAAACTGGCATCACTACGGTATCCGGCAGAGAATCGATTTTCTTTTTGCCGCTTTCGAGAATCGGAATCTCATCCGCGAACATAATCGAAAACTCTACGGGGCAGCTCTTGCTTTCGTCGGACTTGCCGCCGTGCTGTTTTTCGCCTCGGCTGAATTTAGCCGGAGCAAATTCTCCGATGCATGGCTCTCTGATATCCAGCTTGCGGAGCTGGAGATGAAAATCGCGCAGAACCCCGACAACATCCCCCTTCAGGCAGCATATGGAGGACTTCTCTTTGAAAAAGCCCGCTACTCGGAGGCGGAATCAGTCCTCAGCGCGGCGCTTGCACTAGATCCTCTGAATCCTTCCATTCTGAACAATCTCGCATGGCTTTACGCGACTACTCCCGCTCCATTCAGGAACCCGCCCGAAGCCTTGGAGTTGGCGCTCCGAGCGGCCGCGGTGAACCCCGAACCTTATGTTCTCGATACCCTGGCTGAAGCATACTATGTCAACGGCCGATACCGCGAAGCCCTGGCCGCCATAAATGAAGCGCTGGCCAAGGTCGGCCCGGAACGAGACCATTATCTGAAGCAGAAGGAAAAGTTCCAGCGGGCGCTGCGGGGGCAGGTCTGAAGACCGTGAGACAGCTTCACTTCAGGCAGCATTCCCGACAATCCTCACGTGGTCGCATCTCTTTATCCACCGTGAACTAAATAACCGCCCACCCGCTGGGCCGGCTTTGCCTTATTCGGACTCAAATCGCGCGGAGCAGGCCCTCCTGTCTCCAGCCCGAAATTATGCCTCGAAGATACTCCTCATTGTCAGGCAGCACATTCACCGCCGGTAGGTCCCAGTTATCTCACTTTCTTGACTGCATGCGAAAACAGACAAAAAAAACCGGAGTCCCGAAGGGCTCCGGCGGAGAATCCAAATCAAACCCCGTTACTTACAGTTGGCTTAGAATCACGAGCAGGTGCGATGTTTCGCTCAGGGGAGCATTCAAGTTCGCGCGGTGATTCGCCAGCCATCCACCAAGATCGCCGTTCAGAATCAGCCACGGCCGAATATTTTCCGCCGTGTCGAGTTCATGCAGTATCTCATCCATTATGTCCATCCCATGCATGGTGGACGTGAGCTGTGTCTTAAAGCCGACCTTGCACACTTTCAGGATTTCGTAATAGACATGAGCCACTCCCTTTGCGTAGTAAAAGGGCTCATCCGAATGATACCAGCCGGAAGGCTGTACGAGTGACCGGTTCACATTCCCGAGCTGGTCCCTGTAGGCCGAGAGAAGTGCAACCAGGTTGTCACGCCGATAGTAGAAAGTCCGCTTCCCTGTTTCCAGCTTGGTCTTGAAATTCTTGAGATGCTCAATCGCCTGGCTGTAAGAGCTTTCAGCTTCGGGGAACCACCAAAGTGTGGCACTGTTCATGAAAAGGTTTACAGCCTGTTCAAGATCGGGATCATAGGTATCGGCATCGCCCATCCTGGTCAGGCTGTCCTTCAACCGCAGGGCTGTGAAGCGTACAGCCTCCAACACGCCAAGCTGGTAGTTATTGATGTTGTCCGTGAATCTGCCTATCAGGATATCGTTCGGCCGCCAGCCTAACGTCCTGCCATGCAGTTCGTGGTCCATTACCCGGATCAATGTTTCGACAAAGGTAACACCGGGAATGGGGGAAAGTTCCGGGAGCGTGATGCCGTGGCCGCCTCCGTGCTCCCCGCCGGCGGCAGGAGCCGCGGCGTGTGTATCCCCGGGCTTTTCAGCGGGTGCGGGTAGGGCATGGGACTGGTCCTGTCCCGGAGTAGCCGCGGGACCCGGTTCCCCTTGCGGTTTGAGTTTTTCGGTTTCCTGAGCCGGGGTCTTTTGAACGGGCTTTGCCTGTTCCGCGGATCCCTGTTCGGGCTCTATCGTGTGCGTCTGGAGCGCAACAGCGATTCTGTTCGATCCAAATACCATGAATGAGACTAGCACGAATGCCATAAGAATAATGCGCGGCCGGATCACGGGGCTCTGGCAACAGCTTCCGCTTGGTTTCCACAAACCTCCCATCGGTAATGCTCCTTTGTATATTCGGCTCAGCTCTCGGTCAAATCTCCATATAGGTCGCACAAGCATCGGCGGATTCCCATGCCGACACCAGGTACAGCCAGCGATCCTCGCTGTTCAGCTTCTCTGAAAGACGCTCGAAAAGGAACCGGGCAATGTTTTCCGAAGAAGGATTACAGTTTCCGAAAAAAGGCAACTCATTCAAATACTTATGGTCCAATTCCTCAAGAGCTTCCCTGGTCGCTTGCTTCACCTCTCCAAAGTCGACCAATATTCCGTTATCCTCCAATCGCGTTCCACGCAATACTACTTCAACTTTCCAGTTATGTCCGTGAAGATTTTCACACTTGCCACGGAAATTGTTCAAATTATGTGCTGCAGCAAAGCTGCTGATTACTTTTACTTCAAAAATCCGCTTACTCAAAACAAAAACCTCCGTTTATTTAAAGCTTGACAAAATGAAGCCTGGCGCGATTTGACGACACCCCTAACCGATCAGCCCGCTGGGCCGGAAAACCGCAAATGTCAAAAAATCCCTTAGCATCAATGGCTTAGAAACATTTACCTGAAGGGTACTCCTTTGTCAATTGCAATCCGGGCAGCACCAGCGAATGAATGCATACACCCTCTAGTTTGCTATTGACTCCCCGATAGTTTTCACTTAAATATTACGGGTTCTTAAGGCGGTGTAGCTCAGTCGGTAGAGCACGCGGCTCATATCCGCGGCGTCCGGGGTTCGAAGCCCTGCACCGCCATTTTCTCTTTTAAAAAGAGGGGTTCCGAGTGGAATGCCCTTTTTTTTGTTGAAAGACGGAGAATTATCCTTTAATACTGCATGAAGACCCAATAAAATTGAAAGAATGATAACCTAGGCTCCTCAGGGGTTTCGGTGGCCAGGAAAGGAAAGATTTTATGACTTTGACCAAGGCGCACATTGTCGAAAACCTGTTTGCCAAGAATATCTTCACAAAGACAGAATCCGCCCAGATCATCGAGACCCTTTTCGAGATCGTCAAGCAGACCCTGGAAAAGGGCGACGACGTACTGATCAGCGGCTTCGGCAAGTTCAGCGTCAAGGAAAAGAACCAAAGGCGCGGTCGCAATCCTCAGACCGGAGACCCCATCATCCTCTCTCCCCGGAAGGTTGTAACCTTCAAATGTTCCGGAGTGCTCAGGGAACGAATCAACGAGGGGATATAGGGGTTTTCGCCCGGAAGATCCCATCTTTTTGAGTGACTGAGTCCCCCCCTGGAACGAGGTGATCCTCGGAGGAACCGTTCGTCCCTTGTTCCAGTGTCCACCGAACACGGACGGCTGCCCCGTCGGCTTCGATCATTTTTGCGCGACCGGGCCCTCAATCTCGTTGCTCGGCCCCCAACTCCCGGGATGAGGCTCTTCACCCGCCAATAGTTCGCCGGATGCCGCATAGTCCGCAATCCTTCCTTCAATCCACGGCGTTTGGCGGCATACGATTTCAATTACTTTCGTTATTCACATCATCGCTGCCTTTTCATCATTCGGGAACGAGCCCCCCTGTTCGCGGTAAGGTATCGGACAATGAACGGGCCGGAAATGCGTGGCCGCGCTGCTGGATCTTCATCGCCCCTGCCGCAGGATTGCGAGGTTTGCTTCGCCCAAAGCGATTTACCGGGGTGATTTCCTTTGACGTTCGATGAGTCGCGACTAGAACGGATTGCTCTCGGGAGGTTTGAAACAGGAGGTAAACTACTCGTTTTCCGCCGGTAAAGATCTCATTTGCCGACGGTCCGAAACTTTGCCGCCCGCGCGTGTTGTAACGTAACGCTCTTTCGCCGTGAAGGCATGGATACTAAATACCCTGGTCATCCACGGGAGTATCCGGGTTCGCAGGGGCGGTTGCGTCCAGCCGCTTTCCACATCCGCCCCCCTGCCGTCGAGAGCAATCCGCACCATCACTCCCGGAGAAAATGCACTGACTTTCCTCAAACCACAAGCGTCTCCAGCAAACCGGAAACATGCTGGCAGACAAACTCATGAGCTATCATTCTCTGGCGCATGTGTTTGAAAATTCCCTCACAGTTCGCGGACCGATGCTTGGCGCATACGTGAGGGGCGGACAGTGTGACAGGTTCGCTCTCAAGAAATACGGCCCCCCCCCTCATACCAAACTGTATCTCAAAATAACTGTGAGGCAGAAAAAACTTGCTCGCCCCATGCTCTTTAGAAAACATTTTCATGACCAGAGCCCCCCTCTTGCTGAACTCACTCCCGTGAAATGTGCGCTGCACCCCTCGCGGCTCTCTTCGAATCAGGGAACAATCTCGGCACCTCAGGTCAGGCAGCTCGCGTCCAGCCGACGGCTGATAAACTCAACCTGTCGCTTGATCTTGCCTTCCGACCTGTCCAGTTCCTTCGCCAAATCATTTATGGCATAAAGTACAGAGCTATGGCTTCGCTTAAACGATCGGCCTATGGTGTCCAAAGACTCCGACGTATAGCGCCTGCAAAGGTACATTCCGATCTTGCGCGCCAGTGCCAGTTCCTTACGCCTCTTGGAGGACCCGAGATCCTCCATCGAGATTAGGAAAGTGGAGCAAATGATCTGCTGAATGTGGTCGATGGTAATCTTGGGCAATCGGTCGAGCATTCTTTCAGTAGTCTCCCGGGCCAGATCAAGACATACCGGGATGCCGAGGATATTGGACTTGGCGATCACTCCCACCAGGCAACTCTCGAGCTGGCGAACATCTCCCGTGACCCTCTCCGCCATAAACTCAGCCACCTCTTTTGGCAGTTGGACGTTTTCGCTCATTGCCTTTCTTTTGAGGATCTCCATCCTGGTGGCAAAGTCCGGAGGTCCGATGGGCGCCACGAGAATACCGTTCAACCGGGACTGGAGTTCGTTGGACAATTTGGGAATGTCGTTCGGGTAGGTGTTTCCGGTGTAGAGAATTCTTTTGCCTCGGTCCATCAATTCATCGAGTGTGTAGACAAGTTCGTTTTGGACCTTCTCCTTGCCGCTGAGAAACTCCACCTTTTCCAGCAGCAGTACATCGCATTCGGTACGAAATTTCGCTTTGAAGTTCTCGATATTGCCGTTCTTGAGCGAATATATCATCTCATTGGCAAACTGTTCCGCTGTCACATAATGAACACGAAGCTCGGGCGATGTACGGCAGATAAGGTTTCCCACGGCATGTGAAAGGTGGCTCTTGCCCAGGCCGGTTTCCGAAAGGATAAAGGCGGACCGGTTGTATACCTGTTGCCCGCTCGCCAAACCCAGGGCGGTTGCGTACGCAAGATGATTGCAGGAACCCACCACAAACTGCTCGAAGGTGAAGCGAGGATTGAATACCGGTCCCACTCGTCTTATCAGGTCACCTATCCCGATTTGTTGTGGACGGCCTTCCTCTCGCGGTTCCGCGACATCGCCGGACTCCGCCGCATTCGACCCGCTCACAATATGGTAGTCCAGCCTGCTTGCAAGAGGGAAATACTCCCTTATGACGGCCAGAAGCTTGAGCTCAAGCTTCTCCCTCAGCCATTCGATGTGGAATCTGTTGTTGCATCCCAACGTCACCGTTTCATTTTCCAGCCCCAGAAACTCGATAGATGAGACCCAAAGGTCATACTGCCCCTTTGAGAGGCTAGTGTGAAGCTTCTTTCTGATTTCCTCCCACTCACGGTTCATAAGTATTAGCCCGCCTCATTTTATCGCTTAAGAAGCCCAGAAAAAACCAACCCTCTAAGAGAGCGGATAATTCATCCCCCATGAAATTCCGCTCTCTTCCAGCGAATAGTAACAATTGTTGAAAGGAAAGATTGTGCCCCGGAAAGAAATTGAATGCCCCGCTTGGTGGAGGCAATATTTAGACGACCCCACCAAAAAGGTCAAAGTTGATCTACCGACTTCTCAGGGAGAAAAGCGAAAAGATCCGAATGTGAAAAATACGTTACGATGAGTGGATGTTAGCCTGCACGGGGATCTAAGATGCTGACAAATAAGCGAGATTTCCGATGTGACTTTTCTGATGGCACATCGGGCACTTGCCTCCTGTAGCCCGAGTCATTCTCAAAAAGTCTAAAACAGGAACTTCTTTTTTCTTCGCTTTTCACACTAAATCGCCAAAACACACCCCAACACGCGAAAATCGGGTACCCCGTCCTGATGGGAAGCCGGTTTGAGGCTGAAGAAAAAATTATTGTTCGGGCTGGCCAATTGTACAGCCTCCCAAAGTGGACATTTCCGCTATTAACGCATCAGTCAACACTTTTCTGCCAAAGCCTTCACTTTTTTTTCGACGGAAGGATTAGAATTTTCTGGCTCCGACACTGATCCGAAATCCTGAGCGGGTTCTTCCCGCAAAGAGCCATTCTCCTAATTTTTGCTAATTTTGCCGGTTTTGGCTGCTTTTCTTCGTTAGTGCCCGGTTCCGGCCACAAAATGCGGATGTGTCAATCCAGGGGAATCGAGGAGAATTCCGGTCGGCAACCCCGGATCAACTCCGCTCCGCGCCCGTTTCAGCGGTTTTTCCAGTGAGGTGTTTCTCAAGGCCCGTCATAACGAGAAAACCAGCAAGAAAAAGTGCACAGCACCCCTGGAGCGGACTCTCCACGATCCAAAGAAATCCAGCTCCTCCGATAATCAACCCTAGCCCCATCCGAATTAACGCGAGCATGTCTGGTCTCCTTTGCCACCAGATTATGCAAATTGTATTCCACACTCTGTGGAAACGGATTCCAGACTCAAGGACGGCTCATCACGGCATTCGGTTACTATTTGAACGGATCTCGGACCAGCAAGGATGTGTGAGGGGCGGGGCAACTATATTCTTGGACACAGGCAATATGGAACCTGGCTCGTGGATTTTGGGTACCGTCAGTATTTCACCGCTGGAAAGGGAAGGCTCGCTGACGATATTTCGTTAATTTCGTATCGAAGGGTCAGGAGCGGACAAACGTCCGTTCCATGAACGGACGCCGGCGATCCCCCCCAGGCCCCCGATACTCCACTATGGGTGATTCCTGTAGTTGTCCTTTTGCGGAAGCCTGAACATGAATTGAACTCTCGTGGTACTGTCCACCGAGCCACCGCCATTTTCCCTGACCTCGAAACGCGAACCCGGCCGCATATCGCCCAGTGTGATGGACTTCCTCCAGAATATCCGTGTTTCCGCGACATTTGTGATCCACATATCGACTCGGACATCCGATCGGTTTCTTTGCGAGGTATTGATGATGACACCGGTGATAAACCCATCTTCGGTCACGCGAAAATCCTGGTATCGCAAGTCTTTGTCGATCATCCCCTCATTGAATACAGAAGCAGCCACCAAACCCGCAACCCCGAGCGTACACAGAAGCGAGACAAATATGACGATTTTCTTCAACATTTTCGTTCCTTCACACCCCAATCTAAAAGCTTTTTTCCAGTAGCACGGACGCAATTCTCCGTGATACACCCGATTGAAACTCCCCTGGTCGCGCAACACCGCCTGTTTTCGAAGTGTTCTCCATCTCCCCTATATTCTTCCTGACGAATTGGGCCATCTCGACTTTCGAGGCTATTCTGCCGCACCGGCCCGTCCCAAGAAGGACTGTCTCTATTTCGTGAAAATTGAAGAAATGAGGTCCCCAGCAGGCCGGTTTGTTTTGAGAGACAGCTTCCAATGGATTATGTCCGCCAAAGGGGACCAGACTGCCCCCGATGAAAGCAACGTCGCAGATGGCATAGACACCAGCAAGCTCTCCGAGTGTGTCCAGCAGGTATACCGCTTTCTCACCCGCCGGCTCTCCCCTGGATCTCACGGCGTGATCAAACTGACCGGCGATGCAAAGGGCCTCGATCTCACCTCGCCGTTTGATATCCCTCGGAGCAATGATCAGCAGCAGATTGGGGAACTCTCTCCGCAACTCCTTGTGCACGCGCAGTACCAGTTCCTCTTCGCCTTCATGGGTGCTGCCGGCAACCCAGACCGGCCTTTGCGGCTCGAGGCCGATTTGTTCCCTCACCGATGCCGCCTCCGAGGCCGAGAGCAGGGGGACCGATGAATCGAATTTGAGATTCCCCTCGGCAACAACTCTCTTCGCCGGTACCCCAAGAGATTCAAAACGCATTCTATCTTGCTCGGTTTGAGCGAAAAGAAGATCGAAACTCGAAAAAATCATTCGTATGACGCCGGCAAACCGAAGATAGCTTCTATAGGATGACGGAGAAATCCTTCCATTTACAAGCGCGGTCACTATCCGTTTATTCGCCAGAAAATGAAGGAGATTGGGCCACAGGTCCGTTTCAACCTGGACGAAGAGTCGTGGCTGTATGCGCCGGACAACAGAACGCACGGCCCAGGGGAAATCGTGAGGCATGAAGAAGAAACGGCGCACATCCGCCGAAAGTCTCTGCCTGGCAATGGACATACCCGTTTCAGTAGCGGTGGAAAAAGCTATCTCTATTTCCGGCCGCAGTCTTCTCATTTCTTTTACCAGCGGCAATACTGACAGCACTTCCCCCACTGAAAGGGCATGGAACCAGACAGTCCCGGGGCCTTCCCGCATCGGTTCGGGCAATTCAAGCCCCATCCGTCCGCGATAGCTGCCGGTGTATTTGCCGTCGGAGTTTTTGCGGCACAGGTAATAGAGATAAAGGAAAGGCCAGGCGGCGACCAATGCGAGTTCATAGGCAAACCGCACGGTCTTTTGCCGGTTTATCATCAACTCACTCCCGCGGTCTCCAGAATCAGTTTGGCGACACGCTCGGATATCCCCGGTTGTCCCAGACTTTCGCGCATCTTAGCGAACTCCACCCGTTGTTCTTCCAGCCTGTCCCGCTGTCTCAGCAGCGAAGTCGCCTCGGCGGCAATCAACTCCGGACGGGCGTTGTCCTGCACAAACTCGGGCACGACTTGCCTGCCGGCTATGAGATTGGGCAGGCCGACCCATTTGACACGGATGAGCCTTTTTGCGATTTCTCCACTCAATCGGGAGACCCTGTTGGTAATGACCATTGGAGTGCCAAGTATCGCCGATTCCAGGGTCACCGTCCCGGAAGCGGTCAGTATCAGGTCACACGCACGTATTACCCTGTAGGTATCGCCCGAGACAATTCTCACGGGCAGGTCCCAATTTGCCGCATATGCCTTGATACGCTCGGGGTTCAGGGAAGGAGCCACCGGCAACAGGAATTTCGCTTCGGGGAGTTTGCGGGCAGCAATCGCGGCTGAATCCATCAGCAGCGCAAAAAGAAGTTTAATTTCGCTTCCGCGGCTCCCCGGCAATATCCCAATGAGCGGACCACCCGAATCCGATCCGTACACCTGAGCGGAGCGCTCGAGCCCGGGCACGGAACCCAGAATATCGACCAGTGGATGCCCAACGTACTCGACGTCCATGCCGCGGGCGCCATAAAACTCCTTTTCGAACGGCAGGATAACCGCCATGCGATCCACCAGGCGTTTTATTGTATGGACGCGATACTCCCGCCAGGCCCAAACCTGGGGACTGATATAGTAAAAGATGCGGGCGCCGATCTTTTTGGCGAATTTGCCCAGGAAAAAATTGAAATCCGGGAAATCGATCAAAACCACCACTTCAGGACGGCTGGCGAGAAGGTGGGACTGGATTTTACGCCAGGCCCCAAAAATTGCGCGAGCATGGCTAAGGACCTCGGACGCGCCAACCACGGAGATTTCGCGGTGGTCAACGACGACCGGC
The DNA here is from genome assembly GCA_039679945.1 of Syntrophobacter sp. Classification (GTDB taxonomy): domain Bacteria; phylum Desulfobacterota; class Syntrophobacteria; order Syntrophobacterales; family Syntrophobacteraceae; genus SbD1. The sequence goes on along the minus strand of JBDKTY010000044.1, from coordinate 19,083 downwards.
GCCCCGGAGCTTCGCAGCAGGGGTCCGCCGAGGCAGGAGAGCCGTATTGAGGGATCAAGCGAGCGTATAGCGGCCACGAGATGAGATCCGTGAAGATCTCCCGACGCTTCCCCCGCACTTATGAAGATATGCAAGTCTTTTTCTCGGGAAAAACACATTTGGCCAGCATTTGCTCTTCAATTTGTCGCGATATCCCAAGAGCAACAGCGAGGGCGCGGCGGCCATCCCTCCCGTCAACGACCGGTTTCTCGCCAGTCCTGACCGCAGCGATGAAAGAGCTTATCTCCTCTTCGAGAGAATCCTTCTCGACTATCTCGAATTCTTCCATGGAGAGCTCGGGAAAACCATCCTCGCCAGACTCGGATTCCCGGTAGACGGCGTAAGCGCGCTTTATGGCATAATCGACTGAGAAATAACAGTCCTCCTGAAAAATCCGAAGCTTGCGCATATTCTTGACCGAGATGCGGCTGGCTGTGAGATTCGCCACGGCACCATTGGCAAACTCCAGCCGCGCACTGGCGATGTCGGGCAGAGAACTGAGCACGGAAATGCCGGAGGCGTGGATGTTTTGGAGCGGCGACTGGATGATATGCAGGGCAATGTCGATATCGTGTATCATAAGGTCGAGGATCACGTCCACTTCCAGACCACGCTCACTGAAAAGCGCCAACCGGTCCGCTTCGAGAAACATGGGATCGCGCAGACGAGAGCGAATGGCCTCAAACCCCGAATTGAACCGTTCAAGGTGCCCGATCTGCAGAACGGTCCCGGTTTTCTCGGCGATCCCGATCAGTTCGTCAGCCTCCGCCAATGATTTTGTCATGGGCTTTTCCAGCAGCACGTGGACACCGGCGGAAAGAAATTGTTTCGCGATATCACAATGTTGCGGAGTCGGAGTGACGATGCTCACCGCATCGACGCGCCCCAGTAGCTGTTTGTAATCGGTACTGGCCTCGGCCCTGACCTCTTCCGCAACCCTGCGGCAGCGATCCGGGTCTATGTCCACAACCGACACAAGGTTGGCCTCCGGCAGTCTTGCATATTTCTGAGCATGAAAGCGCCCAAGATAGCCGACTCCGATAACACCGACCCGAATGGCATCACTTCTCGGGCTGCGGATCAAAACAGGCGGCCGGGTTCTTTCCCTGGCCGGACCCGTGGAAGCCATTGAACGGAAAAGCCCGTTCTGGTCGAAAAGCCCGTTTTCCAGGGCGGAAATCGCATCCTTATCCTGTAACTCGGGGGCCAGGAACCCATCTTTCCGCACTTGTATGGAGATACCCGCCGAGTCAGCGGCATCAATCATCCTCTCGCGATCGAACATGAGGGTCTTGGCGGCCTCGACAACAAGAACGCGGGCCTTCACCCTTTTCATAGCCTCGATGGTGTCGAGTCCCACCGCGGGAACGTCAAACCGGAGGTCCTGGATGGGCTTGCTGACCTTGATTACTACCCCCCCATCCCGGCAGAGGCGTCCGCCGCGCAGGATGGTTGCGTCGGTGCCATCGATTCCCTCGACCGCGAGCACAGCCTGATTCTTGACTACCAGACACTGTCCGATGTCCAGCTTACCTATCGCCTTGGCAAGTGCCCATCCGAAGGCTATGTCGTTTTGTTCTCGCCGGTTTGGCTTTCGCCGGGTAAGAACCCCCTCGGGCGCGAGGAGATCCGGCAGGAATATGGTGGATGGCTGGATGATGATACCTTCCGATTCAAGCTCGTCCGCGAGCGCTCTCAGGAGCGAGTCATCCTTTTTATTTCGCAGCCGGTTCAGGAACCGCACGGCACGCCAGTCAGGACGTATTCGGGTATAAAGACGGGTCTTGTTGATCGCGCCGGCCATGGCGGCAAATGTTATTCCGGCATTGTGGAACGCTTTTATCAGCTTGTTCAACTGCCCGAGCTTCAGCATGTGAAACTCGTCCACATACCTTGAGAGGGCGGGATCGGTTTCACCGTCAAAACCAACCGCAAAGACGTGCACGGCCGCCTGGCGGGCGGCATGCGCAAAGAGCAGGGGAAACTGGCCGCTGCCCGCGATCAGCCCAACGCGATTTTGCACGCTTTGCTTCGAATCTTCGTGGTCCCCCGCCATTATCTCGCAATTCCTCTTTTGGAGCCGAGAGAAATGAAATCGATCAGTCTCTCGACTTCAGGCAAGGATTCAACATCCTGGCGGATCTTCTCAACCGCATCCTTCACTGTGAGCGCGGAACGGAAAACGATGCGATAACATTTCTTTATGGCGTTGATCGTTGGCTCTGAGAAACCGTTACGCCTCAACCCGATCAGGTTGGGACCGTAAAGCTTTGCGTTATCGGAACCGGTTGCCAGCATATAGGGCGGAAGATCCATCCTCACACCGGAATCCCCACCGATGCAGCTATACTCACCTACCCTCACGAATTGGTGAATTGCGACAATCCCTCCGATCACGGCATGGCTTCCCACCGTCACATGACCTCCAAGGGTAACCGCATTGGCCATGATTACTTCCGAACCAACCTGGCAATCATGGGCGACATGCACGTAAGCCATCAGGAAATTGCCATTCCCGATGCGAGTGACCCCTTCGCCACGGTTGGAACCGCGGCTGATCGTCATATTTTCACGGATTATGTTGCCGTCACCAATTTCCACGCGAGTGTCTTCGCCGCGGTACGTTATGTCCTGAGGGGCACATCCGATCGCGGTAAAGGGGAAGATCTCATTTTTCTCCCCGATACTGGTTCGGCCTTCGATGATCACGTGCGAACCGACCACTGTTCCCGCGCCCAAGGTCACCTTCGGCCCGATGATACTAAAAGCGCCAATCGTCACATCATCCGCCAGTTCGGCTTCTGGAGACACGATGGCGGTAGGGTGAATTTGCATCTGTATTCGACTCCGCTGCTGTGCCAAGAACAATCAATTGTGTGTGTGTTCCGGCTGATCCCGGTCTCTACGCTTCGGCGGTAGCGCCTTCTATGTCAATAACGGCCGTCAATTCGGCCTCCGCCACGAGGGTCTCATCGACGAATGCCTCCCCCTTCATCTTGAACAAGCCGCCTCTTTGTTTCAGGACGCTGACTTTCATAACCAACCGGTCTCCGGGACGAACCGGTTTGCGAAAGCGAACCTTGTCGATCCCACCGAAGTAGAATGGCCTGCCCAGGTACTGCGGCAGCCGGATGAAGGCGAGGATTCCCCCTGTTTGCGCAAGTGCTTCCACTATGAGAACACCAGGCATGATGGGGTCATTCGGAAAATGCCCCTGGAAGAAATGCTCATTCGCACTGACGTTTTTGATGCCGACTATCTGGTCGGGGTTGTGCTCCACCACACGGTCAATAAGAAGGAAGGGATAGCGGTGCGGGAGAATCTTCTTAATCTCAACGAGGTCCATCATCGTCTTTCAGTGCCTCCTCAAGTTTTTGCACCTTTTCCCTGAGGCGCTTCAATTCCTCCTGTAACCTGGGAAGGCGCTGTACATTTACAAAATTCCTAAAGAATTCCTCCCGTGGAAGCCCGGGACTGCCGACGATGACCTGATCAGGCAAGACCGAGCGCATAATCCCGCCTTTAGCACCGATTTTTGCCCGGTCGCCAATTTCCAGATGTCCGGCTATTCCGACCTGACCGCCGAGCATAACATGGTCACCGATGCTTGTGCTGCCGGAGACCCCTGCCTGCCCTACCAGGACCGTATATTCACCCACCACAACATTGTGGGCAATCATCACCAGGTTGTCTATTTTCGCGCCACGCTTGATCCATGTCCGGCCGAAAGTCGCACGGTCAATCGTCGTATTGGCGCCGATCTCGACATCCTCGTCTATCTGAACTATTCCCATTTGAGGAATCTTATGGTGCCTTCCCTGTTCATCCTGGGCAAACCCGAATCCGTCTGCTCCAATCACCACGCCGCTGTGAATGATCACCCTGTCCCCGACTACACAGTTATCAAGGATAACCGCCCTCGGGTGGATGAGACAATCAGCTCCGATGTGGACACCGCGTCCGATGTAGCAACCCCCGCCGATTCGGGTTCCTTCCCCTATCACGCAATCCTCGCCGATAGACGCGAACGGACCGACGGAAATGTGTTCCCCATGTCGGACACCCTCGCTAATTATCGCCGAGGGATGGACAGCGAAATCATCAGTGCGGTGAGAGAAAAAGAGATTAGCGGCCTTGGCCAGAGCCAGGTACGGGTTGTCGGCGATAAGCAGGTTGAATTCCAGTTCACGGAAATGGGATGAGACAATCAGTGCGCCGGCCCGGCATTCCGATACCATGTCGCGATAGCGGGAATCCGTGAGAAAACTCAACTCATCGGGCGCCGCACTCTCCAGCGGACCAAGGCCCCGAACCCTGAATTCCGGGTCTCCCTTGATCTCCGAGGCGCCTACGAGTTCGCAAAGGTCTCGAAGTGAAAACGAAACCCTCTCAACATTATTCTTCTTCAAATTGACTTCCATCAAAAAGATCGGACCTGTGCGGCAAATGGCCACAAAGAGGTTGAGAATACCGCCGGGGATCAAGACCGGCTCGGCCTCTTAAGAGGCCGAGCGCAGGCGGGACACAGCCGACATATCGGGAGGGGGTTCCGGAACCTTCTCCCGAACCCCCCGCCAATTCATGTCCTCTCAATTTATCCGAATCACTTCGGAGATACTTTGTCCAACTCCGCCGTGACGCGCCTGGTCAAGTCATCTTTTTCATTGGCAAAAGGAACGGCAGCCTTTTCGAGGATGAAGTCGTATTTATCGTCTCTGCCGATCTTGCTCACTACTTCGCGCACTTTTTGAGATATGGGATTAACGGATTCATTGAGCTTCTTGTTGTATTGGGCTCGCGTTTCGTTTCTGAGCCTGTCCAGCTCGCCGGCCATCTCCTGGATTTCTCTTTGTTTCTTGGTTCTGGCCTTTTCATCCATTACATCTTTTTTCTTGTCGAATTCGTCAAAAGTGGCTTTTACGGCCTTCGCCTTCTGCTCGATTTCGCCGTTCAGCCTCTCCAGTTCTCTTTTCAGATCCTCGCCGATCCTCTTTCCCCACTGAGACTGCCCGGCTGCCGCTTCCGTGTCGATATAACCGATCTTAAGCGATCCGCTGGCCGCCAGCGAATTGGCCGATAGGCCGAAAATAATACCCGTCGTCAAAGCAACCAGACCGAAGAACTTCTTCATCTTTTTTATACTCCTTAAAAGAAAGCACCTGCAGAGAATTGCCATTGATAGGGATCATCTCCCGGTTCCTTACTGAGATTGTACCCTATCTCTACCCGAAGCGGTCCGAATGGAGAATTCCACCGGATCCCTGCGCCAACATCTGATCTCAACTTAATCTCATCACCATCATTCCATGCATTACCAGTATCGAAGAAAACCACACCGCGTATACCCATTTTTTCCGCTATTGGAAAGAGAACTTCAACGTTGGCCACGGCATACCTGTCGCCGCCGATGACAACATCGTTGACCTTCGGGCCAACCTGTCCGAACTTCCAACCACGCAATGAGTTGATGCCACCAAGATAAAAATTCTCATAGAGAGGTATGTTACTGTTCTCCAACAGCGAATGCATGAGTCCGAATTCGCCGCGAATATGCCCTATGAACTTCCAGATCGGGAGGGGGTAATAAACACCCGCATGGTACTCATGCCTGAAGAAGTCGTAATCGCCGCCAAGGGCGTGTGTCGCCAGTTCCATATTGAAGCCGGCATAGGTACCGCGGGTGGGAAGAAATGGATGGTCCGTCGTATCACGTTCCACTCCGAACCCGACAGCACTCTTGTTCTCCCATTCCAGGACGGAATTGCCGGTAATCGCAACAGCCTCGGCGAGTGCGGTGCTGATATCGGTTACATGGCCCCTTTCAAAGACGTAGTACATGCTGACGCGGCTATACTGCCCGAACGGGAAACCGCTTCGCAGCCTGAACCCGATGGCATCTTTCGTGAAATCCTCGTACGCCCGGAGCCAGTTGTAGACGTCAAATCCAGCGGAAATAGGATAGCCGAAAATGTACGGCTCGGTGAAGCTCAGCATGTACCGCTGCGCCTCCTGCCCCAGATAGCCCTTCAAGGAAATGACCTGGCCTTTACCGAAAAGGTTCTTCTGCGCGATCTGACCGCTTATGAACATGCCGTCTTCCGAAGAAAAACCGCCACCGAGAGTAATGGAGCCGGTCATCTTCTCTTTCACCTTGACCTGCAGATTCATTACATCCTTCACTTCGGTATCGACAGGTGAAATGTCCACATCCTCGAAGTAATCAAGTTTCTTAAGCCTGGTGAGGCTCTGCTCGATCTTCCTGGCGCTGAACAAATCGCCTTCGGCAATGACAACTTCACGGCGAATGACGTAATCCCGAGTCTTGGAATTACCGGTGATAAATATGCGGCCAATGTGTACTTTGTCTTTCTTCACAACCTGGAAGGTCACGTCGGTCGTATGGTCTTCCTGGTTGCGTTTTATCTGGGGATCGACATCGACACGCGCATAGCCGTCATTCATGTAAGTTTTGGTGACAAGATCGATGTCCTTGCGGACCTTTTCACGGCTGAAGTAGAGTTTCGGCTTCAGTTCCAGTTTCTTAACTATTTTCTTTTCATAGTCGTCCAGCATATCCCCGGTCAACTTAACCGATGTCACCTTGTATCGCGCGCCTTCATCCACGGTAATGGAAACGTAATAGCCGTCGTCCTTAAGGGTAACCTCCGGGGAACCGACCTTCGCGTCCATATAGCCTTCGTCGTGATAGAGGGCCGTGACCCTGTCAACATCGGTGTCGAGCATTTCCCTCTGAAGAATTCCGCGATCCGTAAAAAAGGAAAGAATGCTTTTCTGCTTGGTCTGCATCACTCCACGCAGTTTGCGGCCGGAAAGATTCTTGTTGCCCGTGAAGAGAATCTTCTTAATGTAGACCTTTTTATTCTCGGTGATATCGAAAGCCACTACTGCCTTGCGGGGATCTTTCGGAAACTCGATCTTCGAATTGACGACCGCCTTGGAATAACCTTTTTGCTGGTACAGCTTCAGGATCTTTTGAACGTCATCGCTCACCACGCTACGCTGCAGAACTGTGTACGGCTTGGTGGCAATGGCTGCCTGGATGTCTTTTTCCTTGATCTTCTTTTGGCCGTGAATCCGCACTTCCTGAACGCTGGGATTTTCCTGGACAACGAAAGTCAGGATCTTTCCACCCGGACTGTCGGCAACTTCGGCATCCACCTTTTCAAAAAAGCCCATCTTAAAAATGGCCCGAATATCCTCGCTGACGGTTTCCGCCTTGAGGAGTTCGCCCTTCTTGCTCTTGACCGTTCCCCTTATTGCATCCGCTTCTATGCGGTCGTTGCCCCTGACTTTGACCTCGGCGATCAGCGCTTTCGAAAGCACATTGACACCCATCTGCCGCACGATTGTACCGGCGGCGGAGGCAATGTTTTCAACGCCTTTCTCCTCGGCGAAAAGCACCATCGTCTTCTTCTTGCCGGACACATCAACCAGTTTGGCGTCGAGGCTGATTGAACTGCCGATCTGGTTGTAACTCCCGAACAGGGCATAGGCGGCCCCAAGCCTGCCCGCAATCGACCGGGCCTGCTCCTCGGTCTGAACAGCCGATCCCGCGGCCCTCTGGGCCTCCTGCGGATCGACCATCTTCATGCCCTCGGAAGTCATCAGGCGCAAAAAGACCTCATCCAGAGCCTTCTGGGCACGGGCTGAGTCCTGTTGGCCATGAATAACGAACGGAAGGACTGCCACCTTTGGGGCCTGATCCTGCGACCATCCCAAAGGGATGGCCAATGTAAAGAAAACAAGAAGCCCAACGAGTCCCCCTACTCTTTTCCAGCCAACCATGTTCTAGTCCCTCCGCTGTGACTGCCTCTCCGGATCACGAGCTCAGCCTCGAAAAATCCCCCCAATTGCTACCGCGACCCGAATTAAATAGCTCCTAAGACGAAAACGAAAATTCCTCGCAGAGACACCCAGGCTCCCCCGTTTGCACCCTCTAATACCACCTTCTTACCGCTCGCCCAATAGATTTTTTTCCGATCAGCTTTTACGGCTCCCCACCTCACTTCGGCACGGAGAAACCGTTATCGGCCACGATGCGCTCTTCTCTCAAATGACCATCCTTAAGCTTCAACACCCGGTGCATCATGGAAGCGAGTTCCTGGTTATGGGTGACAATCACCATGGTCAGGCCAAGTTCCTCGTTGAGAGCAACCAGAAGTTCATGAAGAGTGCGGCCTGTCCTGCCATCCAGGTTGCCGCTGGGCTCATCGGCCAAAAACAGTCTCGGGCGCAAAAGCAATGCACGCGCAACCGCAACCCTCTGCTGCTCCCCTCCCGACAGTTCGCCGGTCCTGTGCCCGATACGCGTCGACAAACCCAGTCTTTCGAGAAGATCCATGGCGTGAGATCTCACTTCGGGTTGCGGCATACCGGCGATAAGACCCGGCATCATTACATTCTCCAGCGCATTGAACTCAGGGAGCAGGTAGTGGAACTGGAAGACGAACCCGATGTTCCGGTTGCGAAAGTGGGCCAGTTCCCGCTCGCCCCAAAGAAAAACATCCTGGCCGCCATAGAGGATCTTGCCGCTCGTCGGCCTCTCCAGGGTCCCCAGTATGTTGAGAAGCGTCGACTTGCCGGCTCCCGACGCACCCACAATCGCTATGCGTTCGCCGCTGCGTATCACGATATCGAGATTGTTGAACAACTCTACCGAGTTGGGCCCGTTCTCGAATATTTTTGTAAGTCCAAGGGCCTGGACTTCCACCGACTGCCTGGCATCACTCATAGCGCAATGCTTCCGCCGGATCGAGCCTCGCGGCCTTCCGGGAAGGATACAGTGTCGCCACGAGGCTGATGACGATTGCCGCAAATGCAATGGTTATCAGGTCGAGAGCTTCCATTTTAACGGGAAGTGTCGAAATGTGATAGACATCCGGAGGCAACTCGATGAACTTGTAGCGTTTAAGGGTGCCGCAAAGCACGAATCCTCCGAGGAGGCCCAGAACCGTTCCCGTCGTGCCGATCAGGAACCCCTCCAGGACGAAGATCTTCCTGATGCTCGCCGTCGTTGCACCCATTGCCTTCAGGATAGCGATGTCCCGCCCTTTCTCCATGACGAGCATTATGAGTGAACTCACGATGTTGAAAGATGCCACCAGGATAATCAGCGTGAGGATCACGAACATCACGACCTTTTCCAGTTTCAGCGCCTGGAAGAAGTTGCTGTTCATCTGCATCCAGTCGCGTACGTAGTAGGTGGCTCCGAGTCGCGCCTTCAACCGCTCCCCGACCTCGCCCGCTTTATAGATGTCCGCGACCTTGACCTCGACTCCCGTCACGGAATCGCCGATGCCCAGGAACTGCTGGGCCGGGCCAAGATCGGCATAGGCAAGAGTATTGTCGTATTCGAACATTCCGGACTCAATGAGCCCAACAATCTGAAAGAGCCTGCTCTTCGGAACCTGCCCCATCGGAGTGAGCCGGCCGGCCGGCGATATGATCGTCACGTAATCCCCGACCCGAACGGCAAGATTGTTGGCCAGCGCCATTCCAATGATGATGCCGGGAGAGGATGATCCGTTCCCCGGCGACTGCACCAGGTCCGCCAGGTTGCCCTTTCTCAGGTTTTCCTCGATTTTTATCACTTTGGAAGCAGAGAGAGGCTCGATGCCTCTTAGAATCGCCCCCGAGACGCTGCGCCCGGAAGTGATCATGACCTGAGCGTAGATGAAGGGGGTAGCCTTGATCACCCCAGGCTCCTTCTCGACTTCCTGGATCACTTCCCTGTAATTGGAAATCACGCCCCCATAGCTGCCGATATTCACATGGGAGGTAATGCCCAGTATGCGGTTTCTCAGGTCCTCGTGAAAACCGTTCATCACGGCGAGCACAACTATGAGCGCCGTCACCCCGACAGCGACGCCGGCCACCGAGATGAAGGTGATCAGGGACACGAAGGTTTGCCGACGTTTTGCGAGCAGATACCGAATGCTTATGAAGAACTCAAACCCAAAATTCATTGAGATTTCTTTTCAGGTCTCATGTGCGGGAACAGGATAACGTCACGGATGGAAGGCGAATCCGTAAACAGCATCACCAGGCGGTCTATCCCGATCCCTTCGCCGGCAGCGGGAGGCATCCCGTACTCCAACGCGCGCAGGTAATCTTCATCCATTTCATGGGCTTCCTCATCCCCGGCCTTCTTTGCCTCCAACTGGGCCGTGAACCTCTCGCGCTGGTCGCGCGGATCGTTTAGTTCCGAGAAAGCATTGGCCATCTCCCGCGAAGCCATGAAAAGCTCGAACCGGTCCACAAACTGAGGATTGCCCTCCGTCTTTCGAGAAAGGGGCGAAACCTCCAAGGGGTATTGGTATATAAACGTTGGCTGAACAAGCCGGGGTTCGACCACTACGTCAAATATCTTCGTGAGCAGCTTTCCGTGGCCCTCGAATTTTTCGATCCCGATACCGAGAGACCTGGCAACGGCCACGGCCTCCTCGAAACTTACCAGCGCCCCTTCCGGAACATTGCCGATCCGGGTAAGCGATTCGCAAAACGTGTACCGGGCCCATGGAGGTGAAAGATCGATGACGCTCCCCTGGTACTCCACGTGCATCTTCCCCTCGTTGGTTTCGAGGGCGACAGCGGCGAAGAGTTCTTCCGTCAGGTTCATCATATCCTGGTAAGTCGCATAAGCCTGGTAGAACTCCAGCATCGTGAATTCCGGATTGTGCTGGGTAGAGACCCCTTCATTCCTGAAGTTGCGGTTGAGTTCGAACACTCGCTCGAACCCCCCCACCAGCAGCCGCTTCAAATACAGTTCAGGAGCGATGCGAAGGAAGAGGTCCATGTTGAGTGCATTGTGATAGGTCTTGAAGGGCTTCGCGGTCGCCCCGCCGGGAACGGCTTGCATCATCGGAGTTTCGACTTCGAGGAACCCGCGCTCGGACAGAAAACGGCGGATGGTCTGGACCATCAAAGCTCTTTTCCGAAAGGTCTCCTTCACCTGGTCGTTCACGATCAGGTCCACGTAGCGCTGGCGATATCGGAGCTCGATGTCCTTGAGGCCGTGATACTTTTCGGGAAGCGGCCGCAGGTTCTTCGTGAGCAACACGAATTCCAACACCTGGACCGTGAGTTCATCAGTCTTGGTGCGAAACAGCGGTCCGGTCACCCGAATGATGTCGCCTATGTCGAACTTCTTGGCCAGGTCATAGTTTTCTTTTCCGACCTGGTTTTGCTGAATATATATCTGAATGCGCGCACGGGAATCGGCGATGTGCAGGAATGTGGACTTGCCAAAAGAACGCACGGACATGATCCGGCCGGCAACAGTATAGGATTCCGGCTCGGCGTGGAGTTGCTCGCCCGTTTTGGGACCCGCCGCCTGGAGCAGATCGGCTATCTTGTGCGGAACGGGATAGCCGTTCGGATAAAGCTCAACGTTCCTCTGTTCCAGATCGGCGGCCTTCTCAAACCGCTCCCGCGTTACTGTATTGAGATCTTCCATGGTATAAGGCAGTACTTTCTGGGGCGTTGGAATTTTGGAATGGCAGCCACTCCAAGACAACGAACGTAGATTATTTGAACCCTCACGTCAAGGGACTTGTCCTTTTGCCTGTCTTTGCATGTTCTTGAACGGTTTCGGGTATTCCGGGGCTCGTTTCATCATGCGCCCGCGGTTGCCGTTCCGGAGTTCGGTGCCCACTTGCAGTCGCGCCGTTTTCCCGAATATGAAGCCTCGGTCACGTGTGGCTTGTCCTCCGGTACGCTCCTGCTATCATCACAACGCTCCGCTCATTTCTTATCCGGGAACTGTTCTCCCCCGCCCGCTCTGCTTCTTACCACTTTCGAAATACTGAACCCAACGATCAGCAGGCCCAATATGAAAAGCACCCAGTCACGCTCGCTGAAAAGCTGCACGACCCCATAGCCGAAAATAACAACCCCCGCGATGAGGCTTAGCCATTGGGTAGAACGGTTCATGTTTTAGACCTCCGGTGAAAGGTAAAAGTTTACATCAGCCGCTGGATTATCGGAGCATGCCGCAAAAACACAAAAACTAACTAACTCATATTCCATGAAAAGCACAAAACAAAAAGAATCTGGAATCGATGCGGGATGGTCTGGAGCGCGGGTTAGCCACTCCCCTGGAGGCGAATAAAAAGCCCCCTCCTCCGAAAGAGTATTGACATCCGGGCCCAAAAATCACTATTTAGGGGGTCTGCGCGCCTGTAGCTCAGTTGGATAGAGCAACGGACTTCTAATCCGTAGGTCCGGGGTTCGAATCCCTGCAGGCGCGCCAAAATGAAAACAAAGGGCCGTAGAAAGTTTAACCTCTCTCCGGCCCTTTTGCTTTAACCGCGAGACCTCCACACTACGGGAAAACCCTGTAATTCACCTTCAGAACCTCGGCCAACTTCTTCGCTCTTCCCTTGCCGATAGTCCTTTTTCCATTTGCCATCGAGGATTGAAAAAAGGCGTATCGGATGCCGTGAATCAGGAAGGCGGGATTAGAGGTATATAGGAGGTTTGTTGCACTTTCACATGACAAAAGGGGCGGATCCGTACACTGTCCAGCTCCGCCCCGGGTGATTTCCAGCCCCGGACGTCGATGATCGTTCGGCGCTCCGGAGCCGGTTCCCCCTGACGACTCTCAGTTCGACGCTCTTTTGAACCAGCCCGTCTTCTTGTTGATCTCGATTTCTTCCACCAGGGAACCATCTTTCGTCACCACCGTAGACTTGAAAACGTCGCCCATATCCACCGTCTGACCCGGTTTGAGATTGGGATTTCCACTTCGCAGGACGTAGTTTTCCAGCAACTTCTCGGCCTGCTCCAACGTCAGCGGTCCACTCAGGTTCGCTCTCGGACAATCCACCCGCGGGCACCCTCTTCCAGATCGCCTCAACATGCGTCCTTGCCCGTATCCCGGGCAGACCCATTCATCCGTGCTCGCCGGAGCCTGTTGCGCCTCGATATAAGGCACCCCCATAAGCACCGCCGCAAACAGCAGAGACACTACCGCCAGAGATTTTTTCATCGTATTACTCCCTTGCTTCCTTTACGTTTACCATGAGTTCTGTTATGGCGAGTCGCGTTCAAGGCACCATCCGCCCGGGCTGTCCAGGGACGAAGGGTGGCAGGCTCGAAAGCCTGCCCCGAAAACGGTCAATGAACACCTCGCCAAGCCGGCGCTGTTTCCGCAATGCGCCCCATCACACGAGTCCCAGGTCAATTTCGCCCAGCGCGAGCGGCCATGTCAGCCGACCTCCGGCATGAAACCACCGCCAGCCAATTACTTACTCTGACCTGCCCTGTTCGCTCCCTTACCGGCAGTCCCGGATTGCATGCCCCGTGCACAGCTTCCATCACGGAGCCTTTTTCCCTGACACCATTGGTTGCCCTGGGCCGCCGGACAGCCCCATCCATTCCCACCCTGTTTTCCTCCCATGGGGCCCGCTGCCCCGGCATATTCAGCAAAGCTGAAACTCAGTAACGCGAGCAGGCTGACTGCCAAAACCATTGCCTTCATCTGTATCTCCCTTCATCTCTGTTTTTGCATTGAGGAAGCTGAACTGTTCACCTTCCAAACGTTTCCGCCTTTACCAGAGAGCACAGGTTGTACCAACCTTTTTCGACTGGACATAACACTCGGTATTCATTACTAAAGTTCGCTCTGCTTCAACCATGCCGCCATTGCGAAAGACTTCTGGAGACTGTCTGCATGGGTCAAAACTATCCATCTTAATGGCAAACCCGGTTATTTTTTATCCAGGGATGCTTCCGCAATTCTTTCTTTTGCCTTTCCCCGGGGCGCTTTGGTGGCTACAATTCGCCCATTGCCGCCCGATATGGTCCAGGCGGACGTTCTGGCTCCTGTTTTGCACCTCTCGTCGTGGAATCCTAAACGCAAACCGAGCAGGAGTGCCCTCGATGATCCTTAACAGCTCTCGTCCCGCAAGTTGGGTACGTCTTTCACCATGGCTCATACTGGGCCTTCTGGCCATCCTCGCGGCTACCCTTCTCATTCTCGCGGCGCGCAACATCAACCATGAAAAAGAATTCGTAACCCGCACGCTGCTTTCCCAGGGGAATACACTGATCCAATCCATCGAAGCCGGCAGCCGGACCGGAATGATGGGGATGGGGTGGGGACGCAACCAGCACCAGGCGCTTCTGCAGCAAATGGCACAGCAGACCGGGGTCCTCTATATTGCCCTCATTGCTTCAAACGGTCGCATCATGGCGCACAGCGATCCCGACCGGGTGGATACCTTCTCCCACGTTTCTCTCCCCAAACCGGACCAGGCGGCATCCCATTTTACCGAGGGGGAAAACAGAGCTTTCGAGGTGGTGCGCGAATTCCGGCCCTGGCATCGCGGCAGAGGGAGAGGCGCCGATAAGTGCGAAATGGGAGCGGGCGAGAACCAGTTCGAAAACTGGTTCATTGTAGTGGGATTGGACCCCTCACCTTTCGAGGAGGCTGGACGGCAGGATATGCAGCACACCGTTGTGCTGTTCGGGCTTCTTTTCCTCGGAGGCGCCGCCGGTTTACTCTCCCTGACATGGGCGCAACATTACAGGAATGCGAGAGGGGCCCTGAAGGCAGCTCGTGTTCTTACCTCCGCCATCATCAACCAGATGCCCGCGGGCCTCCTGATTGCCGACCGGGATGGCAAAATCCGTGAAAGCAATGAGATGGCGACGAAGATACTGGGCATGACCGGGGGGATGGCCCGAAAGCTGGACGACATCCCCTGCTTTCCGGAAATAGCGCGACAGCTCGGGAATGAAAGGAGCGCGATCGAGCAGGAGATCCAGTGCACGCGCGCCGACGGCGCGAAATTATCCCTGCTCGTCAATGCGGCCCCGGTGGAGGATGAACAAGGGCGAGGGCCCGGGTTTCTCATACTGTTCTCGGACCTGACCAACGTTAAACAATTGGAGGAAAAACTGCGTCGAAGCGAGCGACTGGCCGGGCTTGGGCGTCTCGCGGCCGGCGTCGCCCACGAGATCCGCAATCCTCTCAGCTCGATTAAAGGATTTGCGGCCATACTTTCCGGTAAATTCAAGGATGGTGACCAGAGCCGCATAATTGCCGATTCCATGATCAATGAGACGAACCGGCTCAATAAAGTTATTTCCGAGCTTCTCGACTTCGCCGGAACCACCAGCCTCCGGAAGGAAATCCGCTCCTGCCGGGAGATGCTTGACTACTCGTTTCGCCTGGTTCAAAGCGATACGAAAGATCGCGGCATCCAACTGGAGTGCTTCCTCGAGCCGGATGACTTCGAGATGGAAGCAGACCCGGACCGTTTTGCGCAAATAATGCTCAATCTGTATCTCAACGCCTTCCAGGCCATGGAGGGAGGAGGAATTCTAAGGGTCGATGCTTCCCTGCGTGAAGGCCGTGTCGAGATACGCGTTTCCGATACGGGGACGGGAATACCCCCCGAGCACCTTCCGCATATTTTCGACCCATATTTTACGACCAAACCCAAGGGAGTGGGGCTTGGACTGGCGAACGTGCACAAGCTGGTGGAAGCCCATGGCGGAACCATCGAAGCGCAAAGTACCATTATGAAAGGAACTGCCATCACCTTGCGTTTCCCTGTAAATGAAAGGAGACCGGGAGAAGATGCCGGCGCCGAAACACCCTCTCATTCTCATAGCCGATGACGACAACGCCCACCGGATGATGCTCTCGACCCTCCTCGCCGAATGGGGCTACAGGGTCGAGGAGGCCGAGGACGGTCAGAAGGCATTGGACACCATCCGAGCCCATTCCGTCGATCTCATACTCATGGACATGCGCATGCCGGTCCTCGACGGGCTCGATGCCACACGAGCAATCCACGCCTACAACCCGGCGATTCCCATTATCATCATGACCGCTTATTCCTCGGTTGCTACCGCCGTCGAGGGGCTCAAATCCGGGGCCTTCGACTATATAACGAAGCCGATCGAGTTTGATGCGCTCAAGATCGGAATCGGACGCGCCCTGGAGCATATGCGGCTCCGGCATGAAAATGAAGGACTGAGAAGAGAGCTGGCAAACCACCGGCCGGGTTTATTGGGGAAGAGTCCCGCAATGCTGAAGCTGATCGACATGATCGGCCTGGTCGCTCCCACGGAAGCCACTATTTTGATTACCGGCGAAAGCGGAACGGGCAAGGGCCTCATAGCGAGGACCATTCATCAAAACAGTTCCAGGAAGGACAAACCCTTTGTTGCGATAAATTGTAGCGCCATCCCCGAAAGCCTCATCGAATCCGAACTCTTCGGGCATGAAAAGGGAGCTTTCACGGGAGCGGATCGTTCAAGGCCCGGACGCTTCCATGCCGCGAACGGCGGGAGCCTTTTCCTCGATGAGATCGCGGACTTGCCGCTGCTCATGCAGGCAAAGCTCTTGAGAGTCCTGCAGGAGGGAGAGATTCAGCGGGTCGGAAGCGATGCTTCCATCCCCGTGGATGCCAGGGTCATGGCGGCGACCAATCGGGACATCGTTAAAATGGTGGCGGAAGGTTCTTTCAGGGAAGACCTCTACTACAGGCTGAACGTCATTACGGTCGAAGCGCCCCCTCTGAGGAACCGGATAGAAGACGTACCCCTGCTGGCGCGGCATTTTTGGGAACAATTCGCTCAAAAAAACAGGAAGCACATCGAGGGCATTACCCCGGGGGCAATGGATCTTCTTCTGAAGTATCCCTGGCCCGGCAATGTAAGAGAGCTGGAAAACGCCATGGAGCGGGCAGTGATCCTTCTTCAGGGTGAATACCTGTCGGAAAAGGACTTGCCGCTCACGATCCAGGCGCCTTCACAGTGCGCCGAAGTGGACCGGTCCGGCGTCGATCCGTTTAGAGGCACACTCAGTGATATGGAAACAATCATGATCGAAAAAGTATTGAACGAGGTCCAGGGGAACAAGAGCGAGGCCGCTCGCAGGCTTGGCATCACCCGGAGGACCCTGAAGCTCAAACTGAAGTGCATCGAGGCAGACACCGGGAAGGGAGAATGAAGAACTTCTCGTGCTCTCTTTGACAAACGAAGGGGTTCATCCTAACGTCTGTCTGTATATTCTCCTTGCATGAACGAACTTGCCAGCCCTTGAGCGGCGGTGATGCCGATCGAGGATTGTTTCGCAATTTTTCAAATCGTGGCATAGAGTATTGATACATTTTCCGGTCATGTGCTCCGACAAACAGGGGAAACTTATGCTCCATTTCAGAACCGCCGTGCTGCTTGCGTTTGCGTTCACGTCTCTTATGCCGGTCGTCTCCGGGGCAGTCACTCCTTTCGAGATTTTCCAGGCAAGCACATTGAACCAGGTGGTTAAACGCAATAAGCTGATTGTCGGAATGGAAGTAAAGTTTTTCCCTTTTGAATACGCCGATACCCAGGGCAGACCGATGGGGTTCGACGTTGACCTCGCGATGCTTGCGGCCAGGGAACTCGGGGTGGAAATCGAGATCAAGGACATGGAATTCAGCGGGCTCATTCCGGCACTCCAGGGCGGGAAAGTGGATCTAATCATTTCCGGCATGACCCGAACACTTGCCCGTGCAAAAACGGTCGCATTCACGCAACCCTACTTCGAAACTGGTCTTTGCGCCCTTATCAGCAGGAAGAAGGCCCCTGACATTACCGAGACACGCCAGTTGAATGAGGAAGGGCGGGTCCTGGCGGTGAAGCTCGGCACCACCGGAGACCTCGTTACCGCGCGGCTTTTCCCCAAGGCCACGATCAATCGTTACAAGGAAGAGACGGCATGCGTTCTCGAGGTGGTTGCCGGACGCGCGGACGCTTTCCTCTACGACCAACTGTCCATCAACAAACATCACCTCCAAAACCCCGATACTACCCGCGCTCTGCTAAAGCCCATCACTCATGAGCCTTATGCAATTGCCATCAGGAGCGGCGATTTCGATTTTCTGAACTGGCTGAACCAATTTCTGGAGACTATAAAAGCCGATGGCCGCCACCAGGAACTGCACCGGAAGTACTTCAGCGAACTGCAATAATCGCGGAATAAAAATGGGCATCGCCATAAGCGCTATCATGGGGGCATGCCTTTTCCTCGGACTCTATTTCCTTCTCAGCGGGATGGAATACACCTGGAACTGGCGGATCACCTGGGAGTACCGGGGGCTCTTCATTCAGGGTTTCCAATACACGGCGGCAATCTCGCTGGGGGCGATCTGCCTGGGCTTCTGCCTCGGCGTGGTCGGCGGACTGGCGAGAATTTCGAAAAACGTTTTCGCCCGCGAAGCGGCAAGGCTCTATGTTGAACTGTTTCGAGGCACCCCACTGCTCATCCAGATCTACATCTTTTATTTCTGCCTGGCGGCCGCGATACACTACGATAACCCGCTGGTCATCGGGATAGTGGCGCTTGCGGCGTTTTCAGGGGCTTACATCGCGGAGATCGTCCGCGCGGGGATCGAATCCATAAGCCGGGGGCAGATGGAGGCCGCGCTCTCGATCGGGCTCAGCAGGCGTCAGGCCCTGCGTCATGTCATTTTTCCCCAGGCACTCCGGCGCATTATCCCGCCTGTCACCGGACAGTTCGTTTCGCTCGTGAAGGACTCCTCGCTTCTTTCCGTTATTTCAGTCCGCGAGTTGACCAAGGCGGCGGAAGTGGTGAACGCAACGACGTATAAGACATTCGAAGCCTATCTGCCCCTGGCCCTCATTTACCTGCTTCTTACATTTCCTCTCTCAAGCCTGACTCAAAGGCTTGAAAAGAAGATGCGGGAGGCGGATTGATATTCGGCGTCGAACGCTGGGACCGACATGGTTTCCTTAGCGGTTGGGCCACACTCGATATGATGAATCCCGGCAGACAAATGTGACGCCACAAGCTGAACTTTCTGGCTTGACTTGGAGGCTGATTCTTATTATTCTCCGCGTTTACTGGGGGATCGTCCAGCGGCAGGACTGCAGACTCTGGATCTGCCTACCTAGGTTCGAATCCTAGTCCCCCAGCCAATTTTTTTATGGTCCCATCGTCTAGTGGTCTAGGATATCGGCCTCTCACGCCGGAGACACGGGTTCGAACCCCGTTGGGACTATGCG
>JBDKTY010000043.1:0-7987 GCA_039679945.1 Syntrophobacter sp. | reverse complement strand
TATGACGGTTTTGAAGTCCATAAACCACTCTCCCATTTTACATAAACTGAGACGATTCCGGCCGAAGCGGCCCTTTCGATTGCGGGGCAAGCAACCCTCGGCATGACATATGTAAATTACCTTGCGTTATGTCATCTTTGGCATAACGCAAACCAAAGTTTACCACACACTCGCTTCTCTTACGATAAACCCAGTCATTTCAGAATCGAGACGGCCCTTTCGATTGCGGAGCCAACACCTCTCGGTTCGACGTATGCTGGTTACTTTGCGTTATGTCATGTTTGACATAACGCAAACCAAGAATTACCAGTCACTCGTTTCCTACGATAAACCGGACCACTTCAGAAGCGAGGCGTTTATAGACAAGCCTGTCGCTACAGTAGTACACTCGCAAGTGACACGTTATGCCAAATATGGCATAACGTAAACCAAAAAATACCTGCTCCGAGGGCCCAGGCTAAACATTTTCGTGTATGCGGCTTTGAGTTTGGTGATTTACCGGTCGTGGACCTGTTCGTACCTACGGAACAGGTCCGGTCTTCGCGTGGCAAGGAGCAGCCGGGATATAACCGGCAGGGCAACAGGACGAACGTTCAACGACCCGTTAATGTCGAGTGAAATACAACCCCGAATACGGCTGGTAAGGTGTGGTAACGAAACAGCGTTGCAGTCAAGCTCACCCGGCCCGTTCATACTTCAGCGCCTTCGCACGAACGGAAGCGGGCGGCCACGGTATCCAGAGGAAAGCTGGTTCACAAGATATATCGAAGCATGAACGGGCCGTTTTCATCCAACGGTCAGCAATCCGTCAACCGGGTGCAAATGACGATGGCTGCAAGGCTCCTGTATCACATCAGTTTATCGAGCGTGATGGGCAGGTCCCGGATGCGCTTGCCGGTCGCGTGGAAAACGGCGTTGGCGATTGCCGCCCCGACGCCCACGATGCCTATTTCCCCCAATCCCTTCACACCCAGGGGATTGACGATATCGTCCCGCTCCTCGACGAAGATCACCTCGATATCATGCACATCGGCGTTTACGGGTACATGGTAGTCCACCAGGTTGTGATTCATGAAGCGGCCGAAGGCGTGGTCCATCACGCTCTCCTCATGGAGCGCCATGCCGATTCCCCACACTATTCCACCACTGACCTGGCTTCTCGCCGTCTTAGGGTTGATGATGCGCCCACCGGCGATCGCGCTGACAACCCGAGGGACCTGGATCGTACCAAGGTCCTGGTCGATCCTCACTTCCGCGAAAATCGCCGAATGCGAGAAGCGCGAATAGGAGTTCTGTTTCCGGGAAAGTGCCGGGGACGCTTCCTCCTCGATGGCGGTGACACCGCCATTGCGCATAGCATCGATGAGGGAGACAGCCCTGGTGCGATCGCCCGATACACGGATTTGCCCCTCCGTGAATGTCACATCGCCGAGTCCCACACCCGCCAGCGGCGAACCGCTTATCGCGCGCGCGGACTCGAAGAGCTTTTCACGGATTTTTTCACAGGCCGCCTTAACCGCGGACCCATTCGAGGACGTCGTCCACGATCCGCCCTCAACCGGAGACTTCGGAAATGAGGAATCCCCCAGCTTGAACGTTACTTTTTCGATAGGCAATCCCAGTGTGTCGGCCGCAATCTGGGTCATGGCCGTGTACGTGCCGGGTCCGATATCGGATGCGGCACTGCTGACCGTGAGCCTGCCGTCGGCGGTAAGCAGTGCTCTTGCGCCCGCCTTCATCTGGAAGGCCTCCCAGATGCCGGTTGCCATACCCCAGCCAATCAGGGAATTCCCGTCACGCATGGAACGCGGCTCCGGTTTGCGCGCCGCCCAGCCGAACCTCTCCGCGGCCTGTTGGTAGCAGGCACGGAGTTCTTTGCTCGAGAATTGCTTATCGGCGTTCCTGTCCCAGTCGGAATAATTCTTGAGCCTGAGTTCGAGCGGGTCGATGCCCGCCCCGACCGCCAATTCGTCCATGGCGCACTCGAGTGCGTACATTCCCCACGTGGCCCCGGGCGCGCGCATGTCGCCGGGTGAATAGACATCCAGCGGCACAACTCCGTGGCTGAATTCGCCGTTGTCACACCGGTAGAGATGACCCGACCAGTGGACGACGGGTTCACTGTAATCCTCGAAGCGCGATGTCTCTGAAATGGCATCATGAGTTACAGCCAGGAGCCTGCCGTCGGAAGCGGCCCCCAGAACTACCTTCTGCCAGGTAGCCGGTCGGTGGGTCAGGCTGAACATCTGCTGGCGCGTCATCGCTACCCGAACCGAGCGTTTTAGCTCGCGGGCCGCGAGCACAGCCAGGAACACCTGGTGCTGGGGCCGCAGGCCAGATCCGAACCCGCCTCCGACAAACGGTGAGACGACGCGAAGATCATCCTTCGAACAGCCGAAGATACCGCAGAGATAGTTCTGAACGTTTTGAACCCCCTGTGTCTTATCGTAGACGATGAGCCCGCCTCCTTCATCCCTGATGACCGTGGTCGCAAAAAGCTCCATGGGATTCTGGTGCTCGGTGGGCGCCCGGTACTCGCCCTCGTGCCTCACGGCGGACTCGGCGAGGGCCTTTTGGACATCGCCACGCGGGGGTGGCGGCGGAGGGAGGCCTCTTCTTGGCCTGGGAAGATATGCTTTTGCACGCTCCGCCTCGAGGTCCGTGGCATGTGGTTCAAGATCGTATTCCACCCGGATGAGCGATGCCGCATAGCGCGCCAGCTCGAGGCTGTC
Organism: Syntrophobacter sp.; assembly: GCA_039679945.1. Lineage (GTDB taxonomy): Bacteria > Desulfobacterota > Syntrophobacteria > Syntrophobacterales > Syntrophobacteraceae > SbD1. The sequence continues at coordinate 5,255 of JBDKTY010000043.1, read as the reverse complement.
CGCCACGACCAGCGCGACCGGCTGCATGTTGTACAGTACCTCATCCCCATCGAGCGGGCGAAAGGGGGAACCGGGAGGGGCGACTTCATCGCTGAAGTCTCGGCTGGACAGCGCGAGGTGCTCCGTGTCCTTGTGGGTGAAGACATGCAGCACGCCGGGAAGCCGGAGGGCTTCCTCGGCGTCGATCGCGAGGATCTTCCCCCTGGCGATTGCGCTGGAGACAATCCAGCCGTATGCGAGGTCGGGGACATGGTATTCAGCGGCGTACTTAGCTTCCCCTGTCACCTTGGCCCTCCCGTCGACGCGGCTGATGGGCTTTCCAATGTATGAGGTCGTCATGACTGCTCCTCCACGCCCGCGGCCAGGCACAGGGCACGCACGATCGCCCGCTTCGCCAGCTCGATCTTGAAAGTATTGTGGCCAAAACCCCGAGCACCGGCAAGTATCGCCTCGGCGGCCCGCTGGAAATTCTCCCGGGAAGCGGCCAGGCCGGGCAGCAATCCCTCGGCATTGCGGTCCCGCCACGGTTTGTGCGCGACACCGCCGAGCGCGATGCGCGCCTCCCCGATCGTTTCTCCGTCCATCTCCAGCGCAGCGGCGACTGAAACCAGCGCAAATGCGTACGAGGCCCGGTCGCGGATCTTTAGGTAGGCGTAATGTTCGGCGAATCCTTTCCCGGGCAGGTCAACCGATGTGATTATCTCGTCGGACCGCAGGTTCGTGTCCCTGTGCGGCTCATCGCCCGGCAGGCGATGGAAATCGGAGAAGGGAACAACACGTTCGCCACCCTCGCCGATTACACGCACGGCTGCATCCAGGGCGGCCAGTCCCACGCACATATCGGATGGATGCACGGCGATGCAGTGTCCGCTGGTACCCAGGATGGCGTGAGCGCGGTTGAAGCCGGAGATGGCGGAACAGCCGGAGCCGGGTTCTCGTTTGTTGCAGGGCGTGGCCCTGTCGTAGAAGTAACAGCAGCGCGTACGCTGCATCAGGTTGCCCCCAACTGTCGCCATGTTCCTCAGTTGCGGCGAAGCGCCCGCCAGTATTGCCTTCGAGAGAAGCGGATAGCGCCGCTCAAGCACTTCACTGTAGGCGGCGTCCGTGTTTGTCACGAGCGCGCCCAGCCGGAGGCCGCAGTCCTCGATCGGCGTGATTTCACCCAGGTCCAGGCGCGTGATATCGACCAGCCTCGCCGGCCGTTCGATGTTCTCTTTCATCAGATCGATCAGGTTCGTGCCGCCGGCGATGAATTTTGCGGCGCCACCCTCGGACTTCTCACGCACAGCGCCAGCCACGTCGACAGCTCGGGTGTAAGTAAAGCTGTTCATTGGCCGCCTCCCTCTTTTTTGGTCCCCATTACCTGCCGGACAGCGGCGACGATGCCGGTGTATGCCCCGCAGCGGCAGATATTCCCGCTCATCAGCTCACGGATTTCGCTCGGAGATTTTGCCCTTCCTTCCTCGATCAGACCGACCGCGGAACAGATCTGGCCGGGCGTGCAGTAGCCGCACTGAAAGGCATCGTGCTCCACAAAGGCTTCCTGCATGGGATGAAGCACGTCACCCTCGGCAAGCCCCTCGATCGTGGTTATCTCCGCACCGTCCTGCATTACCGCCAGCGTCATGCAGGAATTGATACGCCTGCCGTTGACCAGGACCGTGCAGGCCCCGCACTGGCCATGGTCGCATCCCTTTTTCGTCCCTGTCAGCCCGAGGTGCTCGCGTAGCGCATCCAGCAAGGTCGTCCAGGGGGCGACCTCGATCTGTTTCACCGCGCCATTGACTTTGAGCACAATTCGAACTTCAGGCGGCAGCGAAGCTGTTGCCGCCACCACGGTTTCTGTCTTCGGCTTGTTATTCATTGGCAATCCTTTTGATCACGCGTTGAGTCCGGGCCCGGTCCTTCTCTCCAGGCGCCGGCACATCGGAATTTCCGAGTACCGGGTCGCATGGCAAAATGCCCGCCGCACCGCCGGAAAGCAGTGTCCGAGACCGGAGATCGTGCCCCGGCATCGAAAAGTTTGAAAATGCAAGACAGCATGGCTTCTTATACGGTGTTGCGTTCAAGATGAATCTACCCTGAAATGAAGATGCCGATGGAAATTGGCCCGTTCATGCTTCGATACGTCTCAATAAGCAGCTTTTGAGAGTGAGCAATATCGAAGGCTTACATAGCCGGCGGAGATCCGGGTCACGCCATTCCAAAACAGGAACTTCCCCCCATTCGCCCTGAGCACGTCGAAGGGTGGAACGGGCCGGAATCGAGCGGACACAGCGCTGTTTCCTGGCTACGCCTTGCCACGCGAATGCGGGGTTTGCTCCCGCCCGGCACGAACGGGAGGGAATGTCCCATCTTGGGCGCGAGATAGTATTGGAAGCAACCCAGAGGAGTACCGACGATGAAAAGACCCCATCAAAGGCTGATGAGTTTGACTCGGGCGGTCGTCATTACGTGGCCGCCCTCGTCCCGTATTTCACAACATTAAGTACAGATCGGTCCCGGGCAAGTTCTCGGGGCGGATTCTTCAACGCTTATCGCAAAAGAGGAAGGGTTTCCCGGGACTGGACAGCGCTGGTTCGCGCCAGGAATGGGATCTGCAAAACGAGGCGGGGCGAGGGATTATCTGGGCAGGAAGCGGTATCGTGTCCGTTTGTCCAAACATACAGGACGCCCACCCGCTCGTACTGAGCGTAGTAAGGCCCGCTTTCGCGTGGCAAGGCGTAGCAGAAATAACAGCTTACTCCGGATTGATGAAAAGCCGATGACGAAGCAAGTCTCGTAAACCATTGAAATTGCTCACTCTCAAAAGCTGTTTCTTGAGAGCGAATTGAATACGCAGCCGCATGGCCTGTTTCGCTCGGGACGATCGGGAGTGAGTCCCCTGGGTATCCGGGGGCAAGCCGTTTCTTCACCTCGAAAAGCATGAAGGGGTCAAGTTCGATCATCGGCCGGGTACGGACAGTGGCACTGCATCACATGCGTGCGGCGCCGGCGCGCCCCCGGCGAGTTGAGCACCGAGGGCGCGCGCAAATGTCCTTGACGTGTTCCTAGTGTTGCATCCCATAAATAATTCAATATTATTCCGCGGCCTCGAATGTTCGCGCAAGCTGCTTTGACGGCATTCTAAATGTCGAAGAGCTTACGGAATGCGACCCTAGAAATCGCCTGAGGCCTTTTCCTCGAAGGGGATCAACTGATGGGGCTTGGCATCCGCTTTTGCCAGCAACTGCCTCGCGTTCCCGTTTAAGGCAGTTTCCGAGGATCGGTACTTTCCCGGTTTGAGCGTTTCCCGGTTGTCCCTCTTTGCGTATGAGGCGCCGCCTGCCCCGTTTGCATTCCCCGCTCCCCCGACGAGCAGTATCAATTCTTCGACAAACCTTTTCATCTGCTCGGCCTGGCCGTTCATCTCCTCGGAGGCAGCGGCCGATTCTTCCGCGTTGGATGCGTTCTGCTGAACGACCTTATCCATGTCGCCGACGGCCTTGTTCACCTGCTCGATGCCCTGGGACTGTTCGCTGGATGCAGCCGCTATCTCGGCAACCAACTCGCTCATCTTGGCCGAGCTGGCAGCCACCTGTGAGAACTCCGCGGTCGTTTTCGAGACTATCTCGGACCCCGCCTTGATCTTCTTCACGGTGCCCTCGATCAGGTTCGCGGTATTTTTCGCGGCATCCGCGGCCCTCATCGCCAGGTTCCGGACCTCGTCGGCGACAACCGCGAACCCGGCGCCGGCCTCGCCGGCACGCGCGGCTTCCACGGCCGCATTGAGTGCGAGCAGATTCGTCTGAAACGCTATTTCATCTATTGTCTTAATGATCTTCGACGTTTCCTCACTCGCCCTGGAGATATCGTCCATCGAAGAAGTAAGCTCCGACATGGAGCCGTTGGCCTTGGATACAACCGCGGTGGTCTCCGCCATCAGGTTGTTTGCCTGCTTGGCATGCTCGGCGTTTTGCCGTGTCATGGAAGCCATCTCCTCGAGCGAGGAAGACGTCTCCTCAATGGACGCGGCCTGCTCGGATGCACCCTCGGCAAGTTGCTGGCTGGCGCCTGAAACCTGGCCGGATGCGACCGAAACCTGGTTCGACGACTCCGACAATCCTTCAACGACCCGAGTGATGGGACGGGTTATGGACATGGCCATGTAGAACCCGAGCAATATGGCGAGAACCATTCCACTCCCGGCAGCCGACCACGTGAACCATATGGCGCTCCGGCCCGTGGACAAATTTTTGTCCGAGGCCGCCTTGGCCAGGTTTATTTCCAATTGGAAGAGGTTATCGGTGGCCGTTTCAGCCGCCTTGACGTACCCGACTCCCTCCCCGGCAAGGACCTGGAACGCTTCTTCCTTTTTCCCATCGCTGATAAGGCCGATAACCTTGTCCCTGGCGGGATAGTATTGGTTGAGGGCCTGCTTGAGCGCTTCGTATTCCTTGCGGATGTCCTCGGTCCTGATGGAAGGTCCGAACTTTACCAGCGCCTCCTGTACCGACTTATCCGCCTCTTTTATACGGTTGATGGTACCGCTCAAGTCTTTATTGGTTATGAATTTGTTGATCAACAAATCCTTGAGAAGTCCGCGCATCTCCTGATAATGCCTGATCGCATCCGAAATATGTCCCAAAGGCTTCGTGTTGAGATCATACATCGCAAAGTCAGCCTCGTTGATCGTTTGTATCTTGGAGGTTCCAATAAAACCGATAAGCAGTGCAAGCAGCGATACCACGAAAAATCCGCCCACAATCTTCACGCTCAATTTGATGCTCTTCATGTATCTATGCCCTTCCATGGTGGAATGAAGTAAGTGCCGTGGACCTGGAATTATCAGGCAACCTGGTCCAACATCATTAACTCATCAGTGTTGAGGACCTTGTCTATGTCGAGAAGGATTCTCACGCCTCCAGCCATCTTGGCCATTCCCAGAATGTATTCAGTGCTCAAGGTCATTCCAAAGCCGGGGGTGTCCTCGATGTCGCTGCTCTTGATATTGATCACCTCGGATACCGAATCGACCACGGTCCCGATGTGCAGACTCCCCGAACTCGAACCTACTTCCACGACAACGATACAGGTCCGGTCCGTGTATTCGGCTCGGTTCATGCCGAAGCGGAGGCGAAGATCGATAACGGGGATGACTTTCCCCCTCAGGTTGAGGACTCCCTTTACATAGTCCGGGGTCTGCGGTATCGGGGTGACCTGAATCATTCCGATGATTTCCTTGACCTTCAGAATACTGATTCCATACTCCTCGC
>JBDKTY010000042.1:0-1599 GCA_039679945.1 Syntrophobacter sp. | reverse complement strand
ATTCCATCATCAACGGAGGGGGATATGCCGCCTGGGATGAAGAACTCCATCTTCGTCAGAAAAAAAATCTTGGCAACGACAGCGTCAAACAGCACATCGATGATACCCTGAAGGGCGGCGATTTTTTTAACATGCCGCCGCTTGTTGAGGTCATGGCAAAAGAGGCTCCCGACGCTCTGAACTGGATGATAAATGAGGGAGGCGCTCAACTCAGTGACGTCCTGGTCATCGGTGGCGGACACACAGCCTACCGCGCGCACTTTTCAGCGCACAATTCCGGCAAGGACTACACTGAAGCACTTAAGAAGATTGCCGAGAAGCGTGGGGCAAAGATAGTGCTGAACTCCCAGGTCACCTGGATCTGGCGCAAGGATGCCGATCCCAAGAGCCCAGTTCTAGGGGTTGAAGTCAAGAGAGGCGCGAAGGTAGTGAACATTAGAGCCAAAAAGGCCCTCGTGCTTGCTTCGGGAGGTTTCAGTCAGGACGTGGAAATGCGGCTCGCAGAATGGCCCAAACTTGTCAAGGAGTTCAACTGCACCAACCAGAAGGGAGCCACGGGCGAAATGATACGCTTCTCCAAGGCCGTCGGGGCAGACACGCTGCATATGAACTTCATACAGCTCTTTCCCTTTGCCGAACCGGAAGCCGGCATCCTCGACAGGCCTGCCGTTTACGGTTTCAGCGGCCCCGGAGTCGGAGTCATCTACGTAAGCAAGACCGGAAAACGTTTTGTCAACGAACTGGACCGCAGGGACGTATGCGCCTTCGCCCAGATCGCACTCGGGCCGAACATGAAGCCCGCCTACACCATTTTCACCGATGCAATACCGCCCAAGTTCGGCGGCAAACCCGCAGAGATAGAAGCCGGCATGAAAAAGGGCCGTTTTATCAAGGGCGAGACAATCGCGGAGCTTGCCAAAAAGATCGGAGCTCCCGCCGATGTCCTTGAAAAAACCATAAAGGACCATAACCGCTACATAGCGGAGGGGAAGGACCCCGAATTCAACAAACCCATGAAAAAGACAATGATCCCCATGGATAAGGGGCCCTATTACGCCCTGCCGATGTGGCCTGCGGTACACCACACCATGGGCGGCCTGAGGATCAACACGAACGCCCAGGTCGTGGACGTATTCGGGGCGGTCATACCGCACCTGTACGCGGCTGGTGAAGTAGCCGGAGGCGTTCACGGTTCAAACCGGTTGGGCTGCAATGCAACCACGGAATGCGTCGTCTTCGGCCGGATCGCCGGCAAAAACGGAGCCAAAGAAAAAGCATAGTACGAGCATGGCACACACAAGGGCCGTCCCCGAAAAGGGATGGCCCTTTTTTAGTCACTTCGCCGTACAGTTGCTTCCGGGTTCATTCACCCGCAAGTTATACGAGTTCCTGATCTCATTCCGTGGTCTCCAGTTCGTCATTCCGGCGCAGGCCGGAATCCAGGAAAACCGTTGATACAACAGGAAATATTTGTATACAAAGCACCATGCAGTGTTTAAAGAGAACAGTTGGATGTCCCTTCGTCTGGTGGTCCCTTATCCATAATGTCTCCTAGATATGATGGCTGACAACGGAGATAAAGTGGCCTGCTCCTTAGTT
>JBDKTY010000041.1:0-21779 GCA_039679945.1 Syntrophobacter sp. | reverse complement strand
AGGATCGAGAGATGCCGCGGTTCCAGTCTGACAGCGCGCATCGTTATCAGGCTGAACCTCATCCTGTTGCCGGGCGCCTGGGCGAAGTCTTCCCATCTGCCGTGAACCGGGTGGATGCCTTTAAGCCCGAGTTTGGCTACCACCACGGCGAGGAAACTTACCTTTTTCCGGCTCGCATCCAGCAGAGTGAACTCCAGGCCGGGGTGCAGTATCTTCAGGGGAATTCCGGGGAATCCGGCCCCGGTGCCGACATCCAGGGCATTGCCGGAGGCGGGCAGCGCGGTCGCCGGGAGGAGGGAATCCAGAAGATGCTTGACTATTGTCTCTTCCTGGATGGTTATGCGGGTGAGGTTCAGACGGTGGTTCCATTCGAGCATGAGTTCGATGTGCATGCGGCAAAGGTCGGCCTGTTCCCGTGACAGATGGAGGCCAACCCGTCCCGCATAGTCCATGATCAAGGCCGTAAAACCGCTCTGCATGCCCCTGCCCGATTCAGTGAGAGTCCTTTATTTGCCGATGCAAAACTGGGAAAAGATCCGATCGAGCAACTCTCCGTCACTTTCCCATCCCAGAATGGATTCGAGTTGCTTGCGCGCGGCCTGGAACTCGAGAGTCACCAGTTCATCGTATGAAGCGGAAACAAGAAGCTCTTCGGCACGCAGAAGAGCATCCCGCGCGCCTTCGAGACACTCTTTCTGGCGCAGGTTGGGAATTATCTCCGAACGGCAGTGTTCCAGGGGATGCATCAGAAAAGATTCGGCCAGGTATGTCTTGAGACGATCGATATCGGAAGTGTTTTTGACGGAAAGCCTCAATACCGGAGCCGGCCCGGCGAACTGCTCCTGGACTTTCTCAAGCGGGAAAGACGGGATGAGGTCGCTTTTGTTGAGCAATACGATATAGCGTGAGCCGCGAACCGCCTCATAGACCTTCCTGTCCTCACTGGTCAGTGGGCGGCTTTGGTCAATAAGCCAGAGCACAACGTCGGCTTCCGAAACGGAGCGCAGTGCCCTTTCTATGCCGCATGATTCGATTTCGTCGGGCTGATTTCGTATTCCGGCCGTGTCAAGTATCCGCACCTGGACTCCGGAGAGCAGAAAACTGTCCTCGATGACATCTCTGGTGGTGCCGGGGGCCGCCGTGACAATGGCGCGGTCCTTGCCGAGAAGAGCGTTGAGCATCGAAGATTTGCCGACATTGGGTTTGCCGACGAGCACCAGTGTCAACCCTTCGCGGAGCACACGGCCTTCGTCATACCTGATAAGAAGATGTTCCATGGGTTTGAGGACATTGCTGCGGATCGTTTCAAGCAAGGATCGGCACACGGGCGCCTGTTCCTCACTCTCCTCGGGAAGGTCTTCGGAAAAGTCGATGAATGCTTCCAACTGAGCCTGCGACTGGAGGATCGTTTCGCGCCATTCCTCTATGGCCGAACGGAAGTCCCCTCGAAGGTGCCGGTTGGCGAGGAGCAATCGCTGGTCGGAGCGCGAATGGATTATCTCGATAACGGCCTCGGCCTGTGAGAGGTCGATGCGGCCGTTCAGGAAGGCCCGGCGAGTAAACTCCCCCGGTTCGGCCAAACGGGCGCCGGAGGCCAGAACAAGTTCCATGATTCGGGAAAGAACGGCATAACCGCTGTGGCAGTTTATCTCGACAACATCCTCGCGGGTGTAGGTCCTTGGGGCAGCCATGTAGCTCAGCAGCACTTCGTCGAGCAACTGGCCCGAATGAGGATCTTCTATCCAGCCGTAGTGAAGCACATGCGATTTGAGGCCGGCGTCGGAGCGAGGGGATTTAAAGATTTTACGCGCTATGCCGAGGGCTCCCGGTCCGCTGATTTTTATCAAACCAATCCCGGCTTCGCCAATGGATGTGGCAATGGCGCATATCGTATCCTGAAGAAGTCTAAAATCCATGGTGACCTTGGGCAAAACGCTATTCAGCCCCTATTCCGGAGTGGGCTCGGCTTCCTTCTTAACGGGCGATCGTTTGAACTTCTTTACGGGATAGATCACCACGCGCCGGAGATTCCCTTCTCCCTTGCTCTTGGTTCGCACGTCCGCGTCACCTTTCAAGGCAAGGTGAATGATGCGCCGATCCTGTGAACTCATAGGGCCGGTGGTAAGGGGCCGGTGAGACTTCTTGACCTTGTCGCTCAGTTGCTGCGCAAGCTCGGTGAGACTCACCTCGCGCTTCATCCGGTAATTTTCCGTATCCACCACCACGGCCACATTTTCGCCGACTTGGCGGCTTGCTATCTTGGATACAAGATACTGAAGGGCATTCAGGGTTTTCCCGCGTTTCCCGATCAAGAGGCCGGACCCATTACTGATGATATTCAGGTAATAGTAGTCCTCCTTGGCCTCCCATTCGACTACATTGGGGAGATCGACATGTTTGAGTATCTCATTGAGGACTTCCTTGGCCTTCTCGGCCGTGAGTTCCACGGCGGGAACCCGGGCGGTAACCCGAATCTTGGCCTTCCTGGCGCCTACGATGCCGAATATTCCCGATGATCCCTTCGAGATGATTTCAATTTCGAGTTTTTCCCGCGGAAGCTTGAGCTTCTGGCAGGCGAGGACAATTGCCTCCTCAACGGACTTTTCTTCAATTTCAAGGACAGACATGCTCTCCTCCGTAATTTTAACGGGTAACAGAGAATTTTGAACGGAGAGACAATCGCTCAGGCAGCATTGCGATTGATCCAGTATTGCTGAGCAATCGAAAGAATGTTGTTTACGAACCAGTATAGCACAAGACCCGCTGGAAAGTTGATAAAGAAGAATGTGAACATAATCGGCATGATGAGCATGATTTTCTCTTGACGCGGATCTCCCGACGTGGGCGTCATCTTCTGCTGGATGAACATCGTGATACCCATCAGGATTGTCATGACGGGAATACCGTCAAGATGGCCGATCAGGGGAAGATTGACGGAAAATCCCACGTGCAGGCGGTCCGGCGCCGTGAGATCGTTCATCCAAAGCATAAAAGGCTGGTGTCGCAGATCCACCGCGGCATTGAGCATTCGATACAGGGCGAAGAAGACGGGAATCTGCAGTGCCATGGGCAGACAGCCCCCCATCGGATTCACCTTGTGAGTCTTGTAGATGTTCATCAATTCCTGGTTTTGCTTTTCACGGTCATTCTTATACTTTTCACGAATCTGAGCGATCTTGGGCTGGATCTTCTTCATCTTCTGCATCGAGGTGTAGCTTTTGTGAGTGAGAGGCCAGAAGATGATTTTGATGATGATGGTGATCAGGATAATCGCTATTCCGTAGTTGTGGGTGAAGGAATAGATCCAGTTAAGAACGATCACCATGGGTTTTGCAATGATCGAGAACCAGCCGTAGTCCACTGCATCGGCCAGGTTGTGCCCGGCCTGTTTGAGGCGGTCGATCTGTTTGGGGCCGGTATAAAGCCTCAGTTTGATGGATTTGGTCTCATCCCGCGCCAGCTCAATGGGGGCAGACAGGTAAACTGTCTGCATGAGTCCCTGCTCGACATCGAGCACCCGCGGAACAATCTGATATGCCTCTTCCGTCAGAGGGACCAAGGCCTGGATAAAGAAGTTGTTCTCGTAGGCAACCCAGTCATAGGGCGGCTTCGGGACTGACTCGGGTTTCAAGTCCTTGGCCTGGAACGCGGTAAGCGATCCCTTGTTGGAGAATGTAAGCTGCGAAGGGTTGTAGGAGGAGTTCGAATCGGCATATGGCTTATAGTAGAAGCTCACACCGATCTGGTCCGACAGCTTTTCATCCGAAATATTCTCCAGGCGTATTTCAAGGTCGAGCGCATATGTATCGGGCGCAACGGTGAATACCTTCGTCAGACGGACTTTTCCGGGCACCTCGGTGCTGAATGTAACGGTTTTCGGCTCTCCACCAGGCTTGACGGCGACGTCCTGGGGTGCGTCACTCGTGTAGGGGCGCACGGAGAGCTGCCAGTCCTGGTGATGGATGAGATCCACGGCGAGAGGAAGGTGGAGCGAATCGCGGGTGGAGACCATCTGAACGGGAGGGGAACCGGGATCGACCTGTTCCCGAAAATTATTGAGCGTGAAAGAGCTCACTCGTGCTCCCTGCTCAACCGTTTGCAGCTTGAAAAGGGAATCCCCGATCGTCCAGGTCTTTAATGCGGAAAGATCAGCCGTCTTCGCCGCCTGCGCCTGCGGAATGAGATCCTGTGGCACAGGTGCCGGCGCTGTCTTGGGTTGCGTGGTTTTTTCCTGGGTCGCCTCCTTGGTGGGAGGTTGCGTCGTCGGCTGCTGAGGGCCGAAGTAGAAATGCCAGAGCAGGAAGAGCATAAAAGACAGGACGATCGCCAAGAGAGCTTTTGAATCCATTCAGGAATTCTCCAATGTCAATTTTTGCAGTTCGATACCGCCCGCCGGGGGACCGGGTCATAGCCTCCCGGGTGGAATGGATGGCAGCGTAGAATCCGGCGCAATCCAAGATATAAGCCTTTCAGGATGCCGTGCAGTCTTATGGCTTCGTGTGCGTAGGCTGAGCAACTCGGATAGAAACGGCAGGCCGTGGGCATCAGCGGCGAGATAAAATATTGGTATATTCGGATCAATCCGAGGAAAATGGATCGGACCATCAGGCAGTGCCATCCTGTTTTTCGAGAACCGGAAGGAACTCTGCTGAGAGTTTATCCGGCGAGAGCTTTTCTGCCCCAGGGCGCGCGATCACAACGATATCCCTGGAAGGTGTTGGAATGCGGTTTTTATTAAGTCTGAACCATTCACGTATGACCCTTTTGATGCGGTTGCGCTTGGCGGCGCACCAGAATCGCTTCTGTACAACGAGGCCGAGGCGATGATGATCTAGGTCATTTGGAATAAAGTTCAGACTGAAATGGGGGGTTTTCGCGCGTCTTCCCGCATTCTTAACTCGCTGGAAATCGGCCGAGCGGCGAATTCTTTCGTGAGGCCGGAAACAGTACGCGCCTCTCAAACAAATTCCTCACCAGAAAATCCGAAGCCCATACAGTCTCAGACCGAAAGGCGTTTTCTGCCTTTGGCGCGCCTCCTTTTGATCACGAGGCGGCCACCCTTGGTTGCCATGCGTTCCAGGAAACCGTGAGTGCGTTTTCTTTTCAAATTGCTGGGCTGAAAAGTTCTCTTGGACATTCTACTTCCTTTGCTATGGTATTGTATTCAGCGCCGGAGTGGCGGCGCTGAAGCATGCTTGGGACGATTTGCAGCGCAAAACCGCGGTTACCACCGATGTAAAACAACCTAAATAATCCAATTCGAGCAACCTTGTCAAGAGTCCAGGCTGGAGGGAACACCGTTTTTTCATTTGCAAAAAACCGGGTCTCCAGTGAGAATTACTCATGGACTTGGACGCTGGTGGGATGATCCGGTCTATTTTGACCATTTTGGAGCGATTTTATCGCATTCCTACCAAATTATCAGTTTGTTTGACCCCTGCACATCTGTTAATAATTGCGGGCTGTCCATCCACATGTTATTTAGGGGCACTCTTTAATGGCTCGAAAGGAGATTTTCCGCCAATGTTCTTAAACCGCATACTAGGTATGTTTTCAAACGATCTTGCGATAGACCTTGGGACAGCAAACACTCTCGTTTATGTCCGGGGCAAAGGTATTGTCCTTACCGAGCCTTCCGTGGTTGCCGTCAGGAAAGACGAGCGGGGCGCAAACAAGGTGGTCGCCGTGGGAAAAGACGCCAAGATGATGCTGGGCAAAACCCCCGGCAACATCACGGCCATTCGGCCCATGAAAGATGGCGTCATTGCCGATTTCGAAGTCGCCGAGGCAATGCTCAGGTATTTCATCCGCAAGGTGCATAACAGGCGGGCACTGATCAGACCGCGCGTGATTATCTGCATTCCCTCGGGAGTGACTCAGGTTGAACGGCGGGCTGTGAGGGAATCCGCGGAATCGGCCGGCGCGCATGAAGTCTATCTGATAGAAGAACCGATGGCCGCGGCGATAGGCGCCGGACTTCCCATAACCGAACCGGTGTGCAACATGGTGGTGGACATCGGGGGCGGAACGACCGAAGTGGCCGTTATCTCCCTGGCCGGCATCGTCTACAGCCGGTCCGTTCGCGTTGGGGGAGACAAGATGGATGCCGCGGTCCTTCAGCATATTAAAAGGAAGTATAACCTCCTCATTGGCGAGAGAACGGCCGAGACCATCAAGACCACCATCGGCAACGCTTACCCGCTCAATGAGACGGAGAAGATGACTATAAAGGGACGCGACCTGGTTACCGGGATCCCGACGACTGTCGAGGTCAACTCTGACGAAATCAGAGAGTCCATCCAGGAACAGATCGATTCCATTCTGGAAACCGTGAAAATCGCTCTGGAACAGACCCCTCCCGAACTCGCCGGAGACATAGTCGATCGCGGGATCGTTCTTACCGGGGGAGGGGCGCTTTTGAAAAATCTCGATCATTTCCTGAGACTTCAGACGGGACTGCCAATTATGCTGACCGAGGATCCGCTTTCCACGGTTGTCATTGGTTCCGGCAAAGCTTTGGAGGATATCGAGATTCTGAAGGATGTGCTGTCCTGAAGGATGCAGGGCGGCCCCTGCTCAAATGCCGGTGCGCGGTTTTGCAGCGGCGAAATGAGTTCCTCGAGTTCATTTATCAAAGTGCCGAGTTATGAAATTTTTCAATGCAGGTGCCTGGCTCCGCCGGTTCCGCGGCGTAGTGCTCATCCTCGTTTTTATTAGCGTGTTCCTATATATATTCTCCCTGAATTTCCGCAGTCCCGCGCGGATGGACTTCCTGCAACGCTCCGTGGTCGAGACCGTCGGCCCTCCGATACAATTTTTCGGCAAGATTTTCTCCAGCCTCGAGGAAGTGGTCCGAGATTACATCTGGCTGAAAAACCTGCGCAGTGAGAATGAGGCATTGAGGAGAGACCTTGCCGAACTTGAAATCCGGATTACCAGCTATCACGAGGCATACGTGGAAAACTTGCGCCTGCGGCGGCTTCTCGATTTCAAGACATCGATCAAGGTCGAGACGGTTGCCGCGCAGGTTATTATGCATGATCTCACGGGTTGGTTCCAGACGCTCATGATCGACAAGGGATTTCGCGACGGAATCGTCCAGGACATGCCCGTGGTCAATGACGAAGGGCTGGTCGGGCGCATTCTGGATGTCTCGGACAGGCACTCCCGCGTCTTGCTCATAACGGACCCCGGCAGCTCCGTGGACGCCGTAATCCAAAGGAACCGGGTGCGTGGCGTGCTTTCAGGCAAGGACGCCAACGGATGCATGCTCAAATACGTGAGGGGCAATCTCGATATCCAGATGGGAGACCTGGTGGTTAGCTCGGGCAAGGACGGTCTATATCCGAAAGGACTGCGGCTTGGAATTATTCAGGCGGCATTCAAGGACCCCGTTGACCTTTTTCAGAAGATAGAAGTCAAACCGCTGGTGCGCCTGAGCGCGCTCGAGGAAGTGCTCGTGATCAAGCGCGGAGGCGGCGGATTGGATCTCGACCCGGAAAAAGCTCCCGAGAAACCTCCCGAGAAGCCTCCGGTCAAGGTTGAAAAGAAATGATCCGTTCCATACAACCCGGCCCCACTCTATCCCTGAGCCGTACAATCAAAATTGTCCTGTACACGTTCTTTGTGCTGCTGGTGCAGGCGCATCTGGTCTCTCGATTACCCTACCCGGCTCTGCGCGCGGACTTGCTCCTTGCGCTCATGTTCCCCGTCGCAATGGAGTGGCCCCCTTTTGCCGGACTCCTCTGGGCATCGTTCTGGGGATTTGTGGTTGATAATTTTTCTGGCGAGTTCTGGGGGCTTCACGTTGCTTCCTACTGCGTAGCCATCTGCCTAGTGCACATGGCATCCGACAAGTTCGACTGTCATAATCCGTTCTACCAGATGTGTCTTGTCGGGATATGTTCACTGGGACAGTCCGTGGCCATGGGCCTTTTTCTGTCCTTCATGCCCATGGACTTCGCCTCGCTCGTTGCGTTGTGGATTGGCTTGGGGATTCGTACCATCCTGGCCATGACACTGGCTCCATTATTGATTTTTCCTCTTCTGAACCAGCGTGGTTCATTCTAGTGGGCAAACCCGGCCGGATCTGGAATATGGCAAGAACAGAAAGCAAAAACTCAGTCGGTATAAAGATCATTAACTGGGAAAGCACGGAAACTGTTTCTTTTCAGAAGCCACACATCCTGCTGATCGGCGTGATGCTGATTTTCGTCATGATCTACATCGCACGGTTGTGGCAGCTTCAGGTGCTGCAGGGCTCATCTTACCGATTCCAGTCCGAGAACAACCGGATGCGGATCGAGGAGATCTCCGCCCCCCGCGGCATTATTTTCGACCGGAACGGGGTGCCGATTGTCGAGAACCGTCCGGCCTACCACCTGATGCTCATTCGCGAGGATATCCGCGATCTCGACCTGACGATCAGGGAATTGGCGCGGCTTTGCGAGCGTAACCCAGACGATCTTTTCGCCGTCATCGAGGCGAACCGCACGACTCCCAAATTCGTTCCCATTCGGCTCGCGAGTGATCTTGACAGGGATTGTCTGGCACGCATCGAGGCTCAGAAAATCAGGCTGCCCGGCGTCATAATTCAACTGGAGCCCAAAAGGGAATACAAATGGAACGGAACGGCCGCACACCTCATCGGCTATCTCAGTGAAATAACCGAAGCCGAGTTGAAAAGTGAAAAGTATCAGGGTTACTACCCTGGCGAGGACATCGGCAAAGTAGGGGTTGAGGGGTCGTTCGAAAAGTATCTCCACGGCAAAAGGGGAGGGCGGCAGGTAGAGGTGGACGCGGTTGGCAGGAGAATACGTCTGCTCGACGAGGTCCTCCCCATATCGGGCAGAAACCTGTGGCTCACCCTGGATATGGATCTTCAGAAGAAGGCTGAGTCACTTCTGGAGGGTAAAACCGGCTCGATTGTAGCGGTGGACCCGTCCAACGGCGCCGTGCTCGCATTTGCATGCAGCCCGAGCTTCGACCAGGAGAAATTCGTACGTGGATTAAAGCGGGAGGAGTGGAACGCGCTCAGCAAGGACCCGACTCACCCTCTCCTCAACCGGGCAAGCGGCGCCGCATACCCGCCGGGTTCCACGTATAAAGCCTTCGTCGCCCTCGCCGGACTCAAGGAGGGCGCCGTGACTCCGACTTCGACATTCAACTGCCCCGGTTTCCTTCAGTTTGGCGATCGCAAGTACCGTTGCTGGCGCGATGCGGGGCACGGCGGCCTGGATGTAGAGCGGGCCTTGATCCAGAGTTGCGATGTTTACTTCTACCAACTCGGGTTGAAGCTTGGGGTGGACAGGCTTGCCCAGTACGCGAATATGTTCGGACTGGGAGAAAGATCGGGAATAGGGATTCAGGGAGAACATCCGGGACTCATTCCTACTTCGTGGTGGAAGAAGAAGGCAACCGGCGTTCCCTGGCAGCGGGGCGAAACGATTTCCATTTCCATCGGGCAGGGGTTCGACCTGATCACTCCGCTGCAACTCGCCATGGCCTATGCGGCTATCGCAAATAACGGCACCCTCTGGTATCCCTACGTGGTGAAACGCATCGAGGGCACTAGTCCCGATGAAATAGGTGAAATCAAGCCGAGGCTGAAGCGAAAAATTGCTATTGATCAGCGCTGGTTCGACGTTGTGAAGCGCGGGCTCACGGGCGTGGTGGAAGATCCTCGTGGAACCGGTCATTCGATCAAGGACCCCTCTATCCCGATGGCCGGGAAAACCGGCACCGCGCAGGTAGTGCATGTGGCGCAGGGGGCCAATAGAAAGTTGCTCGAAAAGCTGGCCAAGGCGAAAGAGAGGGACCATGCATGGTATGTCGGCTACGCGCCCGCGGGAGATCCGAAGATTTGCGTCAGCGCGATAGTGGAAAATGGCGGGCACGGGGCTTCCGTTGCCGCTCCGCTCGTCCAGAAGGTTATCCTTTCCTATCTGAAGGGTAAGGAGAAGCCGGCCGGGCAGTAGAAATGCCTTCAAATCCGACTTGTGGCCGGACTGATGGTTGCGGAAAACAGGTCGGTCCGGTTCGAATTGGATCCTCACGCGGGAGATGCCTCCCCGCCCCATTCATGTCGAGCGGAGCTGATCCCGCGCGTATGTGGCGGGGCATGAGCGTGAGTCGGGATGCAGCCGGTGGTGTACCGGTTGGGCTTTCCAGCCTGGCACGGGCATGCGGGGATGAATGCCCTGGAAAAGGCAGGTTCCCGGATACAATCTTGCAATAGGATTGATGAACACTTTCAGGAAGGTTATGCGCCATCATGATGGACAGGCGTTTGATAGAAAACTTTGACTGGTCGATTATCTGGGTGCTTTTTGGGATCATATCGGTCGGTCTGCTCAGCATCTACAGCGCCCTCTACCCGCAGATCCAGGCGCACCCGACAAATAATCTGTTTTTGAAGCAGATAGTGTCGCTCGGAATTGGCCTTGCGGTGCTGTGCTGCTCGCTTTTTATCGATTACCAGCGGCTGAAGCTGGCGAGCCCCTGGATTTACGGCTTTGTCGTTCTCCTTCTTGCCGCGGTGCTTATTATGGGTAAGGAGGTCAACGGTTCCAAAAGGTGGCTGGAAATTGCCGGATTCCAGTTTCAGCCGTCGGAATTCATGAAAGTTGTCATAGTCATTCAGCTCGCCAGCTACTTTTCCTCGCAGGAGGTAGCCAGCTATCCGAGTTTCAAAAAACTGATCCTGCCGATCTGCTTCATCGTCGTCCCCGTGCTTCTGACCCTTGCCGAACCGGATCTTGGCACCGCGATTTCAATTATGGCCATCTCCGTCACGATTGTTATCTTTGTCGGGGTGCGATGGAAATATCTCGCCGTCTTCTGTCTTGGAATCATGCCGCTCATACTCCCGGTGTGGGAGCACGTCTTGAAACCTTACCAGAAAAGGCGTATTTTGATACTTCTACGTCCGGACCTCGACCCGCTCGGGGCGGGGTACCACATCAGGCAATCCAAAATAGCAATCGGCTCGGGGATGCTCTGGGGGAAGGGATTCCTGCAGGGAACCCAGAACAAGCTTCATTTCCTCCCGGAGAAACACACCGACTTCATTTTCTCGGTTTGGGCCGAGGAATGGGGTTTCGTGGGGTGCGCTGTCCTGCTTGTGCTTTTTAGTGTTTTGATTTTTCTCACGCTGAGGGTGGCCAGACGGTCGAAAGACCGGTATGGCTCACTGATTGTGATCGGCATGAGCGCGCTTATTCTCTGGCAGGCGATCATAAATATCGGCATGGTGATCGGGGTTTTGCCCGTGGTGGGGATAACGCTTCCCTTCGTGAGCTATGGGGGATCGTCCCTGATTACACTATGCCTTGCCATTGGGATGATCGAAAATGTGAGCATGCGCCGCTACGTTTTTCAAACTCGTTGAATTGTTCCCCCGCCTGATTGTACAATAAGTCACAATAGGTAAAATTGTGATTCTTTTTGCTTTTCCCTTGCCAACAAAGCAGACCTGTGCTAGTAACGACGGCCATACTGGTCCTCGCTCCAGCCAGGAGTCATCAATTTTGCGCACTTGGGTCAAACTGGGCCGGTTTGCCTAACTGTGCATATAGTTCCAATTTTGTGGTACGCCAGCCAAAGTGGAGGGTAGGGTACGATGATCGACATCAATGTGACGCTTTTCATTCAAATGGCCAATTTCCTGATTTTTCTCACCCTGATGAACCTGATTCTATACCGTCCGATCCGGCGTATCGTGGCCGAGAGGAAGCGGTTGATGGCGGAGAAGCAGGAAGGGATTGAGCGTCTGGACGCGGAAGCGCGGGCCGCGGTCCAGCAGTATGAACGCTCACTTCAGGAATCCAGGAGAACGGGCCTTCAAAAGATTCAGGATCTCAAGGCAGTGGCTTATGAGGAGGAGAAGGAGCTTCTGAAGAAGATTTCCGAAGAGTCAGCCGTACAGCTCCAAAAGATGCGCGCCCAGATTCAGAAGGACATCAGCATCGCCCGGGACCAGCTCAGCGACCAGGTCCGGTCCTTTTCGTTGCAACTGGCGCAGAAGATTTTGGGAAGGAGCATCTAAATGCAGGCGAGTCTAATGGGGACGATGATGAGGTCTAAGTGCTTTGCGCCGATTATTGGATTAGTGCTTTTTTTCTCATTTCACGGCAGCGTGTGGGCATCGGAAGCCGGTGGGGCGCACCATTTGAACTGGACTGATTTTACATACCGCACGGTTGCCTTTCTCATTCTGCTCGGGATTCTGGTCAAGCTGCTGAAGAAACCCATAGCAAATTTCCTGAATGCTCGCCGGGACGAAATTCAGAGGATGCTTGACGATCTCGAGGTCAGGACCGCCGAGGCCAAGAAGAAGAATGCTGAACTCCAGACCAGGATTGCCGCTGTCGAGGTGGAAACCAGAAAGATAGTGGAGGACCTGATCGCGGAGGGCGAGGCCGAGAGGAAGAAGATCATAGATGCCGCCCATCGGCAGGCGGAATACATCCAGCAACAGGCAATTATCGCTATCCAACAGGAAGTCCAGGCCGCGCGCGACAGCCTGAAAGACGAGGTTTCCGAGCTGTCGGTTGCCGCCGCCGAGGATGTTCTGAAAAAAAACATGCAGTCCGATGATCAGGATCGTCTGGTTCGTGAATTCATGACCATGGTGGTGGAGGCGAAGTGAAAAATCTAATCATAGCCAAACGCTATTCGAGGGCATTGTTCAATCTTGCCGAGGAGGAGAAGGCGATTGAACGGTATGGTGATGAGCTTGACGGATTCGGCGACCTGCTGAAAAAGCTCCCCGATCTCGGAAATGCACTCCGGAATCCTCTTTACCCGTCGGCCGGCAAGAAGAGTCTCTTTCAGAAGGTGGCGAAGAAGATGAAGCTCTCGCCCGTGATAAAGGGATTTCTGACACTGCTCATCGAAAAAAATCGCATTCAGTACCTGCCCGATATTGGGGACTATTATCGCAAGCTCATCGACGAGCATTCCAACATTGCGCGGGCGAAAGTCAAAGCGGCGGTTGAGCTTGGACAGCCCGATCTCGATGAGATCGCCATGACTCTCGAGAAGAAGATCGGCAAAAAGATTGTCGTTGAATTTGAGCGGGACGCCTCGCTTCTGGGAGGAGTTTTTGCTCAGATAGGTGACCTTGTTTTAGATGGCAGCGTCAGAAGGCAGTTGCTCAATTTTAAAGAATCTTTGAAGAGGGGTGCGGTAGGATAAATGGAAATCAGAGCAGAAGAAATCAGCCAAATTATCAGAGAGCAGATCAAGGGCTACGAGAAGCAGGTCGACCTCAGCGAGACCGGGCGAGTGCTCTCCGTTGGCGACGGTATCGCCCGCGTATACGGAGTCGAAAAGTGCATGTCCATGGAATTGCTTGAGTTCCCTACCAAGCACGGAAACATTTATGGCCTGGCCCTCAACCTCGAAGAGGACAATGTGGGCGTCGCCATCATGGGCGAGGATGTCCACATCAAGGAAGGCGACGAGGTGAGGCGGACGGGCAGGATCGCGGAAGTGCCCGTTGGTGACGCCGTACTGGGCCGCATCATCGACTCCGTCGGGAATCCCGTTGACGGAAAGGGCCCGATCGACAGCAAGGAATTCCACAGGATCGAGGTGATCGCCCCTGGTGTTATCGCCAGGCAGTCCGTTAACGAGCCCATGTATACCGGGTTGAAGGCCATCGATGCCATGACCCCGGTTGGGCGCGGACAGCGCGAACTGATCATCGGCGACCGGCAGATCGGCAAGACGGCTATCGCGGTCGATACGATCATCAACCAGAAAGACAGCGGTATTATCTGTATCTATGTCGCCGTCGGGCAGAAAAGGTCCACGGTTGCCCAGGTTGTGGAAACCCTGCGCAAGCACGGCGCGATGGACTACACGATTGTGGTGGCCGCAACCGCGAGCGATCCCGCCGCCCTGCAATATATTGCCCCGTACGCCGGAACGGCCATGGGGGAATATTATCGTGACAGAGGCAGGCATTCTCTGATTATTTATGATGATCTCTCCAAGCAGGCCGCCGCATACCGCCAGGTGTCCCTGCTGCTTCGCCGTCCTCCGGCGCGTGAAGCCTATCCCGGTGACATCTTCTACAACCACTCCAGGCTCCTTGAGCGCTCCGCCAAACTCAACAAGGAACTTGGCAATGGGTCGCTCACCGCTCTGCCGATTATTGAAACGCAGGCCGGCGACGTTTCGGCCTTTATTCCCACGAACGTTATCTCGATCACGGACGGCCAGATCTACCTTGAGCCGAATCTTTTCTTTGCCGGTGTTCGGCCCGCGATCAACGTCGGTCTTTCCGTATCCCGAGTCGGCGGCGCCGCGCAGACCAAGGCCATGAAGCAGGTGGCCGGCAAGTTGCGTCTTGAACTCGCCCAGTACAGAGAACTGGAAGCATTCGCCAAATTCGGGAGCGATCTGGACAAGTCAACCCAGGCCCAGTTGAATCGCGGTGTTCGCCTGGTTGAACTGCTCAAGCAACCGCAATACCAGCCAATGCCGGCCGAAAAGGAAGTCATGTCCCTGTACTCCGGCACCAGGGGGTTTCTGGATACGATCCCGATCGAAAAGGTTGGCCTGTACGAACAACAGATGCTTACGTTCGTGGAGCGGAAGTATCCCGAGATTTTGGCTGAAATCAAGGAAAAGAACATCATCGGCGATGCGCTCGATTCCAAGATGAGCGCGGCGTTGACCGAATTTGCGGGGGTTTTTCAGGCGTAGTTGGCGTCCATAAAATGAGAGAAAGAGCATACCAATGGCAACTCTAAGGGACATCAAAAGAAAAATTGACGCCGTAAAAAAGACCTCGCAGATTACGAAGGCTATGAACATGGTCGCCGCCGCGAAGCTCCGCGGCGCCCAGCAGAATATGGAACGGTTCCATCCCTACGCGCTCAAGTTCAAGGAGTTTATCGGACGACTTGCCGCGGGAGTCGAGGATGCGAGCCAGTATTCTCTGCTCACACCCAAAGAGCAGGTGAAAAAGGTCGAGCTTTTACTGGTAACTGCGGACAGAGGTCTTTGTGGCAGCTTTAACACTAATCTGATCGTCGCAGCGGAAAGGTTCATCAGGGCCAAAAACGCCGAGGGGGTTCAGGTCACCCTGACCACGGCCGGCAGGAAAGGCAATGAATACTTCAGGCGGCGCAAAGTTGACATTCGCCAGAGGTACTTCGGGCTGTTGAACAAGGTGAGTTTTGATGATGCCCGCAAGATCGGGAGTGAACTCATCGAGCAGTTTGAAATGGATGCGGCGGATGAAGTCTACGTCATCTACAGCCATTTCATAAACATTGCAAAACAACGAGCCACGATGTTCCGGCTACTCCCCATCACGCCTGACGCAAGCGGTTCCCCGGAGGGTAAGGATGGGCATTTTGAATACCTTTTTGAGCCCTCTCACCAAGCCTTGCTGCAAGACTTGCTCCCAAATTACATTCATGTGCAGGTCTTGGAGACCCTTTACCAGACATCCGTTGGTGAGCATGCCGCGCGAATGGCCGCCATGGAAAACGCGACAAGCAACTGCAAGGAGCTGGTGAGGAGTCTTACCCTCATCTACAACAAGGCGAGGCAGGCTGGGATTACGAAGGAATTGATGGATATAGTCGGCGGTGCCGAAGCCCTCAGGAAATAGAAATCAGCCGGTTGGATTAAGGGAGGATACAGGCCCATGAACTTGGGGAAAATCGTACAGGTAATTGGAAACGTTGTGGACATCGAGTTTGCGGAGGGCAAGCTGCCGCCTCTTTTGACAGCTCTGTTCGTCAGCAATCCCGGACTTGGTCCCGATGAAGACAACCTCGTCCTGGAAGTAGCCCAGCATCTGGGTGACAACGTGGTGCGCACCATCGGAATGGACCTCACAGACGGTCTCGTGCGCGGAATGGCGGTGAAGGACACCGGAAAACCCATCATGATGCCGGTTGGCAAAACCGTTCTCGGTCGTGTTCTGAACGTGGTTGGAAGAACCGTGGACGGACTCGGACCTATCACTACCGAGACATACATGCCGATTCATAGAAGCGCCCCCACTTTCACCGAACAGGATACCTCGGTCAAAGTCCTCGAAACAGGCGTCAAGGTTATCGACCTTCTCGTTCCGTTTCCACGTGGCGGTAAAATGGGCATGTTCGGCGGCGCGGGTGTCGGTAAGACGGTCGTTATGATGGAGATGATCCACAACATCGCCATGCAGCACGGCGGTATTTCGGTTTTCGCGGGCGTGGGTGAAAGAACCCGTGAAGGCAACGACCTTTACCATGAAATGAAGGAGTCGGGGGTTCTACCGCGTGCGGGACTCGTGTACGGGCAGATGACGGAACCGCCCGGAGCACGCGCGCGCGTTGCTCTTTCCGCTCTGACGGTTGCCGAGTATTTCCGTGATATCGAAGGACAGGACGTTCTTCTGTTCGTTGACAACATCTTCCGTTTTACTCAGGCGGGCGCGGAAGTATCCGCCCTTCTTGGCCGCATGCCTTCCGCGGTCGGTTACCAGCCTACTCTGGGTACCGACCTTGGAGAACTCCAGGAACGGATCACCTCGACCACCAAGGGCTCGATTACATCCGTGCAGTGCGTTTACGTGCCCGCCGACGACTTGACCGACCCCGCCCCGGCAACCACGTTTGCCCACTTGGACGGAACGGTCGTTCTCTCGCGTCAGATTGCGGAGCTTGGCATCTATCCCGCGGTCGACCCGCTGGATTCCACCTCTCGCATCCTGGACCCGAACGTGCTTGGAGCGGAACACTACTCGACGGCGCGCGAAGTGCAGCAGATCCTCCAGAAGTACAAGGATCTCCAGGATATCATCGCCATCCTCGGCATGGACGAGCTTTCCGACGAAGACAAGCTGACGGTTTCACGGGCTCGTAAGATGCAGCGTTTCCTCTCGCAGCCCTTCAATGTTGCGGAGACCTTTACGGGTGTTGCCGGAAAATACGTTAAGATGGAAGACACCATCAGAGGGTTCAAGGAAATCTGTGAGGGCAAACACGACGACGTCCCCGAACAGGCTTTCTATATGGTCGGTGGCATTGAGGAAGCGGTTGAGAAGGCCAAGCAGATGGCTGCGGCCTAACAGGAAAATGGTGAGCGTATGGCCGATAAAATTTTGCTCGATATCGTAACGCCTGAGAAGAAGGTTCTCAGCGAACCCGTGGACATTGTGGTTGCTCCGGGAGAAGAAGGGGAATTTGGCGTGCTTCCTGGCCATATTCCTTTCCTGTGCAAGCTCAAGGTCGGGGAGCTACGGTTTCGCATCGGCGCATCCTCGCGTCATATCGCGATAATGGGAGGGTACGCCGAAGTGCTGCCCGATCACGTCACGGTATTGGCCACGGCGGCGGAGGAAGCCACCGAGATCGATGTGATGCGTGCCAAAGCCGCCCGGGAAAGGGCAGAGCGCCGCTTGGCCGAAGCGAAGGACAAGGTGGAGTTCATGCGTGCCCAGGCCGCACTGCAGAGAGCCGTGGCGCGACTCAAGGTAGCTGAGAGAAGATAAGCTTCTTGTTCATGGCGGAAAGCCTCCCGTTCATCGCGGGGGCTTTCCGCTTCATATCCCTGAAATACCCCCGCACCCGCCCAACCCATAATGATCTTGACTATTTCCCAGCCGTTCAGATAAAATGACTTCCGGATGTGTGTTTTTTTGCGCGTTTTCGGTATTTTCCGAAGACGGTTGCTATATGAGGCCACTTGCCGACGGGGCAGTCGCGGTGGCGGAAACGTAGATCAGTCTATTTTTGTTGAACACCGGAGGAAAAGTTCGTTCGGGCTGTCTTTGGAGTGAAAAGCGGAAAAAGAGGTAAGAACCGGCACAAACCGGTCACTCATTACCGGATTATTCGGGAAGAAATACTTATACTTATCTCCGGCGTGCATTTGGGGTTACAATAAGAGCGTAACCGGCGCAGGCCGAAAGAATAAATCGGGATAATTGAGCAGCACTTTTCGGTTCGCCCCTGCTGTGTTCGTGATTGGCAGAATGTTTCTGAGCCAACACTTAACAATCGGGAGCTCTGCCTTGTTCTGGTGTGCAGGTCAGCCCTCGGGCTGAAAGCCTAAAGGAGCAATAGGGCGCCCACCTGGACCTTACGGTTCAAGACCACCTGCCAACACGGCACAATGCGGGGGGTCGCTCTTTTCCTCTCTTCTGACAGATTGTCGAGAGCCTCTCGACGCCTCAGCCGCTTGTCCGTGCTTTTCCTGCCTTTTACCAACTCGCAGTCCTATGTGTTCTCTATTGCAAGTCCTTGAATTAACTAATGCAACTGGCTCTTAGTCTCAGTTTTGGCGGGATTTTGCACCTGGTGAATTCCGAATTGTCGAGGCTCGAAAGGAATCTGAAGAAATGAGCTATATATCTGGGATTTTGATATTTATTATTGGTCTTGCGGCCGGTGGCGCCGTGGGGTTTGTATGCCGCTATCTATGGTTGGAAAAGAAGCATCAGAGGCTCGGGATCGAAGCCCGAAATGTGGTCTCGGAAGCGAAAAAGGAAGCGGAGACTATAAAGAAGGAGGCAATTCTCCAGGCCAAGGACACCCTGTTCCAGATGAAAGCGGAATTCGAAAAGGAGACAAGGGAGAACCGGAAAGAATTTCAAAACCTTGAGAAACGTATTCTGCAAAAAGAGGAAAATCTGGACCGAAAGGCCGAGGCACTCGATAAGAGAGATGTAGGGCTCGGCAAGCGGGAAAGACAGTTATCCAACCAGGAAAAGGACATTTCTGATCGTGAGCGTGAATTACAGGGCCTGATGGAAGAGGAGAAGAGGAAGCTGGAGAGCATATCCGGAATGTCCAGCCAGCAAGCCAAGGAGATGCTCATTGCCTCTATAGAGGACGAAGCCCGCCACGATGCCGCCGTCATTATAAAGAAAATCGAAACAGAAGCCCGCGAGACCGCCGACAGGAAGGCCAAGGACATTATCTCCCTGGCTGTTCAGAGGTATTCGGGCGATTATGTGGCTGAGAAGACCGTATCGGTCGTAAGCCTTCCAAACGAAGAGATGAAGGGACGCATCATCGGGAGGGAAGGTAGAAATATTCGTGCTATCGAGGCCTCGACGGGAGTTGACCTGATTATCGATGATACACCCGAAGCCGTGATCCTTTCCGGCTTTAACCCCGTCAGGCGCGAAGTTGCCCGAGTATCCCTCGAAAGGCTGATCTCGGATGGGCGTATTCATCCCGCCCGGATCGAGGAAGTCGTGGAAAAGGTGACAGCGGAGATTGAAACCTCGATACGCGAGTCGGGCGAACAGGCCGCCTTCGACGTCGGTGTTCACGGTATACATCCCGAACTGACAAAGCTTGTCGGAAAGCTCAAATTTCGAACGAGCTATGCTCAGAATGTCCTGCAGCATTCCCGTGAAGTCTCCTTTCTTTGTGGAATAATGGCAGCCGAACTCGGACTCAATGAAAAACAGGCCAAACGCGCGGGTCTTCTCCATGACATTGGCAAAGCAGTCGATCATGAAATGGAGGGACCACACGCCGCGATCGGTTCCGACCTCGCCCGGCGGTACGGTGAAAACGCGGCTATCGTGCATGCGATCGCGGCCCACCATGAAGATGTCCCCGCGGAAGACGTGATGGCCATCATCGTTCAGGCCGCGGATGCTCTGTCCGGCGCGAGGCCCGGCGCCCGCAAGGAGTTGCTGGAGACCTATGTCAGACGGCTCGAGGACCTTGAGCGCATCGCGAGTTCTTTCAATGGCATTAGCAAAGCCTATGCAATTCAGGCGGGAAGGGAACTGCGCATTGTCGTGGAAAGCGGCATCGTCAACGACGCCGATGTCGCTCTTCTCAGCCGGGATATTGCCAAGAAAATCGAGAGCGAGCTTACGTACCCCGGCCAGATCAAGGTGACGGTCATCCGTGAAACCAGGGCGGTGGAATACGCTAAATAAACCGCACTGCCGGAGGAACTCTGCTCCGGTCGCAAAAGTGATTGGCGCTTGAGCTTTGACCGGGCAGGCGCCTGTCCGGTAATCAGGAGCGGGACGCCACGGATCGAAGTGGTAGAAAGGATTCTTTGGGCCGGTGAATAATGTCTTCGATATTTTAAATGAACGCGGATTCATCGCGCAGTCCACGGATAGGGATGCATTGAGGGAGTATCTCTCGCGGGAGTCCACCTGCTACATCGGATTTGATCCCACCGCGGACAGTCTCCACGTCGGAAGCCTTGTTCCCATCATGGCCCTCGCGCATATGCAGCGTGAGGGGCACCGCCCCGTCGTCCTCGTCGGTGGCGGCACGGGCCTTGTCGGTGACCCCAGCGGCCGGACCGAAATGCGCCAGCTTCTCGGTCTCGATCAGATCGCGGGCAATGTGGCCGCGCTTAGAAATCAGCTCTCGCGATTCCTCGACTTCGATGAAGGCAAAGCACTTATAGTAAACAATGCCGACTGGCTGGTTGATCTTCGCTATATTGAGTTTCTCCGGGACATCGGGCGCCATTTCAGCGTGAACCGGATGCTCGCGGCGGAAAGTTACAAGATTCGGCTTGAAGCAGGTTTGAGCTTCATCGAGTTTAACTACATGCTGCTTCAGGCGTATGATTTTTATCACCTGGCCCAAAAGCACCAGTGCCTGCTCCAGATGGGCGGAGACGACCAGTGGGGCAATATAGTCGCGGGTATTGAGCTTATACGGCGCAAGCTGCGAACGGGCGCCCACGCGATAACGTTTCCACTGCTCACAACGGCCTCCGGCGCCAAAATGGGAAAGACCGCCGCCGGTGCCGTGTGGCTCAGTGGTGATAAGACAAGCCCTTTCGATTTTTACCAGTTCTGGATCAATAGTGATGACCGCGATGTCGTGCGGTTCCTGAAACTCTACACGTTCATTCCTGTGTCTGAAATCGAGACCGTATCCGGTCTCGAAGGCCAGGATCTGAATTCGTGCAAGAGCATTCTCGCATTCGAGGTGACACGGCTCGCCCATGGGGTGCAGGCTGCCCTTGACTCGATGGAGGCAGCGGGGAGTGTTTTCGGACGCAGAACAATCCCGGGGGATCTTTTGCCGTCGAGTACCATTCCGAGGCAATCGAGTGAAAAGGCCGATGCGGTGCCGACAACCGTTGTGGAAATCGGTCGCCTGGAGGCGGGCATTGCTATTTATGAGCTTCTAGCCGAGATGAAACTGTGTGATTCCAGGAGTGCGGCGAGGCGGTTGGTCCAGCAGGGCGGGGCGTACGTGAACGAGGAGCGCGTTTGCGATATCGATTACCGTGTAAGCGCGCACCATTTGCGTGACGGCGCGATCGTGCTGAAGGCGGGGAAGAAGAAAGTACATCGAATTCGTATTGCGTAGCGGATTTTGTTATTGACGGGCGCGGTGGGTTGCGCTATATACAGCACTTCTTCGCATGGGAAACGGATTCCTGAGAAACAAAGCTTGTTCGCTGTAATAAGTGTTATTGAACAGGGTTAATTCTTAGGAGTAATTGGGAGTAAGTCACCGGTTGGAAGAAGTACCCTGCAAGGCGCTCCGATCTTTTAAAAATCCATCCAAACGAGAATAAAGGCGATCATATAGCGCTACAGTGATCTGTTTAGCGGTGAGCGGCCTTGTCTTGGAGGGGGCGAAAAAAAGTTTGACCCCGATGGATTTTAAGTTTGACAAAAATCGTGAGTGAGATATAGTAGTGAGATTGCGCTCGGGAATGACAGGGCGCGAAAGAAAAAAAGCGGTTGACAGACTAATCGCGTTAAAGTAGACTAAAAAGTCCCTGGTGAGTTAGGGGGCGTGCTCTTTGGAAACTAAATAGCG
>JBDKTY010000040.1:0-4721 GCA_039679945.1 Syntrophobacter sp. | reverse complement strand
TCTCGGCACGTGAGTCGTGGCATGCTTGATATTTTATTGGTTAACTGGAACTCTGGTCAGCAGTTGGCGGAGGTCATCTCTAGCATTAAAAAATATCACTTAGGGTTAGTCGCGTCAGTTATCGTTGTTGACAATGCATCCACGGACAATTCCCTGGAACTTTTTATTGCGCAGTCTGACAATCTACCCTTTGAATTTCATGTTATTCGAAACACAGAAAACCGAGGATTCGGCGTAGCGTGCAACCTGGGTGCAACGCTGGCGAGAAGCGAATATTTACTTTTTCTGAATCCCGACACCAGATTGTTTGAGAACTCGCTTTCTGTGCCTTTGACGTTCATGCAGCAGCAGAAGAACTCTGAAGTGGGGATTTGCGGTATTCAGTTGATCGACACTACGAGGCAGGTCTCCCGAACTTGTTCGCGATTCCCATCGATAGGAAGGTATGTGGCCCAAGCGCTGGGATTGTCAAAATTATCCAGTCTGCAAGCACTTGGCCATAATATGGCGGAGTGGGATCATGGCGATTCCCGAGAGGTCGATCAGATAATCGGAGCGTTCTTTTTTGTGCGTGTCGCTTTATTTCGAGAACTTAAAGGGTTTGATGAACGTTACTTCGTTTATTTTGAAGAGGTGGATTTTTCCTACCGTGCTTATAAGATGGGCTATCGCAGCATCTTCCTTGCTGGAGCGCAGGCCTTTCATGCGGGCGGTGGCACATCACAGCAAGTGAAGGCTGAGCGGCTTTTTTATTCCCTACGCAGTCGCTTGCTGTATGGTTTCAAGCATTTTTCCTGCGTGCGGGCTTTGCTGTTGCTGGCCGTTACGATGCTTATTGAGCCGGTGTCAAGGTTAGTATTTTCTTTTCTGCGCGGTGGGATAGATGATGTTCGTAACACCCTGACTGCGTACACCATGCTCTGGCGTGCCCTGCCTGCTATTCTGAAGAGAGAATTGCATAAGGCATGAAGGTACTGCTGCTATCCCGATATGGTTATCTCGGGGCATCATCACGTTTGCGCTCTCTCCAGTTTTTGCCCTTCTTGAGGCAGAGCGGTATGGAATGCACTGTACAGCCTCTATTTAACGATGCCCTGCTTTCAGAAAAATATCAGGATGGCAAATATTCGCCTGCAGCGGTGATAAAGGCTTATGCGAGACGCGTTAGGAAAATGTTGGATAGGCATCGGTTTAATCTGGTGTGGATTGAAAAAGAGGCCTTGCCTTGGCTCCCCGCATGGTTTGAGAGTGCTCTATTGGGCGGTGTTCCGTATGTGCTGGATTACGATGATGCGCTGTTTCACAACTACGACTTAAATTCTTCCCCTTGGGTACGGCGTTTTCTGGGACGGCGTCTTGATGTGTTGATGGCGAGAGCACGCTTGGTGGTATGTGGTAACGATTACCTGGCCCAGCGGGCGAGAGATGCCGGTGCGCCATGGGTGGAAGGTTTGCCCACCGTGATTGATCTGGATCGTTACATTATTCGACCTGCAACAGAATCTATAGAAAATGTGCCGCGTATTGTCTGGATAGGTTCTCCTTCTTCGGTCCATTACCTCAAACTGATCCATAACCCTTTGCTGGCTCTGGGTGAGCGTTGTACGTTTAAACTGCGGGTTATTGGCGCAAGGCTCGAACTGCCTGGTGTAGATGTAGAGTATGTCAGTTGGAGCGAAGCGACGGAGGTGGACCAGATCCATGCCTGCCAAGTGGGAGTGATGCCTTTACCCGATACACCTTGGGAACGTGGCAAATGCGGTTATAAACTGATTCAGTATATGGGTTGCGGATTGCCGGTGGTGGCATCACCTGTGGGTATGAATCTGTCACTTGTGCGCGAGGGCGTCAACGGGTTTTTGGCCAGCACTGATGAGGAATGGGCTGCGGCGCTGGAGGCCTTGCTGCGGGATGCCCCCTTGCGTGAGCGTATGGGCAGTACGGGGAGACGGCTTGTGGAGGATAAGTACACCGTTCAACAAACGGCCCCGCGTTTGGCCCGGCTGCTTAGAATGACGATGGGGGGGTGATTGAAGCGGATTGTGGTGATTGGGGCGCTACCGGAATCCTTGATTAATTTTCGGGGAGAGCTGTTAAAACAACTGGCGAAGGAAGGGCATGAGGTAACGGCTATGGCTTCCGAAGCCACTCCAGAGGTAATAGGACAGCTTGCCTCGATGGGAGTGGGCTATAGGTCTTATCCTGTTCAGCGCAATGGTATGAATCCGGTGAAAGACGTTCAAACTTATTTAGCCTTGCGTCATGCTTTAAGGGAGTTAAAGCCTGACATAGTGTTTTCTTACACGATCAAACCAGTTATTTGGAGCGGCATAGCGTTGAAAGGGGTTTCAACCTCTCGCTTTTATGCCCTTATAACCGGATTGGGTTTTGCCTTTCTGAATGGCGGTATTGTTCGCAAGTTGCTGACTGCGATGGTTGTCCGGCTTTATCGTGTGGCGTTGTCCGGTGCCTCGCGGGTGATTTTTCAGAACCCGGATGATCGAGACCTTTTCATTGATCGACGGATTGTTGATGAAGTTAAATGTGCATTGGTGAATGGCTCAGGTGTTGATCTGGATCGATTCAGCTTTGTGCCTTTGCCCCGGGATGGGACCGTGTTTATTGCGATCGGTCGGTTGCTTGGAGGAAAAGGTTTTCGTGAATATGCTCAGGCAGCACAGTGGGTGAAGGATCACTATCCTGCTGCGGTATTCCGGTTGGTAGGTCCTATGGACCCTTCACCGGATGGTATCCCAATGGAAGAGGTCAAAGGATGGGAAGCACGTG
The DNA here is from genome assembly GCA_039679945.1 of Syntrophobacter sp. Classification (GTDB taxonomy): domain Bacteria; phylum Desulfobacterota; class Syntrophobacteria; order Syntrophobacterales; family Syntrophobacteraceae; genus SbD1. Next base: position 1,934 of record JBDKTY010000040.1, on the reverse strand, counting down.
GATGGATTGAGTATATGGGGGCGACCGAGGACTCGAGGCCTTTCCTTGCGAGTTGTCATGTTTTTGTTCTCCCATCGTACCAAGAAGGCATGCCGCGTACAGTCCTGGAGGCGATGGCAACGGGACGGCCGATTCTGACCACGGATGTCCCTGGCTGTCGTGAGACGGTGATCCCTGGTGAGAACGGATATTTGATTCCAAAGGCAAATCCTACTGCACTGGGAGAAAGAATGGTCTGGTTCATTGAACACCGGGACGAATGGGCAAGGATGGGGACACGTAGTCGCTCATTGGCTGAGGAACGCTTTGACGTGCATAGTGTGAACCGAGCGTTGATGACACTTCTGGAATTGACGTAGCATATTGCAACAAAGCATGCCAAAGCGTTTTTGTGATGTTCTGGGTTCGACTGTTATGTTGTTGGCCCTTTCGCCTCTATTGATTACATTGTTTGTCTTGGTTCGTCTGCTCATCGGATCACCAATATTTTTCATTCAGATTCGCCCTGGATTGAATGGTAAGCCATTCAAAATGTATAAATTTAGGACGATGAACGACATCCGTGACCCTAGGGGAAACCTCCTACCCGATTCACAACGTCTGACAGCCTTTGGTCGTTTTCTCCGCATTACAAGCCTCGATGAATTGCCGGAACTGTGGAATGTCATAAAAGGCGACATGAGCCTGGTCGGCCCTCGGCCCTTGTTGATGCAGTATCTTGATCGGTATACACCGGAACAGGCGCGCAGGCACGAAGTCAAACCGGGCATCACCGGCTGGGCGCAGATCAACGGGCGCAACGCCATTTCGTGGGAGAAGAAGTTTGAGCTGGATGTCTGGTATGTGGATCACTGGTCTCTGTGGCTGGATATAAAAATCATTGGGATGACAATCTGGAAGATCCTCAGGCGTGAAGGGATTTCTCAACAGGGCGAAGCTACTGCCAGAGAATTCATGGGAAATACACAAAGAGGGAAGGATGGTGAATCTTGAGTCTGCAGCAGATTGCGGTATACGGTGCCGGTGGATTCGGCAGAGAAGTTGCGTGGCTCGTGCAAACATGCAACCGAGGGGAACAACTCTATGAGGTGGTATGCTTCATAGACGACAATCAGGATCTGTATGGATGTAAAGTCAACGGGCTTCTCATATCCGGATTACAGCAAGCCCACCGTTCCTTTCCCGATGCCAGAGTGGTATGCGCCATCGGAATGCCCGGAACACGGGAAACTGTTGTGGCAAAGACACAGGCGGCGGGCTTCGATTTCGAGAGCATCGTTCACCCCCAAGTTGAACAATCGCAGTGGATCGAGGTCGGGGAAGGGGCAATAATCTGTGCCGGGAATATCCTGACCACGAATATCACAATAGGAAGACATGTTCATATCAACCTGGGTTGTACGATCGGTCATGATGTGCGGATTGGTGATTACAGTACTCTGGCACCCGGAGTTCACGTTTCCGGTTATGTACATATCGGGTCCCAGGTGTATGTGGGAACAGGCGCTGTCTTTGTGAACGGCGCCGAGAATGAACCGCTGGTCATCGGTGATAATGTGACGATTGGAGCCGGGGCATGCGTCACCAGATCCATCGAAGCTGGACAGACGGTCGTGGGTGTTCCTGCAAGACCGATAGATCGTGCTGGTAATCGGCCATGTTAATAAGCAAGCAAGTCCTGGACATACCGGTTGATGTTCAGATCCCCACGAGGCGGTTTCCGGCATGGCCTTTCTTTAATCCGGATGAAATCGAGGCGGTCAACCGGGTCCTCAATTCCGGGAAGGTGAATTATTGGACCGGGGAAGAGGGGCACAGCTTCGAACGGGAATTTGCCGCGTTCCACGGGGTGAAGCATGCCGTTGCCCTTGCCAATGGAACGGTGGCCCTCGAGCTTGCCATGCATGTTCTGGGGATCGGCCCTGGTGACGAGG
>JBDKTY010000039.1:0-88886 GCA_039679945.1 Syntrophobacter sp. | reverse complement strand
CCCCCTTCGACCACGTATGCAGTGCTCGTTTGACAACGCCAATGTCGCGCCCTACTTCAAAACGAGCTGATCGCGCATTTGTTCGATAACGGCATTTGCAATTCTGCGTTGTTTGTCGTCGTGAAATTTTATGTAGTGGGAAACGGGTGCTGACTCGAAGCCACGGATAAGTTTGTGTTCGCCACCGAATCCCGGGTCCATCATTTTTATCTGGTTATCTATCGCATAGGAAATGGGGTAGTAGTAGCATGCCGTAAAATGCAGGAAAGGTATTTCCTGAAAGCACCCCCAGTACCGGCCGTAGAGCATCCCGTTTTTATGATAAAACAAAGACATCGCCACGCGCCTGCCATCGAGGGATGCAACCACGAAGCTCGTCCTGTGCCGATAGTTCGTGGACAGCATGTTAAAGAAAGATTCGTTGAGAAATGGCCGGATTCCCGGTCCCATATGCTTCATCCAGGTATGCCTGTAGAGCAGGTGCATGTCCTCGAAATCCGCATCCGAAGCGTCGAACCCATTAATCATTTCAAGTCTGATCCCCTGCTCACGGATGGTTCGCCACTCTCTTTTTATCTTTGTTCTCCGGGCGGATCGGAAGGAGGCCAGATATTCATCGAATGTTTTGTAGCCGCGGTTGAACCAGAGCAGGTAGCTGCCGCTGAGTCCAACATAGCCGTTTTCCACCAAAATGGAGTGCAGCGGCGACTCGGGCGCAACGAAATAAATGCGGCTCGTGGAAAGCATGCGCTCTCTGCACAGGTTGTCTATCCTCTCGATCATCTCGTTAAGAATCGGTTGTGCCCGGGTATTCGGACTGAGAAGAAAATCGTATCCGGGAATGGGCGTAAATGGAATGCTTCCAACCAGCCCCGAGTTAAATGGAAGCCCCGTCAGTTCGGTGAGAAATTCGATGAGCCCCCCGTCGCCAAATTCGACCCAGGCCCGGTCCCGCTGGTAAAACGGGGCTATCGCAACCGGTTTCGATCCATCATAGACAGCCATATGAGCCGGCTTGTAACCCCGGTCCCGTGATACGGAGCCGGATTTTTCGAGGGCATGGAGATACTCCCAGTCCATAATCGGAGAGGACCGCATGGCCAAGGCGTTCCACTCTTCCCTCGGTATTTCCTCGATACTCGAGACTACCTTCAGCCGCCTTTCCATCGGTTCTTTTTCCCTCCCATCCTTTTTCCCGCTCCTATTGTAATCTAACTACTCCAGAACCACAATTTAGAGTGGCTTTAACTTTTGGCGCGATAGGCGGACCGCCTTTCTTCCCTGAATGGTTGAAAAATGGTCTGAATGAGTCTAGCTTAGAAATGCACGGCATCCACATCTCTTAAATGACACCAACAACCCTTGCGGGAGCAGTTAAATGTTGCCTGATATTGTCTCTTCTTTCATCGTTCGCAACCGGGATGGCTTCGTGAAGGACCTCGCCCGGTTCCTGGAAATTCCAAGTGTCAGTACTCTTTCCGCGCACCAGGTTGACATCAGGAGGGCCGCTGAATGGGTTCTCACACAACTCAGGGCTTGCGGAATAGAGGGACGCCTGTACGAAACAAAACGCCATCCCGTGGTTTTTGCGCAGTCGCCTGAAGTCCCTGGTGCGCCCGTTCTGCTCATCTATGGCCACTATGATGTCCAGCCGCCCGATCCTCTCGAAGAATGGAAGACACCTCCATTCAGCCCCTGCATCCGCGACGGTTACATTTATGCCCGCGGCGCAACTGACGATAAAGGGCAGTTCCTGTCCTATATCAAGGCCGTGGAAGCACTGTTGGGAGCGGGGGAAAAGCTCCCCCTCAACCTCAAGTTCCTTGTCGAGGGAGAGGAAGAAATAGGAAGCCCCAATCTCGAGGACTTCCTCAAGGAACACCGGGACGAATTGCGTGCCGATGTGGTCGCCATTTCGGACGGGGCTCAGTTCGGACCCGGGCAACCGGCAATCACCTACGGACTGAGAGGTCTTTGCTATTTCCAGATGGACGTTCAAGGACCGCGGTTCGATCTGCACTCGGGAGGATTCGGCGGATTTCTGAGGAATCCGGCTCAGGTTTTGGTCGATCTATTGGCAAGACTGAAGAACCCCGACGAAACCGTTGCCCTGCCCGGCTTTTATGATGATGTGCTGCCGCTGGAAAAATGGGAAAGAGAGGAAATGGCCGCGCTGCCATTGGACAGTGAAGGCATCAGGGAATACCTCGGAATCCCGGAGTTTGCGGGAGAACCCGGTTACACGCTCCTCGAGCGCAAGGGCGCAAGACCGACGCTTGATATAAACGGGCTGTGGGGCGGTTTTTCGGCCGAAGGAGCCAAGACGATCATCCCCGCCCGGGCCGGGGCCAAGGTGAGCATGCGGCTCGTCCCGGACCAGCATCCCGAAGACATTGCCGCTCTTTTTCGCCGGTTCATCCTGGACAATACTCCACCTGGCATCACGATAAATATCAACCAGTTGCACGGGGCCGATCCCGTTCTGGTGTCCCGGCGGACACACGCCATGCAGGCGGCGGAAAGAGCCATCCAGGTTGGGTTCGGCCAAAGCCCCGTCTTTATCCGCGAGGGTGGATCGATTCCGGTTGTGAGCCACATAAAAAAGCACCTGCGGCAGGACAACATTCTTCTTTTAGGCTGGGGACAGAATGATGATGGGGCCCATTCTCCGAATGAGCGTTTTTCTCTTGAGGATTATCATCTTGGAATCCGTTCGATCGCCGCGCTCTTTTACCAGATAGCGAAATGAAAATGGAGTGCCGAGGCGCACTCCATCGGGAATTTCATCTTCCGCCAGTGGCGGCTGCATACTGCCTGGCCCGATTAAGCCGCGGCTGTCTCCCGATCCGATCCCGAGCGGAAGGTTCGCGGCTCAAATGCTCCATGTTTCAGTGGAGCATTAAACGGTACCGGTCGTCAAACGGGCGGCTTCATGAGCCAATCGAGTTTTTCGGCCGGCTTGAACTTTTTGCCTTTCATGAAGACAATGCTGATGCGCCGGTTTCTGGCATCGGAAGGCAATTCAGGCAAAAGCGGCACCCTGTCCGCGTAGCCGACAACTCTCGCGATTCTTGATGGCTCTATCCCCGATTGCTCCAATTCCCGTCTGGCTGACGAGGCCCTCGCAATCGACAGTTCCCAATTTGAAGTCTGTTCGTTTTTGCTTTGGGAAGAGTCAGTATGGCCTTCGACCGCAATATCATTCGGGAAGTTTTTGAGCACCGTGCACAGGGTCCTTATTATCTTCTTGGCGGAATCCGTTAACTGGGCGCTCCCGGGCTGGAATATCGGGTTCTCCCGTGAGTCTACAATCTGAATTCGTATGCCTTCCGGGGTAACCGCGATCAACACCTGTTGCTGCGCGGGGCCCTGCACGCTTTGCTCGACCCCGGTCAGGAGTCTCTTTGACAGTTCATCATTTGTAAGGCCGCTTGAGAATTCACCCGTCTCCACCACCTCATCGCCGCCATGATTCTGCCCGGTGGGTCTCTGTCCTCCATCGTACATGAACGACTGCCCACTCTTCTCAAAGAGACTGAAGTGTTTGAAGTACAGGGCAAGTACAGCCCTTTTCTCCTGCGATGTCATATTGAGAAGCCACATGACCAGGAAAAACGCCATCATAGCCGTGACAAAGTCAGCGTATGCGACTTTCCAGCTTCCGCCGTGGTGCTCCGCGTGTCCGCGCTTGACTCGTTTTATGATTATTTTCTTTGTTTTCTCTTCCATACTATTTCTTGGCTTTCTTGATGAGCGTCTCCAGTTCGAGGAAGCTGGGCCTCAGATCGTTCGGAACCACCCTTCTCGCAAACTCGATGGCCACCTGTGGAGAGGGGGTGTTGACAAAAGCCAGGAGTGCCGCCTTGATTACCGTAAGATATTCACGGTCCTCGTTGGCAACGGCCTCAAGATTGCGTGACATGGGGCCGACAAAACCATAGCACATCAGAACACCCAGGAAAGTCCCGACCAGGGCGGCTCCGATGCTGTGCCCCAGCACCTCCGGCGGCTCGCTGATTTTCTTCATGGTGATGACGATACCCATAACCGCCGCGACAATTCCGAGACCCGGGAGGGAATCGGCAACATTTGCAATGCTTTTGGCGGGAATGGTTGCCTCCTCATGATGGGCATCTATCTCGTAGTCAAGAAGCGATGCCAGCTCATGGGCTTCTATGTCGGTAATGGTGAGCGTTCTCAAAGTATCGGTCAGAAAGGAGACGGCATGGTGGTTGTGAAGAAATTTGGGATATTTCTTGAATATGGCGCTCTTTCCGGGTTCATCGAGGTCGCTTTCTATCGAGACCAGTCCCTCTTTCCTGATCTTATAGAAAATTTCGCTCAGCAGCACCAGCGCCTCGACGTAGTCGTCCCTGGTGTACACTTTACTGCTGAACATCCGCAGGACACCGGATTTTACAGCTATTATGACCTTCAGCGGTGAAGCAATGACGAATCCGCCCAAGGCTGCGCCAAATATGATCACAAGCTCGGCGGGCTGGACCAGGAGACTCAGGTTCCCATGCTCCATCATGTATCCGCCCAAAACCGAACTGATGACAATCACAATGCCTATGATTACGAACATTAGTCAGCCTCTTGCCTTCGCTTCTTACGCAGTATTTCCCGTTGACGCTCAAAAACGTATTTCACTATATGTTCCCGTATATCTTCGTCTATCATGGTAAATTCAATTGAAACCTTCGACCGGTTGCATTCCTTATCGATCTTCACGATATTTCCATAGATATAGAATATCGTGTAAGGCGATGTCGGCAACATCATCCGAACCTCGACCATATCACCGAGCTGAAAATTCTCTTTTACAAAGGTGCTGAGACCGCCAGCGCTTATATTGACCTCTTCCTGGCGCAATGCGGAGTAGTCCGCGGTTTGCAGAGCGAGGAGGCGAATAATGGTGTCAAGTTTTGTATTGAGAACACGGAGGCACTCGGCGAGTATCCTGTCATTAGGTTCGGGCATCTCCTGATTTTCGGTCAAGGCAGTTTCCAGGGATGTCCGCGAACGCGCGTTGGCGCGTTCTTCCTCGGGAACGAGCCGAACCTCGATGGGCAAGTGTCCATCCACTCTGGCATATTCTCTAAGAGAACGGTATTGTGGGTCGTCCATCTCGATGCCTTTAGCCTTTTAGGGAAAATCTCCGCGGAGTCATGGCCCACCGGCATGGGGGCAGATCCCCCCGGTGTCACCGCCGTCAACGGAAAGGGATGAATCGGTTTCAATTATTTGATTCGGTTATTTGAGCTTCCCGCATGAGTGAAAAATGGAGAGAGGGGCCCGAGGCCGGCTTATACCCTGCATTTTCACGTGAAGCGGATGATGCCGCGACGCCGAAAGGATGACACCCTTGTCGGTCCCGGAGCATCACCTGGCGTTGAGCCTTTGGCAAGGTGAAAGTGGCGCGGTCCTGTGAACCCAATGAGCGTGAGTCCCGGCTTTGAAGCACGCAGGATGTCGATCGCGCATTGAAACGGAAACGAACCGGCCGCATAATCTCCATGAAGGGTCGCATACGTACCGGCAATGAAATCGGCGGGGCCATTGGGGACCCCGCCGAGAGGAACTATGAAACCTTTAACGACCTGGCATTCGATCCGCGGCTAGCCGAGATAGAATCCAGTCGGATCGATGTTGCGCAGTATGGTTATTTCCTCTTCCGTGGGCGGCTCCGTTTCCTTGACATCCGGCGCAATCTTGAGTTCAAAGGAGCAGTTCGCCTTCACTTTCTCCACGGATTGGCCTGGATAGTATTCGGCGAGATACATTTCGCAGGTCTTTTCGTCGAACTTGTAAACACCCATTGTGCTGACGACCACCGAGGGGCCGCCGCCGATCATCCCGCAGCGCTGGCGAGCACCCGGACCGTCCAGAAAGCCGGGAGTAGTCAGGTAGTCGACCTTTTCGACGAACTTCTTCGGGTCTTGGGGCATGATGGCGAGAACACGTTTTCCCGAGGTCGCCATGTCATTGGCGCCGCCGCTTCCCGCAAAGTAGGTGAATGAATCCGGCTTGCTCCAGTCGCCGACACCGGTGGAATTGATGTTGCCGTACCTGTCAATCTGGGCGCCGCCGATAAACGCAACGTCCACTTCGCCTCTTTGGAGTGCCGCCATCGTGGAAAGCATCCCGAAGGTGGCGTCGCCATTAGCGAAAAGCGCCGGATCATCGACTGTAATAGCGAGTCCGGGAGGAGCAGTCGCTCGGATCGACCCGCCCTCGGTGAAAAGAATCATATTGGGAGCATGCGTGGCCATTGCAAAGTTGACAACGACAAGAGGCAGTCCCACACCCGCGAAACAGACTTCATTATCATTGATTTCCTTGGCACAGCGAACGACCATGAGCTCAGTCAGTTTATAATTCGTGGCATGCATATTCTATTCTCCTTTGTGATCTTTATCCGCTCAAGCCTATGCCTTTATGTTTTCGTCCGTATACTGAGGTACGCCCTTCCAGCATGCCGGATCGTGATACCCGTAGTCCACCGCGAATTTGGGCTTGAACCCGAGTACCGGCTTGAGCCGGTCAAGACCTTCCTGGCCGAATTTCTGGATATACTTCTTGATGTAAGCGCTGTGGTCCTCACAACCGTACACCCATTCATCCAGGAATTTGGGGAGAAGTTCCGCGCTTCTTTCGTACTTGCCCTGGTACTGGCTGAACCGGATATCGAGGCCGTAGTAACCGCGGCACGCCGAGGGGTGAGCCCCCCAGGGACAATGAACAACCGCAAGGGTCTTAAAATAAGGTACTATGGTCCTGTCGGGATCGGCGCGAATCATTTCCGGTTCCACTATCTCCTCGGCAGTCACAATCACGCCTCTTTTCACGCCCATCGCACCGAACTCGTCGGTTACACCTCTGGTTCCCCAGCTCATAACATTGCCCAGTCTGTCCGCCACCTGAGCATGAATGATAGCTACATCGGCACGCCACGCCCGCACCACGGTTATTTCCTCACCCGAAAACGGGTCCTTGATAACCTGAAGATCGGTGGGGTTATTCTTGAGCATATCCGTACCGACATTGCCGCGCACGGGAAGGAACGGAACGCCGAGGAAGCCGGCCATCAACGCGCTTGTCGCTCCCCAGTTGGAGACATCGAATCTTTTGAGCGCCTTCGACTGGAACGCGCGCCGGATCGCATAAGGCGCTTTTACGTACCAGTTCATGATCCAGGCACTGTGGATTTCACTGACGCATCCCGCACCCGCCAGGATGTCAAGACCGCCAACGTCCGTTGACGATTCCACGGTAGTAAGATTGCGCTTCTTCTGCCTTATTATCTCGTGTGTGAGCGCCATGGGAACGTGTATCTGGAAGCCGCCATAATAGACCGTATCGCCATCTTTGATGAACTTGGATACTGCATCCTTGAGGGACATCAACTTGTCAACAGCCATTTTTTAAACCTCCTCTTTATTGAATAGGTAGATTAGATTGAAGCTGCGAGAATGGTTGTGAAGCACGCACCTCCTTGCTAGGGTTCCACGAACCCTCTCTTCATCCGTTCATCATAACAATCCCGGCACAAGTAATAGACACGAACGTTTCCACACCCCGTACCATAGAGCTGTAAAAGAAAGCTGCATTGGGGGCAGCTCTGCAGCATGCAACGGGATTCACAGAACTCGAAAGATTCCTCGGGCCTGCCGCATTCGTCGCAGGTTTTTGCAAACCTTTCCATCCGCATTAGTGCTCCTGATTTAAGCATCCATACACATGGGAATAGCGCGAATAAGCGCCCCCTAAGGCAACAATACTTGAGGGAATAGATACACTGGAATTGCACAACTGCTGCTGGAAGAGAAGTGAGGATCAGTTTCCACTGATTCGTCGGGAAATGAGCGCTAACGCGAGCAGGAGCGGAAAGTGAAGACCGTCCTTAGTCAGAAAAAATTCCTATGACGGCCTGTGGACTATCTACCTTTGTGATTCCACGCACGTGATTATTCTTCGTTCTGTGCCGTTATGTCAAGAAGAATTTCTCGCAATCCCTGATCGCACCTCAATCTACGAAGGATTACTATCGCGATGCCAAACCGGAAGGAAATATGATTTTTCGGAAAAAATCAGATTCATTGCTGAAGGGATTGATGCGGAAGATAAATATCTCGATAAATCTGTTCTACAGAGCAATTATCGGTACCGCTGGTATGGCGGGCATCATTTTTACCCGGGGTAGATAGGCCCGAATGGTTCATACGAATGGACCATCCATGAAGTCTCCCCGGCTGAGCCGGGAAAGGCTTCATGGATAGCAGCCGCATCTGTCCGCGGGATATGGTTATTTCAGTTTGCGGGCCAGGAAGTATCCGTCCGGATCGCATTCCTCTCTGAGAAGCTTGAGGTCCTTTTCCGACGGCTCGGCCATTTCTTTCAGATCCGGTGAAATCAGAAGTTCGAAGCTGACCTTCTTCTGGATATCCTCGGCGGTCCGGCCTTTTGCAACTTCGAGAAGCATCATCCGACGGGTGTCTTTATCAAAACCGAACAGTGCCTCGTTGGTGATGACCCTGTAAGGTCCCTCACCCATGACTCCCGACTTTTCCCTGTAGTCCGGCGAACCGTCTCCGTAGCCGATGCTGGTGAGGAAATCCAGCTTAGGCGTGAAACGCCTCGGCTCCAGAGCCATGATGATAATTGATTTTTCGCAGTTTGCGGCCATGGCCCCCGCGCCACCACTGCCCGGAAAGCGGGTCTTGGCTGCCTTGTAGGTTCCGCCCTCGAAGGTGGAGTTCACGTTTCCATACATATCGATTTGCGCTCCACCGATAAAGGCATAATCAGAATGACCTCTCTGCGTCAGTTCAAAAACCGAACAAAGCCCTTTAAGAAAGCTCGCCTTGCGGCAGGCACGGGTATCACCGACGGAGAGCGGCATTCCCATTTCCAGAATGGGACTCAGAGGACCGGCTTCGAAAATTATCCCGAGGCCGGGGGCATGCGTCAGTTGTGCGTGAATTGAGGCAATTATCGGCAGCCCCGTTCCGACGAACACGATCGTGTTGTCTTCCAGGACTTGAGAACCGGTATAAGCGATCATTTCAAATGGTGTATATTCAGGCATTGTCACTTCCTCCATCATCCACAACGTTTTCGAAGGGGAACGAATCAGGACAGAATTACCGGCTGCCCGCCATCCATATCCCTGATTTTCCTCAGAGTCTTGTACGGCAGTTTTGCCAGGAAATCATCGTGGGTTTCACACCCGAAGATGAATTCATCATAGTATTTCTTGAGGGCGTCGGGCTTGCCTGACTTCCTGAATTCCTCGGATGCGCTGCGGAACATCAGGATATGTTCCATGTCAAACCAGTAGTTGCCATAGGAAGCGCCCGGATAGCTCGCGAATCGCTGCTCCACGACTGCATCCACCGCCGTGTAGGGAATTTCAGTCAGGTTCGGGTAGGAGCGGATGTTTTCATTGGCCAGTATCTGTTCGGCGGTGACCAGCGTGTGCCCGGCTGCCATGGCAATCTCGGGGCATGTGCAATGAGCCCCGAAAATGCGGCAGTTTCCGTACATATCGGCGGCCGTGACATTGAGAATACCGAGGTCCGGATAGCATGCCGGGACGAGATATGTATTCTTGCCGCTGAATGGGCTCTGAATCATCTTGCCGCGGTTTACCAGTTCGAGATCGGCGCCGCCATGGTCTCTCACGGGGAGGAATTCTATTCCCATGGCCGCTGCCTTAAAACGAGCGGCCATTCCGTAGTTCGTGTAATCGTCCAGTTCCACCATGCTGTTTGCGCACAGGTGCCTGAAAAGCGGAGCGATGCCGATAACCTCGTAACCCCACCAGGCCAGTTCCACTCGCTTTATCGACAGGTGGTCGGGGTATAGGAGCATGGCGCCCGCGAGCAACTCCGGACAGATGGAGTTGGACTGAAACGCAAGACTCAGATTCTTGGCGCCCTTGCGAATAATCTCGTGAATGATCGCGACTGGGGGTCTGGTATTGACAAAGCCTCCGATGCCGAGGCATATGTCATCCTTTACGTATTTCGCCACGGCTTCCTTTAAGGTTGTTCTTTTGTCCACGAGGCCCTTCGGCTTCTTTACCATGACCTTCCTGGCCTGTTCGGGAGAGAGCCCCCACCAGGAAAAACCGTCGCCGCATTGTCTGATTTGTTTGTCATCCAGACTCGAAACATTGCAGATTGGTGATTGGACTTGTTCCTTCATGCTAGACCTCCAGAGCGGTTGGGCGAGTACTCTTCTCCGTTTCCACAAAAAGAACAGAGAGGGAGTTGGAATGAGAATCGAATGAGTTTTATTTCACAAACAAGTTTCCGTTTACATCAATACTGGCTTGGCGTCAAGCATTGCGCCAACATTGAGCTTTTTTTCCCAATAAAATAGTTTTTGAATTTTTTCCGCTCTTCCACTAAACGTCATAGATGAGAGCTGTTCATTTCGGGCGTCTCATTTCCTCAATGGACAAGAAGGCAGACACAGATGAGCGATTCAAAGCTGATTACCCTGTCGCAGGCCGCGGAGATCGTAAGGGATGGCGCCCTTATTACCTTTTCCGGTTTCACTATCTGGCGCCGGCCTTGTGCTTTTGTGTTCGAACTGATACGGCAGAGGAAACGTAATCTTCACGTCATCGAGGTGAACAGCGGACCGCATTCCGAGTTCCTCATAGGGGCCGGCTGTGTGTCGGTGTGGGAATCCTCCTGGATTGGCCATGAAATATATGGCAAATTTGGCGCGAACCTGTCTCGCAAAATAAAGGGTAAAGAAATTATCTACGAGGATTACACCCATGCGGAGATGGGAATGCGATTCCTGGCCGCTTCGGCGGGAATGCCCTTCATGGCTGTACAAACCGCGCTGGGCACCGATATCCACAATCCCGCCTACGATATGCTGGCACTCGCCGGCTTACGTGATGGCAGCAATCCTAAAATCCCCAGGAAGAAATACGACACGATAAATGATCCCTTCTTTTCCGGTGCGGAGCAAATCCTGGTTCCGGCCGCCAAGGTTGACATAGCCGTCATATGCGCGCAGAAAGCCGGCACGGACGGGACGGTGAGAATCGAGGGACAGTTTTTCACTGATCCTGAAATTGCGCGGGCGGCTGACGTTACAATTGTTTTAGCCGAGGAAGTGGTGCCCGAGGAATATCTTCGCAGGGACCCCAGGCTGAATACGATCCCCGCTTTTGTCGTCGACTACGTGGTGGAGTGCCCCTATGGTGCCCATCCAACCGGCATGGCCGGCTTTTATGAACCTGACGGAGATTTCATCCGCAATTTCTATATGCAGACACGAACCCAGGAGGGATTCGATGAATTCGCCCGCGAATGGATTCATCGGACCACTCACAATGGATACCTGGAAAGGCTTGGATCCGGGCGCCTCATCGGTCTGAGGGCAAGCCGAACCCTTGGTTTTTCCGCGAAGGTCGGAAAGGGGTAAAATGATGGAGTCTTCCGCAAGAAAGGTAAACAAAAGAGGCTATACCCTGGCCGACCTCATGACTGTGGCCGCCAGCCGTGAAGTTCGCGACGGGGAGATCGTGTTCGCGGGGACAGGCATTCCCATGCTTGCTATCATGCTCGCCCAGAAAACCCACGCCCCCCACCTCAAGCTCATCTTCGAAAGCGGGACCTTTGACAGTCATCCGGTCGCATTGCCAACTTCCGTGGGTGATCCCCGGTGTGAGACGGCGTCATCACGGTCCTCCGGGCTATGCGAGGCATTTTTTCTCGCCCAGAGGGGCTATATCGATCTGGGGTTCCTGACGGGAGCCGAGATGGATGAATACGGCAATGTGAACACGACGGTCATTGGAGATTATCTCGATCCCGAACTGCGTTTGACGGGCGGCGGCGGCAACCCGGACATTAACTCGTTTGCCAGACGCACCGTATATATCATGGTGCACGAACCCCGGCGCTTCGTGCAGTCAGTGAGCTATATCACCATTCCGGGATGGCGGGTCAAGAAGTGGCCCTCCGGTCAGTGCGTTCACCGGCGTGAGCTGTACGGCGGCGCCTTTCGCGGTGGTCCATCCGCGGTAATCAGCACGGCGGGGGTATTCAGGTTTGACGTGGAAACCGGAAGGATGTACCTTGATACTTTCCATCCCGGACATACTCCCGAACAGATAGCCGGGCTTTGCATGTTCAACCTTGATATCGGCAGGGTGAGGGGCGAAACTCCCCCGCCTTCCGCGGATGAGCTGTACCTGATCCATGAGGTATTGGACAGGGACGAGTTGTTTGTACCCAGATCCGCGGATTGATCCCGATCCTGAATATGTTCGGCCGCAAGGGCGGTCGTTTGCTCTAACAGATCATCTCACGAGTTTTCCATGGCAACGGCAAAAAGGCGCATACTCCTCCTCGTGGACGGTTCCGATCAGTCCTATGATCTGATCAACTACATCAGCAAAGCCTATATCCTCTGGCAAACGGAAGTGGTTCTCTTCAACGTTCTGGACCCTGTACCCGACTCATTCTGGGACTGGGAAAAAGACCCTCTCGGCCCCCAGTACCTTACTTTCCTGAAAGACTGGGAAAGCAAGCAGATGAACAAGATGCTCGATTTTATGCAAAGGGCGCGGCAAGTCCTCATATCGGCGGGCGCGGAAGAGAATCTTATCAACATAAAGGTCCAGAAACGCCAGACGGGCATAGCGCGAGATGCGCTCGCCGAAGCCAAGAGCGGTTACGATGCGGTTGCCCTGGGCCGCAGGGGACTCGGGGCAATTCCCGATCCCGCCCTGGGAAATGTGGCCGGCAAAATGCTGGGAAGTCTTACTACCGTCCCGCTCTGTATTGTCGGGGGAAAGCCGCGGCTGGGCCGAGTTCTCATCGGTCTCGACAACTCGGCCGGAGCGTTGCGCGCCGCCAGCTTTGTTGGCAAGTACCTTGGCTCCTCCAACCCGGCCGTAACGCTGGCCCATGTCGTTAGAAACCCAGAGCGATTGTCGCCCGAACTCCTGTCTGAAGCCTATACCCAGAGGCTGATGGAATCAGCACAGGCCGCGATCCTTCCGGTCTTCAACAAAGTCACGAGGTCCCTTACGACAGCCGGGATCAAAACTCCCCAGATAACCACCAAGGTAATAACCGGGGTTGGCAGCAGAGCGGGCGCCCTGCTCGATGAGGCAAGACATGGAATGTTCGGCTCTCTGGTGATCGGCAGACGAGGCGTCTCGGAAGTCGTACAATTCCAGATGGGACGCGTCGCCGCCAAACTCACCCAGATTTCCAACGAAATGGCGCTTTGGATCGTGGCCTAGGATCTCAGATTCGCCCGGGCTTTGTGGCCCCTACCAGGCAGTCCATTTTCTCTCCGGTTCGGAGGACCTTCACATCCACAAAGCCCACGTCCCCGAGATCCGCCTCCACCTCGGCGAATGTGTACGTGTCGCCCCCTCGTGTGTTCACGAGCATATTTATCGCGAAGAGCGCTCCTTCAGGAGGACGCGTGCGTGTGTCCTCCATGATATGGTCGCGAATGACCAGAACGCCGCCCGGCTCCAGAGCCCCGAAAATCTTGGCATAGAGAGCGCGGTTCTGTGCGGGACTGTTCTGGTGAATAATGGCTGACAGCAGAGCGAAATCGCATCCCCCGGGAAGTTCATCCTTGTAGAAATCCCCCGCCATCAACTCCGCCCGGTCAAGGAATCCCTCCGCGTCAAGCCTTTCACGCGCCATGGGAATAACTCCCTCCATATCGAAGAGAACCGCCTTCATCCCGGGATTGTTCCTAAGAAACGCAATTGTATAAGTTCCCGAACCACCACCGACATCGATCATTTTTCTAAACCCGCTCAGATCAACAGACCCCGCAACCTCCTCCGAAAGACTCCTCCCCACGACATGCATCGCCCCGATAAAGGCCCGCCTGCCCTCCGGGTCCATGGGTTTTGGAGGTCTTTGCTCTGAATCGGGTCCTTTCACGACAACATCGGTTAGCGTGCTCCAGCTATCCCAGAGACTGTTCATGTGAAGCAGCATCGGCAGAGAGGATTCCGGGTGTCTCGAGGAAAATGTCGCGCCCTCGACCGTAAGTGAGTACACACCGGCTGTTTTCTCCAGCAGATCGAGGTTGATGAGGCAATCCAGCACCCGCGTAAGTGCCCTTTCGTCAAGACTGAGTTTTTGCGCTATTTGCCCGGCAGTCAAATTGCCTTCCTGTACAACGGTGAAAAGGTCGAGTTCGGCAGCGGTGAGAATGATCCGGCTTTGCATGAATTTCCTGGCGATCGCAAAAACATCTTCTCTTCTTTCCATTCTCGGTCCTTTGCTGTTCAAGATTGGTGGATAGTTCGGCCGACTTTATACCAAGATCCCGACAGGCGCAAGAAGACCGCACCCGGTTGAATAACTGCTTCCCCGCCAGTTCATCGGCGCCGGCGGAGCTGTCTCGGCACCCTGCCGGGCGCGCCTGTCGAGGCAAGAGAGGGCCCTTTATCGGGTTCCTCAAGGGATGGGGTATGGTCGGAATCGCGATAACGACTTCCGCTTGATTTTCCTCCGATGAAGTGGTAGAAGACAAAATTCGATTGAGTCAATGGTGGGTGTAGCTCAACTGGTTAGAGCACTGGGTTGTGGCCCCAGAGGCTGCCGGTTCAAGTCCGGTCACTCACCCTCCGGGTAAGTAAGGTCGGAAGCCGATTTGCTGAAAAAGCGGGTCGGCTTTTTTATTGGGTTTTTGCCTTTTGGTCAAGGGTTTGGTCAGGATTCGACCCGGTCGCTCGACCTGGAACAGGCCGGCCGAAAGCTCGAGGACGCCGAATCCCGGGGACTATCGTATAAGCCCTCTAAACCCTCGCCTGACGATTGTTGCAAAAAGCCCTGACAGGAACAGAGCAACATAATCGACCCATGGGAGACACTCCTCTTCGAAAGAGCAATAATTGACAATATCCGGTTTCAAGGCAGCCTCGCCAGGACAATACCAGGCCAATAAACCACGCCGGCGCCATTAGTGCAATAGCGTACAAACCAGCGAAAAGCATTGACATCGGCACTCACCAAATATAGTGTACGCGCTGGATTTGGTCTGGGAATCCGGTAATTTCATTGAGGAAGAGTGCCATGAAAACCTTCATTTTATCTGTCACGCTGTTTTTTGCACTGGTTGGTTTCGCCTTCGCGGCGGAAGAGCCCACGGTCCCTGGAACCTACGTCAGCAAAAAGGACAGCAAGGAATACCTGACGCTTTACCCGGATGGCAAATTCATGCTCAAGCAGAGAGCGACGCCACCCGATCCGGAAAAACCCTTCGTCGAGGTCACCGGCAGATATTTCAAAAACGGGGAAAATGTCACCCTGACATTGGATGATGGTGGTGAAGCATCCGGCAAGCTGAAGGGGAATAACTTCGAGGATTCCGATGGAGCTGTCTGGGCAAAACAAGGAAGTGAAGTAAAAGAGTTGCAAAGACCGAAGAGACTGAAGATATTCAAATAAGCCGCATATCTCTTCCACCCGTCATTGTCCGGGAACCGGCATCATCCATCTTAGGATGCCGGTTCCCGGGACTGGCATCCGATCAATGCTCTTCCCTTCTCCCTGCATTCTCGTTCATGTACCGCGAATACCCGCGCGAAGTATCCCCGCTCGCTCGCATCGAGCATGATCCCATGTGGAAATCATCATTTTCCTTCTTCGTAGAAGAAGTCGTCGTGGACAGCTTGCGTTAGATACCTCTCCGTAAAGAGATGCAGCACAACTTCCGGTGGGTCCCTGAAAATCTCCTCGAACCTGAATGGGGCGAACGGCGCTATATTGACAATTTCATTGAAATGCTTTCGTAGAAATGGATACAGGTTGTCACCGAAGGAGTCATGCCGGAACAACAGTTTCTTGAGCCGTGCCTGGTCGGGGGCGGATGCCAGCTCGAATCTTGTGTGATTGCTCTCCGCCAGCAGGTCCGTCAAAAAGAGCATCTGGGCAAGATCCCCTCCGCGCGTGGTACGTTCCACCGTTACCTCTCCGGAAATTCCCAGTGGTCCCGCCCCTGGATAAATCCTGGCTATTTCACCCATTATCTCCCTGTAGCCCACATAGGCCCCGTATGTGTTCCAATGCGAGTCAGTTTCCCAGTAGACGGGGAGCCGGCGGGCTTTTGCACTGGATAAAGCCTCGCGAAGATCCAGTACCCGAAGATCCGACTTCTTGCCCATATACTCGATAAACTGGTTCAGACGAGTTTCATTCGATTTGCAGGTTTCGATCCTTTCGGGAAGGTATTCCCCGTACATGGAGTTCTTGTTTGGGGCAATCGCTACGACATAGGGAATTCCACGCTCTGAAAAACGTCGGCGGTTCTCTTCCAGCCTGATGCGAAGCTTCTCCAGTTCCGTATCCGCCAGCGGAATCATGCCCATATAATCGTTCATGCTGTTCCCGTCAGCCAGCGCTTCGGAGCAGTAGAAGAGCCAGGAATCCTTCCCGAGTATAACGCTCTTAACGGGGGAACTCCTCAGAAGATAAACACGCAAAATGCTGTTCCAGCGAATCAGATCGGGACGGAAGCCAAAATGATCGGCGACATATGCGTCAATCTGGTCCGTGAAACGGGAGGCGTGGTTATTCAGGCTTGGAACAGGCGCAAGTTCCCGGTTCTCGGTATCGTCGAACTCCTTATAGACGACGAAGTGCATTTGCAAGGCTGGAAGCCACAATCCCAACAGGAAGAGACCGGCAATGATGAAAGGCAGTTTTCGCAATCTACAATTTTCCTCAGAACTTAAAGTATATGAATGCCTTGTGGGTGCCGCCCGCAAGACACATGCAGGACAGAAGAAAAAAGAAACCCAGCAGCGCGGCGTAGGCAGCCGAGGCATACCGCGGGAGGTCACCGCGCGATTCATCTTGCCCCCGCCGCGAAGAAAAACACAGGTTGCGGACATAGGCGGATAAAGGAAGACAGAGCGCGACAGCCAGAGGAAATAACGCAAATAGCTCGTTATTGTAGACGAGAGCGAAATGCCGCGCGCTCCCGGCGGCTTCCCGCGGGTCAAACATCGCTCCAAGGTAAGCGACCGCATGCGAGAGACTGTCGGCCCTGAAAAAGACCCACCCCACGATGACCACCATCAACAGATACAAATGCCTTACGGGCCGCCCGACCGATCTCAGCAGCTTCCCGAACCCGGTGCGCTCAAGTGACAGGAACAGCCCATACCAGCAGCCCCATACCACGAAGTTCCAGCTCGCGCCATGCCAGAGACCGCAAAGGAGGAAGACAACGATCAGGTTGGCATAGACCCTCGCGGGCGCACGGCGGTTGCCGCCGAGAGGAATATAGAGGTAGTCTCTGAACCAGGTGGAGAGCGAAATATGCCACCTTTGCCAGAATTCGCGGACAGATTCCGAGATGTAGGGATAATTGAAATTCTCCGGAAAGGTGAACCCGAACATTCTGCCAAGCCCGATAGCCATGTCGGAATAGCCTGAAAAATCAAAATAGATTTGAAGGGTATAGCAGATGATCCCTACCCATGCGCTCGGCATGTCGATGTTGGCGCCCTGCACACCGAAGGCGGCATCCGCGATTCCGGAAAGAGGGTTGGCAATGAGAATCTTCTTGGCAAGTCCCGTGATGAAGCGTTCAATTCCATACAGGAAGGCATCTCCGGTGACTATCCTGGAGGCCAGCTCCCCGGCGGCGTTTCGATAAAGGGTGATAGGACCGGCCAAAATCTTCGGGAATGCAGCCATGTATACAGCAAGCAAAAAGGGGTTTTTCAACACGGGTGCATCATTGCGGGAGACGTCCACAAGGTACGAAATTGCATGGAATGTAAAAAATGAAATGCCTACGGGGGCATAGAGGGTTCCCAGTGATACCACCGCCCCGCCCCCGTCCGTCAGTACTGCATTCAGATTTGCGATGAGGAAATTGGTGTATTTGAAAATGCAGAGGAGCCCGAGGTTGAAACAGATCCCGGAGGCAAGAGCGATTCGACGGGATGCAAGCATGCCGCGGGCTTGCGGCCGGGCCCGTTTAGCGCCATCCGGACATGCAAGCCCGGATCTGGCGTATTCGAGCCAAAGGCCGAAAAGGTAGTTGCCGGCAATCGAACCGAGGAGAACGAGAACGAACGCCCCTTCGGTGAATGCGTAAAAAGCAAGGCTGGCAGCCAGAAAGAAACCGTTCCGCCAGTCTTTTGAAGGAAGGAAATAGAATGTCAGTACGATTGGAAGAAAAAAGAAAAGGAAAATTACCGAACTGAAGAGCATCGCTAAAAAACCTGACAGTTCGCGTTCATCGATCGGGGAATGAATGAGCTGCGTTTCGCTCCAGCATCGCCACGACTATCCAGCCCCATCCGCGTTTGCCCGCCCATGATGGACGCACCCGCGGCAAAGGACATCGCTTTGGAGTTCCGACTATATATCATCTGGCGATCCTTAAGTCACAGACCAACGGTGAGCCCGACCGGAAAAAATTCACCCCGACTGGCACTCCCCTGTTCCTGAGTCGCGGTGCCGGACCCAGGTCACTAAATGAATTGAGAAAGCTTTATGACGCACGCCTCGGCGCCGTCGCTTCGGATCACGGGAGTCTTTCCCGGAAGCGAACTGATCTCCCTGATCGCCGGTTCCCATTCACCCGCAAGGAATCTATCCGAATCCAGGTAGATTGACGTCAATTGCTCACGGAGAGTCTCGACCAGGATGGGATATTCAGGGAACAGTCCTCTGTCTGTATATATGACAGGCGTGGCGCTTGCCAGGCAATCGGACACGATCCCGTATCCGGGCTTAGTAATGACTGCGTCGGAGGCCGCCACGGCATCCACGTAGGAGATCTCCAGTCCGTCGATGGAGCGGGCTCGACTCAGTGGAAGCTTCAGCGGGCTCTTGTAGAGAAACGTCACATCCCGAATGCCCTCCAGGCGGTCGTAAGCGGCTTTCTCCAAATCCAGGTTGGTAAAAGAGATCAGGAAAACCCGCTCTTTCTTTCCCAATCCAAGAATCGACAGCACTTCTTCGCGGCAGCGTGCTGCTTTACGGGCAACCAGCGGAACGCTCTCTATTCTCGGAAAGGCAGAGCAGTCACCGTGCATCGGAAGCTGCAAAAATAGCGAAGCCGTTGCATAGCAGTTGCGGATCCAGGATATGATGCCCTTCCAGCGGGGATCGCGTTCGGCATAGGCGGTGTAGATCCAGTCCCAGGTAAAGTTGCTGATTCCGACAGCGGGTATGCCCAGGGCATGGGCCGCCGGAAAAGGCAAAAAAGAAATATCGGAAACAACCGCACCGACCCGGTTGTCTTTCAAGAATGCAATTTCCCCTTCAATGATTTGGCTGGAATGCAGATAAAGTTTTTCAAGTTCCTCCAGGGTCTTCTCGAGATCGAAGCGAATGCTGTCGCGTTGAAAGAGCCCTATATCCAGGCGAAGACGCCTGAAAACGTACCCGCCGTCCCCAAGATTCTGTTCCAGGAGCGATTCGGGGATGTCGGAGATGATAATCGGCCGGACATCGGGGCGCAGTTCGATGAGACGGCGCAGGATTTCACAAGATCGGACGGCATGTCCAAACCCGTGCGGAGTTATATAATAGGCAACCGTCTTTTTTTCTGGATACAACTCGGCCTCCTGATTAAATTGGTCTGAATAGACCCGCGAGGGAGGGCAAAACCGGCGGGGTGCGCAGACTATATTCTCCCGGGCCGTGGTCTATCAACCACTTTCGTGACGGTTTGCTCCCGCGTGGGTGCTGAAGCACTCGCCAAAGGGTATTGAGCAATTATGCAAAACAGACCGGCAGTTGCCTTTTTTGATCTCGGCAACACCCTCGTTTCAGGCCAGGCGGAGACTGCTCGCGATTTACTGGCCTCCCGCCTGCAACTCAATGAAAAGGAAAAGCGCAAGGCCGGCCGCCTTCTCATGACATGCAACGCGGCCGAACCGAAAATCCTTGCATGCGCACTGGAGAGAATTCTTCCCGGTCATGATCCGGCTGGAATCTTCAAGACCATTACACACTTGTGGAGGGAACAGTACGAAAGCGTTTCTGAAATCGATGGCGCGGACCGGCTGCTCCTCATGCTCAAACGTTCCGGTATCATCCTGGGACTTATATCCAACACGTGGGAACCCTTCTACCAGGGCTTCCGTGAGAAATGCCCGACAATTTCGGAGATGTTCGACCACACGGTCTTGAGCTTCAGGCTCGGAGAGAAGAAGCCCTCGGCCGCCATTTTCAATTACGCGCTTAAACTGACTTGCAGGAAACCGTCCGAGTGCATTATCGTCGGCGACAGTTTCGAACTGGATATCAATCCTGCCCGAGACCTCGGCTTCCAGACTGCGTGGGTTCTGTCCCGGCCCGAACGCGAGAAGGCCGCTACCGCGCTCATGTTGCAGGGGCTACTCAGGCCTCCGGATATTGTCGCTGCGGACATTCCGGATTTAATGCAACTTTTTGAGGAAAGATGGCTGTTATGAACATCCTGCTGGAAATATGCCTTTGTCTGTTCCTTGCTGCCGTTGTGGTTTCCCTCTTCACCTATTCCTTTTTCTGGTATGAAAATTCGGGGTACGCTCGTCGCCGCGCCATCGCGAATTCGGGGAAAAGTCTGCCGAAGCTGATGATCCAAGGCGTAATTTGCTCCATCGCAAGCGTTATCCTGGCCGTTGTCTGTTTTCCCACGGGCTTCGTTCGCGCTCTGTGGAGGCCCAAGGCGCTCTCCTCTTCTCAACCTGTAATAGTCCTGGTACACGGACTGTATCACAACGCCAGCGCATGGCTTTTCCTGCGTCGCAGACTGAGGAAGGCCGGCTTTGCCAATGTATTTGCAGTCAACTACGGCAGCTTCTTCACCAATTTTGAAGCCGCCCTCGAAAAACTTCAAACGGCCATACGGCGTTGCCGCCCCGCGTCATCGAACCAGCCCCTCATCATCATTGGCCACAGCCTCGGGGGGTTGCTCGCCAGGGTATATGCCGAAAGATCGGGGGCGGAAGACTCTCCCGCTGTAGTGATAACTCTCGGGACGCCCCATCGAGGCTCCAGGATGGCAGCTTTCGGGGTCGGCCGTCTTGCCGCGAGTCTCATGTACGAGGGTCCGCTTATCGTGGAATTAGAGGAGAAGGCTCAGGCAATGCCCTGCGGGGGAATTTCTCTCTTTTCACCCGCCGACGCCCTCGTGCTGCCCGCTGAAGGGCTCGCGGCCCCTCCTGACTGGGTCCGGTACGAGACTGCGCCCCTGAGCCATGTGGGTATGCTCTATTCTCCCAAAATTGCGGAAAGCATCGTCCACTTCATAAAAAAATAGGCAGGCCCGGTTCGCCCGTATGGGGCACGAAACCGGCGAGGCAGTCATTCGAGAGAGGCCCCATCTCGGCAGAGGGGGCCCGTGGTTGAATTTTTCAATAAATTCTCCCATGGACGATAAAACAACTTTAGATTCATTCGCCGATTCCGATCTTATCTTGTGAACGTACAGAGTGTTATAACGGATTCGGGCTTGTATGGCTCATGTCTCACAGACGGTTGACTTCATAGGGTACCGTATGCTAATAGACCCGCGGAATTTTTTACACCGAAGGGAAGTCGTTTTGAACCAAAGTTCCCGAGAATTGCCTCCCCTGGAGCAGGATTTTGTTGTCGCGAACAGGCTGGGGATTCACGCGAGGGTTGCGGCCCAGATAGTGAAGACCGCCAGCCGTTTCGACTCGGAGATCCTCATCTCCAAGTGTGGAGTCACAGTAAACGCCAAGAGCATTCTTGATCTCATGACCCTTGTGTGCCCTCACGGGAGCAGGGTCCATGTTTCGGCTCAGGGCCACGATGCCTCGGAAGCAATAAGTTCCCTGGCCGCCCTGTTTCAAACCAAATTCGGCGAGCCGTGAGCGGTCCCAGGCACTTATATTCTTCCCAGCCTCACAAAAATCGAATATGAATAATAAGCCCTGTTTTGGGCTTATTCTATTTCCGATCGAGATGATGCTTCCATGAGCAAGTCCACACTGATTTTAAACGGTATCGGATCCTCCCCCGGGATTGCGATTGGGAAGGCATACATCCTGGAACGCGGACGCCTTCCAGTCCCGCAGTACAATCTGTTCGGCGAAGAGGCCATTGCCTCCGAGTGCCTGCGCTTCACGGAAGCTGTCGACCGCGCCGAAGCCGATCTTGAATCCATAAAAAAAACAGTACGCACCGAGTTCAGGGACCATGTCCATATGCTCGAGGTGCAGCAGATGATTCTTCGGGACCGCTCTATTTTCGATGAATCACTGCAATATATTCGAACCGAGCGCATGAATGCTCACATGGCATTGAGCAAATCCCTCGCCAGGGCCAGGAATCTGTTCAGCGGGCTCAATGACGAATATGTGCGCAGCCGCATGGCGGACGTGGATTCGGCGGGAGAACGGGTGCTTCGCATCCTCGCGGGCAAAGAGCAATCCCCCCTTGAAAACATCCGCGAAAGAGTGATCATCATTGCCCATGAACTCTCCCCTGCGGATGCCATTCAACTCCAGGTGGAACGTACTCTCGGAGTTGTGACCGAAATAGGCGGCCGGACCTCGCATACCTCCATTATCGCCCGTTCCCTCAACATCCCCTCGGTAATCGCCGCCGAAAACGCTACCCGGCTCATTTCGATGGGAGATATTCTCATCGTCGACGGGACCACCGGCAGGATCATGGTTAATCCTTCGGAGGAAGAGATCGGCGTCTACTACGAGAGGCAGATAGAGCTGGAGGCGTATCTTAAAGAGATCTCCCGCAAGGCGCATCTCCCCGCGCAGACCCGCGACGGACACAGGGTCGGGGTCGAGGCCAATATCGAGCTTCTGGAAGAAATAGTGGCTTCGAAAGATAACGGAGCTGAAGCGATAGGCCTGTACCGCACCGAGTTCTTCTTTATGAACAGGGCGGATATGCCCGATGAAGAGAGCCTTTATCGCGACTACCGTGACCTCTCCGAACTGATGGCGCCCAACTGGGTCACCATCCGGACCCTGGACCTGGGCGCCGATAAGCTCTCGGCCTGGTATCCCAGGCTCGAAGAAGTCAACCCCGCTCTCGGGCTGCGCTCGATCCGTCTGTGCCTGCACTACCCCGACCTTTTCAAAATGCAGTTGAGCGCCATTCTCCGCGCGAGCGCCGCCGCCAGGAATATACGCCTCATGTTTCCCCTGGTTTCCGGAGTGGGCGAAGTACTCGAGGCGAAACGGATTGTCAGGGAGGTCATGGAGGATCTCGCCGCCAGGCGCATTCCTTTTGATGAAAAGATGCCTATCGGCGTCATGATCGAAGTGCCCTCCGCGGTTGCAATAGCTGACCTTCTCGCTCCCGAGGTGGATTTTTTCAGCATTGGCACCAACGACCTGATCCAGTACAGCCTCGGGATAGACCGTTCCAACGAACATGTGGCTTACCTGTTTGAACCGCTTCACCCCGCGGTGCTGCGTTTCATCAAGCATACCGTCGATGCCGGCCACAAAGCGCGGATTCCCGTTTCGCTGTGTGGCGAGATGGCGGGTGAACCCCTCTATATTCCTATTCTGCTGGGACTGCAGATCGACACTCTCAGCATGAATCCGCAGTCGCTTCCGCGCGTCAAGAATCTTATCAGACGCTCCACGATAAAAGATTGCTGCCGGTTCGCCCGGAAAGTCCTTCGACTTAACACTGCACTGGAAATAAGCGACTTACTGGGGAAAAAGATTAAGAAGGACTTCCCTGAAGAGTTCAGGGTTTTTGATCCACAGCCCTTTCTTTCCGGAAGGCTGTCGGTCCGGCAAGCTATCGGTATCGGCAAGCGAACAAGTCAGAGAGGATAGACCTGAGTCAATATGGCCAAGAGCAAACCCGAAGGCGAGAACATTCGCATTGTATGCCAGAATAAGAAGGCATTTCATGACTACGAGATAACGGAAAGGTTCGAGGCCGGCATGGTCCTGCTCGGTACGGAAGTCAAATCGCTGCGCGGGGGACGAGCCAATCTCAAGGACAGCTACGCAAAAGTTAAAAAAAACGAGGTCTTTCTTTACGGTTTACACATAAGTCCCTACACTCACGCGTCCTACGAGAACCATGATCCCGAACGTGTCAGAAAGCTTCTCCTCCATGGATTCGAAATCAAGAAGCTCCTGGGAAAAACCCAGGAACGCGGTTTCTCTTTGATTCCACTCAAAGTCTACTTCAAGGACGGCAAGGCCAAGGTCGAAATTGCCCTGGCGAGAGGCAAAAAGGAGTACGACAAGAGGGAGAGCATCAAGAGGAAGGAAGAAAACCGCGAACTCGATAGACTCCGCAAGCACAACAAGATGTCCTGAACATCCCATCATTGCGCCAGGCAGGACAAAGGGCCTTGCCGGATGAGGCTTTAGGAAACAGGCAGAGCCGCATACAATTGCGCGTGACAGGGCTTCAATCCTCCCGCTCGGGCATTGAAGAGCGAATCCTCCCGATGGCCGCGGCGCCAAGACGAGTCACGGGCTGGCCGGGGGATGCGGCCGGCGCGACTCACTCGATCCTGGATAGCATCCTTCCATACCCATTTTGAACACGACTTACTCGCGCACTATGTCGATGATAGTAACCTCGGGCGGGGCGAGGACGCGAATGGGCGGGCCCCAGGTACCGGACCCCCGGCTCGTGTAGAGGACCGTCCCTTTTTCAAGAAAATAGGGGCCGTTCTGAAAAGGATAGACCCTTTGCGCTATATACCTGAAAGGGTAAATCTGGCCATAATGGGTATGTCCCGAGAGTTGCAGGTCGAATAGACCGAGGCAGTCACGGTCCACTTCCGGACGATGCTTTAGCAACAAAGTGAATAGTCCGTTTTGGGCCGCGCCGAGTAACGTTTTTTCATCAACCGCCATTCCCGCGGCGGGATCGTCAACACCCGCGACGTTTAGTATGTTTCCAACATTGGTGATCTCACCCCGCAGAACCTTGAACCCGTAACTTCTTTCCGCCTGGATTGCCTCCGCAAGCCCGGCGTAAATCTCGTGATTCCCGGTGACAGCGTATTTTCCCAGCCTGGGTTTCATCGTCGCAAAGACCGCGGGCAGATTGTCGATCCTGTTCATGTCGCCGTCAACCAGATCACCCGTGCACACGAGTATGTCGGGCGATTCGGTTTTCACCTTCGCCAGAATTGCCTCGACTCGCTCGGCGCCAGTCAGGAGTCCCAGGTGAATGTCCGATATCTGCGCGATCCGCACACGATCGACCCCGGGTGGGAGCTTGGCCGTCGGTATGCTAAACCTCTCCACTCGCAAATTCCCGGCCTCGAAGTAGCCATGGATGTTTACCGCGAGTGAAGCAGCCAGCACGCCCAGCACGGCCATTCGGCCGGTTACCGTGGGCAGGGATGAACCCGCGACTACATTTGCCAGTTTGAAAATGAGTTCGGCTGCCCCCAGCAGCAGGAAAAACCAGAATGCGTAAAATATAAAACCCATCCAGGAATAGCCCGCGAAGGCCGAGATGCGCGCAAGAACGTGGTGATCGGCTCTTTCGAGAAGCCGCGCGCCGACGGGACCGAATATCATCAGGGCGAGGAATGCGGCCAATAGAAAGTGATACGGCCACCTGTCGGGGAGGAGGACGCGTACTCTGAGATAGAACAAGGCGTGCATGAGAGAATAGACGGACAGAAAAACAAGCAGAAATCGAATCATATAGGCGGCCACATGGAAATGCAAAAAGGAAATAGTATTTGTCCAGGTCGGGTCACAATAGCCACTGGTTGGATTTCAGCCCAGGTCGAAAACACCGCGGCCACCTGCACGCCGAAATCAGTCTCTTTGGGTCTTATCCCATGTATTCCATTTTTCCCACAGTTCCGGATTGGTTTGCCCGGCATCAGCCAACCGGCCCCGCGACCCGGAAGACCTCCTCCGCCGAGGTCTGGCCGGCTAAAATCTTGAGCGCCCCGGCCACCTGGAGGGAATGCATGCCCTCTTTTCTAGCCTGTTCACGGATGGCTGAAATGTCGGAGTCAGGTCTTATCAAGCTACGGATTTCCGGGGTAATCGTCAGCATCTCGTAAATACCCACCCGTCCCCGGTACCCGGTTTCACGGCATTCGAGGCACCCGGCCGGCTGGAAAATGGAGTCGCTTTTCTCGACATTCCAGGAACCGATCAGCCCATTCCAAAGTTCGTCATCGATCGTTCCGGGCTCACGGCACTTCGGGCACAGAGTCCGCACGAGACGCTGCGCGACAACACCCAGCAGGGTGGCCCTGATAAGGTAGTGCGGAACCCCGATGTCCATCATTCTCACTATCGCCGATGGAGCATCATTGGTGTGCAGCGAAGAAAAGACGAGATGGCCGGTGAGTGCGGCCTGGATGGCCATTTCAGCGGTTTCCAGATCGCGTATTTCGCCAACCATGATGATATCCGGGTCCTGCCGGAGAAATGTACGCAGCCCGCTTGCGAAATCAAGCCCGATGAGAGGATGAACCTGCATTTGATTGAACTTTGGCTCCACCATTTCAATCGGATCCTCCACCGTGCAGACGTTCACCTCTGGGCGCGCGATGTATTTGAGAGTGGAGTATAGTGTAGTGGTTTTTCCCGACCCGGTTGGCCCCGTAACGAGGATTATCCCATGAGGCGAGGTTACCATCTTCTTCCATTCCGCCAGTTCCTGGTCGCTAAAGCCCAGTTCGTCGAAGCCTCTTATCGTGACCTCCGGATCGAAAATACGCATGACGAGTTTTTCACCAAAGACCGTCGGCATCGTAGAGAGGCGCAGTTCGACTTCATGACCGGCCGGGGCCTTTGTCTTTATGCGGCCATCCTGGGGACGTCTTTTTTCGGCCAGATCCATCCTCCCCAAAACCTTGATGCGGCTGATGACAGCGCTCATCACAACGGAAGGAAGCTGGTAGACCAGGTGTAGGACGCCATCTATACGGAAACGGACATCGCTGTTCTCGCGGCGTGGTTCGAGGTGGATATCGCTTGCCCGCTGGTCGAATGCGTATTGCAACAGCCAGTCCACGATGTTTACCACATAGCGGTCGTTTGCATCCAATTTGCCCGCCCGCCCGAGTTCGATCATCTGCTCCAGATTCATGGTCGCGCCAATGCGCGCCCCGTCAACCTTGCCGAAAGCCCGCCTTACCGAATCGGTCAATGCATAAAACTCAATCAGATAGCGGCTGATATCATTGGGATTGGCGATGACTTTTTGAATCCGCCTTCGCAGAATTCTTTCCAGTTCCTCTTCCCACTCCGTATCAAACGGGTCGGCCGTTGCGATGACAACCAGATCGTCATAGACCTCGACGGGAAGTATCCTGTAGCGCGAGGCGTAGGCATAGGTAACAAGCCCCGTGACCGCTGTAACATCCACTTTAAGGGGATCGATCCGTCGGAAGGAAAGACCCGCCCTTTTGGCGAGCCAGTTCAGCAGGAAATCGAGCGTGATGGCTTCATAGGGCGGAGCGAACCTCGCGAGGCGCTTCTCCGATATAAGCACGAGCGGGTGAGTCCCGGCTTTGTCTTTTCCTATAGGCTGACTGACTATCCTTTCACGATCCTGAGGTGACAGGACTTTATCCTCCACCAATGCATCCAGCAGGTTCCTGAGACTCAACTCTTTTTTCTGCCCGTTATATGCCTTGCGCTCGACCATGGTTCCCGTTATCTCCCTTCAGCATATGCCGCAAAACCTCGCAACAAGGTGCCTCCCCCCTGGAGTGAACATGCTCCGGAGCGGCAAACAATCGCCTCGCGGGGTTTTTATTGTTTTCGCACTTGTTAATCGGCAGACTTTTCAAAATGGATTGTGTAATTTTGCATTGTTCCGGGTTGCCGGGGCAGGCATAAGAATTTACAATCCACCCGCTCAATTGTAGCTCATTTGCGGGCGCGCTCACATTCATTTTCGATCTGGAGAAACAAATGAGTAGTCTGATCGTAGGGTTGCTTGCGGGTATCTTTGGCGGTCTGGTAGGACTCGGCGGCGGAGTGGTCATGATTCCGCTGATGGTCGATTTCCTCAAGATGTCCCAACACCGGGCACATGGGACGAGCCTGGTCGCTGTCGTATTCACGGGAATCGCCGGAGCCGTAAATTACTATACCCATGGGAACGTGTTTGTCACCGAAGCCGCACTTCTGGCCCTGACGGCCATTTTCATGGCACGATTCGGCGCCAGATTCGCCAATACCCTGCCTGAATGGAAACTGAAACGCTCCTTTGGCGGTTTTCTCATTTGTGTGTCCATCCTTATGTTGCTGAAGCCCTATATTCCCCACCTGGAATCTTTTTTCCCGAGCCAGGGATCAAGAATCATCATTCTTCTCGTAACGGGCGTTTTCACTGGTTTTCTGTCGGGGATGATGGGAGTGGGAGGCGGGACGATCATGGTACCCGCCATGGTGCTCCTGCTTGGCTTCACGCAGCAGGCCGCCAACGGGACCTCTCTTCTGACCATGATACCCGCCGGAGCTGCCGGGGCATGGACTCATTATAAGTTCCAGAATGTACAGACCAATCTGCTCATGGGGCTCATACCGGGTATATTGGTTGGCGGCTTTCTCGGAGGAGAAATTGCCAACAACATGCCCGAATTGTACCTTAGGCTGGTCTTTGCGGCCGTTCTTATCTGGACCGGCCTGCGCTATCTGAGGGCATGTCCGCCGAAGACAGCTCCGAAGCCTGCTTCGGAAGCCCTTGCGCTCTCGGGACAGGGAAAAGAGAACTAGGCCGGAGAATGCAGATCCGTTCGCATTTTTATATTCCGGCTCCGAAACAGAGAATGCAGCCAAAGTTGGCTGCATTCTCTGTTTCGGAACGCCCGGGAACATCGCACACTGACTTCTCCGAGGGGCGGCGTTTTTTTCAGTCTTTAAACCCGAACTGAACGATTAACTCACCATAAAGGTTCTTGCCGAGAAATGCTTTGAACTTACGGGTCTGACGGCACCGAGACCTGTATTCATCCCAGAATTCCTCAAACTCGGCGAAATTGCCATCGTTACCGCCAGACGGCATCTGTTCATGCCGCCCATAGTAGTCCTTGAGCATCTCGCAACCGGAAGCATCCAGAATGAGCATAAACAGGACGTCGGGCGGAGTGAGCCGTTCTTCTTCAGTCGGCACGGCCACATAGACGTTAACCTCTTTGCCCGGTCGCCTGATGTGGCATTTATAACGCTCCACCCCCTCCTGCTCCGCGACGGGATCGGGGTCGTTCATCCTGCTAACCTGCATGGAAATATCATGCCGGTTGATAAAACCTTCAAGAGCAGCCAAGCTGTCCATATTCTTCCTCCGAAAAAGCCACGTCCTCCACAACAGCCGTTATGCTCCGGAAATACAATCGTGGTGAATTGTCCATGCGTCCTTCATCGTGTACGAACATACTGGACCAACTGGCAAATATACATGGGGTGAACAAGGTATTTATCGCGACAGAGGCTGTATTTCAAAAGGTGGGAGAGTAGTACGGGAGAAGGCGGGCAGATACATCCAACCCCCTAAAAGGCCTGCCCGATGCTGAAATGAATCTGGTAGGGCGAGAAGAAGTTCTGCTCCGGAGGGTTTAATTCATAGCCGAAATCGATTCGCAATGGCCCCACCACGGTAAGATAACGCAACCCGACACCAGCCGTGTACCGGGTGTCATCCCAGGAAAATCGGCTTATTTTGGGGGTGACATTCCCAAAGTCAAAGAAGAACACTCCCTCAAAAGGATTCCTGATAGGAAATCTCCATTCCAGACTGCCTTCGAGAAGCGTCATGCCCCCTATGGGATTTCCTTCGTCGTCAAGCGGCCCCAGTCTCTGGTAAGGGTAACCACGCACGCTGTCGCTTCCTCCGGAGAACAAACGCTTAAAGATGGGCACGGAACCGGAATTCCTCAGCAGCTCGATTTCGCCCCATTTAAGCCTTGCGGCCAGCACGCCGTAGCTCCACGTCGGCACATAGCCCCTGCCCTCCAGAGTCAGTTTGAAGTAGTCATCCTCCGAACCCAGCAGGCTCGTCGCCCACTCCACGTTCTGCAAAAGGCGCCATCCCCTCCGAGGATTAAGGGCCGAATCCACTCTCTCCCACGTATTTCCCGCTATCAGGGATGATATGAAGTGTTCCTGGTGTTCCTGGTCCGTAGCCAATCTGGATGCCATGGTAACATCGACGTCGATGAGCCGGTTTGTCTCGAAATTGTACCCGAAAAATGAAACCAGACCCTCATGCCACTTGTATTCGTAGATCGGGCGGACATAGATCTTCCGGTTTTCAAAAGACTCCTGGTCTTCGTGCAGTATTCCGCCGTCCAGAATGAACGAGCCTCGGCTGTTCAGAAAATAGGGCTGAATGAATCTGCCCTCCAACAACTGGACGATCGCACTCGCCTTGCCATTGATCTGGAGGCGCCTTCCATCTCCGAGAAAATTCCTTATCTCATATTGTGCCTGTCCGCGAACCTGGTCCTCCGTGCCGTACCCCAATCCAACCCGGACGGTCTGTTTTTTCGCCTCCTTGACAAGAATGCGCACCGGCAGGATTGTGGCGTCATCCTCCATATTCTCCACCGATATGTCCACGAATTGAAACAAATCGAGGTTGAAGAGCCTTTGCTGCGTCGCGTCGATCCTCATTCCGCTGAAACGTTCCCCGGAACGGAACGTAACCTCACGCAGCACAACCTCGGGGGAAACAGCTTCATTTCCTTCGACACGTATATCTCCAAAAGTACAGACAGGCCCCACCGATATGTCGACGGAAACGGAGGCGAGGTTGGTCCCTTTGTCCAGCCGGCCGTGCATATCGACTTTCGCCTTGGGATGGCCACGATCGGCAAGATATTTCAAAGCAATTTTTTCCGTATCCTTATAGGACGGGATTGTAAACCTTCGGCGTGTTTTCAGCGGAATGAGTTTCAGGATTTCCGCCTGCCACTCCGGATGCTCCCCGATTGCGAGCCTCACCTCGGAAATCATCATCGGAGGGCCTTCGTCGAGCCTTATAACAATCCGCGCATTATTTCCCACAAGGGGTTGAATTTCGTGTGACAGCAGCCGCATGTGGTGGAACCCCTGGCTGAGATAATACTTCCGGAGCCTTTCCAGGTCGGCATTCAAGACCTCATCATCCAGGGGGGCTTTTGTAAACCACCTGAATCTGGTTTCCTTGGTGCTGAGAATTGTTTTCAATTCACGGGACGGGATAATCGAGTTACCCTCGAATCGAATCGAGCGTACCTGGAGTCTGGCTTCACGGGATTCAGGCGGTTTGAAAGGTTTTCCGGGCACTTCATCGGCAAAGCAGGTGGGACCCGCCAGAACCAGCGGCAATACGATACTCAGGAAAAGTCGAATGGGATTTCGCGGAGCCAATTCATTGCCTGGGAGGACCTGCCGGGGGCAGAAAAAGAGACACCGATCTCCAGGCCCGCGCGAAAAAAATCATCCGCACGGGCACAGCCAGTACAAGCAATATATAAGGCCGTGAGAACGGAAAACAATAGCTGACCACCGCCCCGGGCTCAAATATGGTTACGTTTTTGGACTTCCCGGCATCCTGTCGGGTTGCATATACCCAAACAGGATCACTAATCAGGGCATCTGCTTCAGTTTCTTTTCGGCTGCCTGCGCGGCCGCCGAACCCGGGAACTTCTCCACAAGCCGTTCGAAAATGATTTTAGCGGCAGTGGTGTCTCCAATCTGCTGGAAGGCCGTACCTTGTTTAAGAAGGGCCTGCGGCGCTTTGTCACCGCGTGGATATTTATCCATCACCTGCTGATAGGTCTCTATGGCGTCCTGGTATCGTTTCTCGGACAGATAGCACTCCCCGACGTTGAAAAGGGCATCGTCGGCAAATTCCGATTTCGGATAACGGGTTGCAACGCTTTGGAACTCCTTGCGCGCCGGCTCGAACTTGCCTTGCTGGAACAGTTGGGACGCGCGGTCATATGCGGCTTTATCGGGAGCTTCCGCGGCTGGTGGTGCTTGAGGCGGAGCAGCGGGAACCGCCTGTGCCGGTCGTTGCACGGGTGCGGCGGGTGGAGTGGCGGGCATCGGTTGAGGCCTTATGGGTTGTACCGGCTGCGGAGGAGCTTCCATGGCCGCGCCCGCGGATGGGGGAGCAACGGGGACGGGTGCTGGAACCGGTACGGCAGCGCTCTGAGGAGGCATCTTCTGCACCAGATCGAGTTTGTGCTCTAATTCGTCGATCCTGCCGTTGAGCGCTCCTATCCGCTTCTGCATCTCCTCCAGGCGCGCGTAAAGATCTCCGCCTGACCGCGCCTTGCCTTCCGTGCTCTCGAGGCGGCGCTCCAACGTCGCTTGCCTTTCATTGAGCATCGATACACTCTGCTGGATCGTCGACGTCTCCTGCGTGGAAGCACATCCCGCCAACACACCGGCCAGAGTGATCAGAGATAAGTTTTTGGCAAACGCTGATCGAATCCGAGCGCCCATAGGGTTTTCCTTTCCTGACTTTCAAATGTACGGATCCACGTTCTGTCAGAGCGGGAGCAAGCCATACCACGAAAAGACCGGCCCAATGATACATCATCCGGGCCGGTCCTTAAAATATTTGAAATCAAGTGACGAATTTATTTCTAGTAATTCAGCACGAAATGCGCACGCCTGTTCTTCGCCCAGGACGCTTCATCATGACCTGTTGCCAGCGGACGTTCTTTCCCATAGCTGACAGATGTGATCTTTGCTCCCTGGAGACCCGAGTTCATAATGAACTGGTATGCGGCATTGGCACGCCGCTCGCCGAGAGCCAGGTTGTACTCGGTTGTGCCGCGTTCGTCGCAGTGTCCCTCGACCGTGACCTTCACTTTTGGAAACCGCTTTAGAAAAGCCATCTTTTCCTCAAGCACCTTGGTGCCGGGCGCGGTAAGCGAGTAAGAGTCGTAATCGTAGTAGATGTCCTGGTTCTCGAATGCCTGAGCCTTCTCAAGGAACTCCCGCTTCTCAGCCTCCGAGGTTATTCCCAGTGCATTCCAGCGAGCGTCGTCCATGCCGGGCCCGCCGCCGGGACCACCGGGACCGTAGGCCCCTGGTCCGCCGGCGCCCATTCCGGGCTGCCCCGGTACCGTCTTCTTCGCGCACGCACCCGTAAACGCCATCAAAATAAATACCAGCATAACAGACACAAACTTGCCGATTCTATTTCTCATTCCTGTTTCCCTCCCTCTTTTCCGTGACTACCTAGCGATTCATCCTGGGCGACCAGTCAGGAAGTTCCTGGGATCCGGCCATCCTTGTAAGCCGCCGCACCCCGGTTCCATTGGTCATCAAGACCCAAATCGAGGGTCCGCCTTGTCGTGTGGAGCTGAACGCTATCATGCGCCCATCCGGCGACCACGTCGGTGATTCGTTATTCCCCTCTCCGCTGGTGAGCTGCTTGTTTTCCCCGCCCTCCGGGCGAGTGATGAAGATATTGTGCTGGCCTCCGGCAACCCCGCTGTAGGCGATCCAGTCACCCTTGGGGGACCAGGCCGGCGACGTGTTGTAGTTGCCGCTGAAAGTAATCCTCTTTTTCTGTCCGGTAGCGACATCAAGTACATAAATCTGTGGATTGCCGGATTCATTGGACACATAGGCAAGCTTTCGCCCGTCCGGCGACCAGTCCGGGGAGACATTGATGGACCAGCCGTGCACGAGTTTTTGCAGGATCTGGCCCGATGAGGACACCAGGAAGATATCCGGGTTTCCGTCCTTGTTCATGGTAATAGCAAGTTCGTTTCTTCCAGGTCTCCACGCCGGTGAGATATTCATTGGTGCGGCGCCGCATATGAGTCCCTGGGATCCGCTGCGCACGTTCAGCGAGTACACCTTCGGCGTGCCATCCCTGTAACTCACGTAGGCGAGTTGCGACATATCCTTGTTCCAGTTGGGCGAAAGCGCAATGCTGTTGTCCCTGGTTACCTGGACGGGATTTCCCCCATCGAAATCACAGTAAAAGATCTCCTTGCCCTGTCCGGTACTCTGTACGTAGGCGATTTTCGTGTCGAATACGCCGCGATCACCAGTGAGCGCGAGAAGGATCTCGTCGGCGAAATCATGGACCATCTGCCGCCAGTTCCTTGCATCGCCCTCGTAAACTTTGCCCTTTATCATCCGTGCGCCGACAACGTCGAAAAGGCGTCCCTCGAATTTGATGCTGGATCCCTGCACCTGGTAAGAGCCGCGCACCAGGAAATCGGCGCCGAGTCTCTTCCAGTCGGGGAATTTAATTTCAGGCGCATTCAGGCCCATTGTCTGGGGATTCTCGATAAAGCCCTTGGGGTCAAGCGGCCGGAACACACCGGAGAAATCGAGATCATTGGCGAGCAGTTCACCCATGTCATGGGCAAAGTTGGTCTGCTCGGCGGTCATATACTTGAAATCCGGAATAGCAATGGGAATTCGCTGGAAACTCGCCTTGTTGATGTTGACATTGATATCCTGCGCAAACCCCGGTCCCTGAAAAGCCGGCCAGAGGAAAAGAGCACAGACTATGACGAAAACACCAGACAACTTTCTCATAAAGAACATACTCCGGTAGAACTCGCCCCGGTCCTCAGGAAACGCGGCCGGGCTGAAAGGTTATGATGAGCTTCGTGCTGGATTGGACGATCATTTCAGGCACCGCCGGCAGTGGGGCTGCCTTGCGCACGGCGCGCAGGGCGGAATCGTCAAACATAGTGTTCCCGGAAGGTTTGACAACCTGTATTTGCACGATTTCGCCGTTCTTGCGGATCTGGACTTCCAAAACCGCCTTCAGACCACCTACACCCTGATCGCTGATCAGTCTCCATTCCCGCTCGATGGCCTCACGCACCTTATCGCCATAAAGACCGATAAGGGCTGAAGCGGCAGCGCTTCCCTCCGGACTTCCCCCGGTGCTGCCGACGGTCGTACCCTTCGCACCCGCATCTGCCGATCCAGTCGGTGATCCATGTCCAACATTTTCCGCGCCGGGCGCCGTTCTGCCGGGACGACTCGCCGGTGGCGGCTGAGAGGCCTGCTGGGCGGCCGCGGGCTTCGGTGAGGTCTCCTGCTGTATCTCCGTAGAAGTCCGAGGCACGGCTTTGGGTTTCGTGATCAGTTTTTCAAGATTCTTTTCAACGGCCGCCAGGTTTTGTGGCGTTTCAGCGACTTTGGGCGCTTCCTTGGGCTCCAGCTTCTTAATGGGTACTTCCTGCCTTCGAGGAGTATCATCCAACTGAAGCCGTCTAACAGGCATGGCCGACTCAGCCCTGTCCGAGGATTTTACAGCGCGCTTCGGCGCTTCGGTTGCTTTCGCATCTTCCGCGGCCGCTTTCGGGTTTCCCTTCGGCTCCGAAGTTCCGCTGCCGATATCCTTGAGTGAAACCAGGTTTACCGTACAAAAAGGCGGCATCACGGGCTTCCGAGGCATTGTCCATACGGCTAGAATAGCCGAGGCAAACACCAGGAAATGCACCAGAAATGAGCCACCCATCCCAAGGAGCAATTCGCTCCGGGTCACTCTCTTCCTAACGAAAGTCAGGGGTTCCATTGCTTTTCTCCCATCGTTCGCATCTGCATGATTTTGCGCTGTGAAAGATGGTTCCTCTCAATTCTTGCCTTTTGCCTTTGCTGGAGCACCAGGGGCAGCCTTAGGAGCATTCCTCGACGGGTCCGTCACCATGCCGATCTGATCGATACCGGCCTGACGGATTGTTCCCATTACTTCCATGACGTACCCATAAGGAAGTGATTCATCCGCGCGGAGGAAGACCCCCTTGTTCTCCTGGCGATTCTGAGTGATAGCCGTGAGCTTCCCACCCAACTCCCTCAAATCCACGGCATTGTCATTGATGAAAACGAGCCGGTCCTGCGTGACCGAGACGACCAGACGCTCCTCTTCCGAGGGGATCGAAGCAGCCGCGGTTTGCGGCAGCTTGACGTCAATTCCCTGGGTCATCATCGGCGCCGTCACCATGAATATGATGAGCAGAACGAGCATTACGTCCACGAGCGGCGTAACGTTAATTTCAGATACCATACTGCCGTTTGAATTGTTGCCATTAGTCTGCATGTGCGGTCTTCCCCACCATTATTTCCTAGTCCTGCAGGGCGGCCCGGTGTTCCGAAGCCAGCGCGGAGGATTCTTCCTGCCTGCCTTTTCGCATGAGATCACGTTTGAGCATATTGAGCAGATCGGCCGAGAAATGGCTCATCTCACTGTCGATAGATCTGATGCGAGTAGAGAAGTGATTGTACCCGACCACCGCCGGAATTGCCGCCGCCAGACCAATGGCGGTGGCTACCAGGGCCTCCGAGATTCCGGGTGCGACCACTGCAAGATTCGCCGCGCCTTTGAGCCCGATTTCCTGAAAGCTGGTCATGATACCCCAGACAGTTCCGAAAAGGCCGATGAATGGAGCAGTGCTCCCGGTCGTGGCAAGCAGCGGAAGCCATCGCTCAAATCGCTGGTGTTCGGCTGTCATTCCACCTTGAATGGCACGTTCCACATTTTCAAGAAGAATTTCAGGGTT
The DNA here is from genome assembly GCA_039679945.1 of Syntrophobacter sp. Lineage (GTDB taxonomy): Bacteria > Desulfobacterota > Syntrophobacteria > Syntrophobacterales > Syntrophobacteraceae > SbD1. The sequence goes on along the minus strand of JBDKTY010000039.1, from coordinate 52,427 downwards.
CCCGGAGAGTTCGAGCAAGTTCCTGGTTTCAAGCGATTTTCCCAGCCTGCTGAGTTCCGCGTATCCCACCCGATAAATTTGGGCAAGATGACTATCCTCGAGCGATTCGCTGTCCCTGTAGAGGACCGCATAATTCTTCCGCTGCCGGAACATATCGACGAATCGTTCGGATTGACGGTTAGCCCGCCGGATCAACATATATTTTATCAGAATAACACACCAACATGCGATTGAAAGTCCCATGAGGATAAGCAGGATGAATTTTACCATGGGCCCGGCGTTGAAGATCATATCGACAACACTGTCCCCGGTGCGCTGATAAGGAGCGCCTTCCGAAGCAGCATGAGCAATTCCCGAAAATATTTGAAACGACATCCGCTTATTTCCTCCTGTTAAGAGAAGTCCCACGAATCAGGCAGGCTCCGCCCGGTCGTGGAACACATTCGCCATTCCGGCGCGGGTCGGAATGGCGTGCAGGCATAACATCGGTCACATCAACCACCTAAATCCCAGAAAGTGTACTAAACCTCATTTCCCTTACAATTTCAATAACGGCGCCGAGCGCCCTGCCGGCGGGTTCCGGTATGTGGGCATCGGTCAGCCAGCCGGAGAGTTCCGAGTCACCCGGATTGATTTCGAGCAACTTCGCGCCCCTTCGTTTCGCGATGCGCGGTAGCTGAGATGCGGGCACCACGGTCGCCGAGGTCCCCACAATGAGCATCAGGTCACACTTCTCGGCAGCCTCGATCGCCAGGGAGAAGGCCTCTGTCGGAATGCCCTCGCCAAAAAAGATGATGTCCGGACGGAGTATTCCACCGCACGAACAAAGCGGCGGCAGGATATCAAACAAGGCATCGTCCCGCATCCTTATCCGAAGACACCTGTCGCAATGAAGACTTCGGAAATGACCATGGAACTCCACGACGTTGCTGCTTCCGGCACGCTGGTGCAGACTGTCTATGTTCTGGGTCACCACGACTTTGATGATGCCGAGCTGTTCCAGCTCGCTCAGCGCAAGGTGTGCCGCGTTGGGTTGTGCCGAGGAGAAAAGAGCGTCCATCTCGGCCAGCATCTTCCAAACCTTTCCCGGATTCGACCGAAATGCTTCAATCGAGGCGTACTCACTGGGATCATACCGCGACCATAGCCCATTCTTGCTGCGAAAATCCGGAATCCCGCTCTCCACCGAGATTCCAGCACCCGTCAATGCAACGGCATAGCGGCTTTTACACAGTAACTCGGAGAATTCGCGGTAATCAGTCATATTGCACCAAAATGATTGAATTTTTGACCTTTTTTGGGTCGGCTATCGTAGTTCCCCCCAGCAGGGTTGTCAAGGCATTTAATAAATCTGCAAAACAAGGTGCAATGCGCATAAGCGAACACGCGAGCATGAATTCCCCTACTTCCGAGCGCCCCGGTTTCGCAGTGTTCCTTAACATCATTGTTTGTAAATCTTCAGCATCTGGCCAAAACGCACCTTTTTATCGCTGATCTTATTCCATATGCAGATATCATGACTGCTCGTCTTGTACCTGCGGGCAATCGCATCAAGAGTATCTCCCCGACCAACCTTGTGCAGGACAAACGGCGGCTTGATCTCGCTTTTGAGTGCCTCGATTTTCTTTTCAAACTCTCGTCCCTTGCCTTCCGGAACTCTTATGGTGATGCCGCCGCCGGGCACTATATCGGATATGAGAAAAGGATTCAGCATCTTCATTTCGCGATACGTTATTCCCGCGGCTTCCGCGACTGTTGTTATCGAAACCGGTCCCGGAAGGTTGATGGGCACCTTCTCGACAATTATCGGCTGGTATCCCGAACCCTTTGGCACGTTGTATCCGTACTTAGCCGGATTTCTAAGTATTTCCTTGATGGCAAGAATTCTGAACACATATCGTTCAGTCTCATTTGGAAGCTTCAGCAAATAGTAGCTGTTCGACTTTTGCCTGCGGATTTCATCCTGCACCCTCTTCTCCCCGCAGTTGTAGGCGGCGATAGCGAGCGCCCAGTTCTGGAATTCTCCGTTCAGGTTTTTCAAATATTTGAATGCCCCCAACGCCGATGTCTCGAAGTCATACCGCTCGTCCACCGTGGCGCTCTGGCTCATGCCGAATTGTTGGGCCGTCTGCGCCATGAATTGCCAGGGGCCGGCGGCGCCCGCGCTTGAAACCGCCGAGATCATCAAATCACTCTCGGCAACCGCAACATACTTTAAATCATCCGGAAGCCCTCTCGCGGCGAGCTGCTTTTCAATCCACGGGAAATAGCGATCCATCCGTTTGAGCCAAAGATAGACTTTACCATGGCTGTAGACGATCGATGTAAACTCCCGGTCAAATCTTTCCCGAATGTCGGACGATTCCAGCGGAACAGGTTCCCCGCAAAGCTCCATCTTGTCTGGAATCGAAAAATATGGAACCACCATTATGGCCCTCGGCGCTGCTGACTCTACTCCGCCCCAACTGCCACCACCTGAAAAGCCGAGCCATAGGACCACGATCAAAAAGAGGATTCCCGCTCTGCAAGTTCTTTCTACAATCATGAATACTGCTCCCCTTTACGAAATGTCACCGAAATGAGGATTAGGGAAGATTTTAGCGAACACGAACCGCTTTCCAGTATTTAGCGGAATACGGCCCTTCCGGTCAAAAACTTCTTCACCCCTCGGCGGCATACGGGGTTCGGTCCGGTTCAAATCGTCTTCCAACCGGGCGGAAACACAACGCGGTCCAACCGAACTTGTTCCGGAAACAAATGAAATGCATATTTCATACAAGCACGGGTTGTTCGGAAATGGTACGTCAATAATTCAGTATTTTTTAAAAACAGCCGATCTAAGAATCCAGAGCAGGCTCGACACGGAAAATGCGGGAAAAAAGCCCTTCTCGACTCCGCGGGTTGCCGCTCAGCCCATAATTATCTCTATCTGGAACTTGTGGAGGACAATCATGCCGAAGTATCTCCTCGATTCTGAACAGCTCAGGATCATTCTCGAAAAATCCATCGACATTTTTCAAATATATCAGTTCGAGCGCGGGTATGAGGAGCCAAGGGCCAGAACCGAAGCCGTAATGGACGTGATTGGAAGTCTGAGGGCATTGAAAGATGATACATCAGCAGGCGACTGATTCTCCCCGGCCCTCGCGCCGTGTCTCCTCGGGATTCTCGGATGATATCACTCTTTCAGGCTATCCGCTTTTCTGGCGGCCGCCATCCTGGATAGAAAACGGTCTTTGTCCATAAACTGCTGTACGCGCAGATCGATAATCTCGTCTCCACCCGGCTTCAGGAAAACGACGGTTGGGACGCCGCGCACATTGTATCGGCGCGAAACCCGCTCCTTTACGCGGTCTCCACCCTCGGTGAGATCGACCCGGATTGTCACGAAATACTTTTCGGCCTCCTCAACCACCGCCGAATTGTGGAAGGTGGCCTTCTCCATCTGCTGGCAAGGTACGCACCACCCAGCGGAAAAATCAATGATGATGGGCTTACCGGAATTTCTTGCCTCATCCATAATTTTTTCCGAATAAGCCTGCCACTTGATTCCTTCCCCCTGCCCCATAAGCGTTGTCACCAACAATGCAGCGGCAATCCCCAGGCCGAGAATTCCTCCAGCCTTCTTTATCCACTCGAAAGCGCGGAAACCGGCCGTACTCGAATCGAGCCAGCCCAGATGAATGCCCCCCGCCAGAGCAACGGCACTCATCAGCGTGGTTCCAGCCGTATCGGAAAGGATTGACCTCAGGAAATAAGCAGCCATCCCGATCAACACCCAACCCATCAGCTTGCGGACCCAAAGCATCCATTCTCCGGAGCGCGGCAGACGCCGCAAACGACCCGACAGCATTGCCAGAACGAACAGAGGCAGTCCCATTCCAAGGCTGAGACTGAAAAATATCAGAAAACCGAACCATGGATTGCCGGTACTTGCCACCCAGACAAGCAATCCCACCACAAACGGGCCGATACACGGCGCTGCGACGACCCCCAACGTTAATCCAATGAAAAAGCTGCCGAAATACCCGGCATAGTTCTTCGAGGCGGCCCCAACCAGTGAATTGGGCAGCCGCAACTCCCAAAAGCCGAACATGCTCAACGCGAAAAGAGTGAGTATCGCGGCAACCACCACCAGTGTTACGGGGTTTTGCAGCACGGCTCCGACAAGCTTGCCGGAAAGCGCCGCGACAACCCCGAGCATTGAGTTCATGGCCGAGAGGCCCAGAACATACAAGAGCGAATGCAGGGCCATATTCGATATCCCCGCTCCCTCCTGCTTCCCGATGGATTTGCCCCCGAAGTAGGAAATAGTCACCGGGATGAGCGGGTAAATGCAGGGGGTAAGATTGAGTGTGATTCCACCCAGGAAAATCCCAAGAATTGCGCCGAGCATGCCCATGCCGGATTTGTCCCCCTCGGGAGCGGCTGCCCCGGCAGTTTGATCAGGCGCCGGGGCGCTAACGGCTGTTTCCACTCCGAAGCTCCCAACCGGACCAATTGCCAAACAGCCCGCGGCGGCGATGAGAAAGCAAATTAAAAAGACCGCAGACCTGTGCCTCATGTCGTCTCCATTGTTCTTCCCGCAATATCACAACTCATCCACTGGTTCGCCGACCCGGCGAATCAGTGGATCAGATAATAACTATTCCAACATTACAACAAAATAAACTCTCATGTCCCGCATTGCGTTTAGTACCGCGCCGAAAAAAGAAATTATCGGGTCGGACTCATAACAAATCCCTTCGCGAGTTGATCGTAAGGCAGGCTACGTCGATCCGCCGCTATCGCATATGCGTCCCAGCGGTTGGGACACGCATGGACCATGGTTCAATATTTTCCTCCCCCGGAGAGGATGATAGCGTATGAGTACGCCGTGATATGGCGCCGTCGGTACAGCCGGCGCGGCTTGGTTTTATGGGACCTCGGTGAAGGACGCCAGGGATAGCGAGGTTACGGCCACGATATGGGTAAGCATTGATCCCGAAGGGATAACCGCAACAGGAACTTCGGTAGGACGTATTATCGGAATCGATTCACATCCGGCTGTAATGGATACGCCTAAAGAATAGTTTAAGCCGGTAACCGAAACTACAGCGGGGGGTCTGCGACGAAGGCCGCGGCCTCGGTGGGAACCGCCATAATCACCACGGCGGCACAGGTTCAAATACTTATCTTCATCAGCCGCTTCAACTCGGTTTTTTCTGAAGGCACTTCACTTTGTCCACTACGTCTTTTCCATCGGGTCCCAAAATGCACTTGTAGGGCAATCTGCACCGATCAGCAAAAAACCCGTTCTTGCGCGCGCTGGAAAAAGAAGAGAAAAAAGCATCGGCGCGTCCATAATTTTCATTGATTACCTGATCGAGCGCATGCCGTATGTCCCCCAGCTGTTCGCATTTCTCGAACAGTCTGACCATGAGGCTATCGTTGGCATGTTCATGGTTGCCGGCGACAAAAAAGATCCAGAAGGGCATAGCCATATCCTCCGCCTCATAGAGGTCGAGGCGGGTATCCCTGAAGATTTCGTCCACCTTGCATGCGCGGCTCACCTTTCCCCAGACAAACACCTCGGACCAGGCCGCTGTCCCTTCCGTAAACCACAGAAAAGGTTTCTTAGGGTTCCACTTAGTTTTATACCCATAAGCGTACTGCATTTTGTGGAATAGTTCATGGGCGGAGGTCGGTTGGCGTATTCCGGGCTTTTTCACCCACGCCTGTGAATTGAACTGGATGGGACCGTCCGGAGGATCGGCAAGCCCATAGCAGTCGATATCCCGAAAGACCACGTCAATCTTGTCCCTGCCTGGAGCCATATAGGGTTGCCTGCCGAAAAGGGAGGTATACTTCCCCCACGCGGTCTCCAAATAATCGGCTGTATCCTTGATTATGGCGGAATCATAGATATTGTCGCCGGAATGAGAACTCTTCCCGGTCCATTTGAGCACGAAATGGTCTGTTTCCAACCGGTTTTCGAAAACCGGCATATCGATGTCAACGGTGCTGCTCCGCTCGTTTATGACAGCCTGATGCGCGGGAGACATACCGCCGCAGGCGGTCAACGAGAGCATAAGCATGAAGAGGACCAATTTGCGGTGTTTCAGGATATTCATGCTCTCCAGGTTCTCCTTGGATTAGGAATCCGGGGTGCGTGGTGTGGGATGGATCACTGGAATTGTATCAAAATCGAGGGAGAATTCAATGAAAAACACAGAATAATATGTGGCATTCTAAACTGTTAACAACTACACACCACCAGCTAACGTCTAGCGGCTACTCCTATGCGCGAACCGCTCGCCTGAAAGATGTGCACGGAATCCGGCCCTGTTTCCAGGCGTTCCGCCGCAATTCCGTGCAATTCTATCCGTATTCCCGGACCTTCAAGGAGTAAGCGGAGGGTTTCTCTATATATATGGGTTTATCGGAGGAAAGGCCAATCAGGGCAGAACTTCGCGAACTTCCATGTTGCGGACTCCCTTGGGCGTTTGGACCTTTACTTCGTCTCCTTCTTCCTTGCCGATAAGGGCTTTGCCGAGAGGAGAAATTACTGAAAGGGTACCGGATTGCACGTCTGCCTCATAGGGGCCGACCAGCCGGTATGAGCAGACTTCGCCGGTCTCTATATCCTCGACGATCACCTTGCATCCGAAGATGACTCTGCCGTTGACCTTCGCTGGCAGGTCGATTATTTGGGAATGCGCCATTTTGTCGTTGAGTTCCTGAATTTTTCCCTCGATCATGCCCTGCTTATCTTTGGCGGCTTCGTACTCCGCGTTCTCGGAGAGGTCGCCGTGCCCCCTGGCTTCCTCGATGGCCCTGATCACTGTCGGGCGTTCTTCTTTTTGCAGACGCTGCAACTCGATTTTCAACTTCTCGTAACCCTCGCGGGTAATTGGAACCCTCGCCATTCTTACTCCTTTCGCAAAAAAAGTGCGGTCCCATTTAACGCCGGTATCGACACGAGTCAAGGCAGAAATGGAAACCGCAAACTATCTATCCCTTTTGGGTGATGATTATATATGATAAATCGAAAATGGCTCAGCACAAATTTAAGGGAGTTTGCACTTTTTGAAGGCCGCGGGAGAGTTCTTCCGCCGTTTTTTTGACCTGTCATCTATTTTCGATTACCCATGATGGTCGGTGTCATGCTAGATTATTCGGTTGAGATACAAAACCGGGAGAGACGGCTATCTTCTCTCCCCGATCAGGAAAGAAAACATCCTGTCCATTCGAGAGGCCGATCCACCGGGAAATCGTGAGGAACCGAGTATGAGATTCAACCGGAAAGACCTTCTGGGCATTCGCGACCTGGAGGCTGGCGAAATCGAGCATATACTGGAGCTGGCTCAAAGCCTTAAAGAGATTAACACCCGGACGATCAAGAAGGCGCCCCCGCTAAGAGGCAAAACGGTAATCCATCTCTTCTACGAGCCGAGCACACGCACCAGGACCTCCTTCGACATCGCCGCCAAGCGGCTTAGCGCGGACACATACTCCATTGCCGGTTCCACCAGTTCCATGGTAAAGGGCGAGACTCTTCTCGACACCCTCAAGAACCTCGAGGCCATGCGCCCGGACGTTTTTGTCGTCCGGCACTCGGCATCCGGAGCGCCCCATATGCTTGCCGACAAAACCACGGCCTCCGTCATCAACGCGGGCGACGGCATGCACGAGCACCCTTCTCAGGCCCTTCTGGACATGCTCACCATCCTTGAGCACAAGAAGCGCCTGGACGGTATCAATGTATTGATCGTGGGCGATATTTTCCACAGCCGGGTCGCGCGGTCGAATATCCACGGGCTCCCCAAAATGGGCGCCAAAGTGGCGGTGTGCGGTCCCACCACGCTGATACCGCCTCAGATCGAGTCCATGGGAGTCGAGGTCTATCATCGCCTCGAGGACTGTGTACCCGACGCTGATGTCATCATGGTCCTGCGCCTCCAGAAAGAGAGACAGCAGCAGATGCTACTGCCCTCGCTTCGTGAGTACTCCGCATTCTACGGGATCAATTCCTCCAGGCTCAAAAAAGCCAGACCAGACATCCTCATCATGCACCCCGGGCCGATCAATCGCGGGGTTGAGATCAGCCCCGAGGTTGCCGATGGTCCCTATTCCGTTATACTCGACCAGGTTACCAACGGTGTCGCCGTAAGAATGGCGCTCCTCTATCTTCTCGCTCAACGATAAAGGAAATGCCGGGCGCGAGTTCGCCCCGGTTTCTACCTATCCGGAGCCGCAATGAAAAAGAACTCTGATTCCGCCGCTCTCATTTTCCGAAATGGCAGAGTATTGGATCCCGCACGGGGCCTCGACCAGGTTTCTGACCTGCTGGTCATCGACGGCAAGATCGCCGAAATCGGTCCATCGATTGTACTGGGGAAGGATTTCTCGCCTCGACCACGGGAGATCGATGCTTCCGGCAAATGGATTGTCCCGGGTCTTATCGACATGCATGTTCACCTTCGTGAACCCGGTGAAGAATACAAGGAGACGATCGCCACGGGCACCCGGGCGGCGGTGGCGGGAGGATTCACCGGTGTGGCGTGCATGCCCAATACGCATCCGGTCAATGATTGCGCTGCCGTGACGCAGTTCATCTTGGAAAGAGCGCGGGAAGAGGGTTCATGCCGCGTTTTTCCGGTCGCCGCGATCAGCAGCGGGCTGGAGGGCAAGAGCATGGCCGAATACGGCGAGTTGCGCGCGTCGGGCGTCGTTGCCGTTTCCGATGACGGCCGTCCGGTGATGAATGCTCTTCTCATGCGGCGCGCTCTCGAATACGCAAAAACGTTTGACCTGCTCGTTATCAGCCATTGCGAAGAAGCAAATCTTTCCGCCGGCGGACTCATGAACGAGGGGGCCGTCTCCACCCGCCTCGGATTGCGCGGTATTCCGGATGCCGCGGAAGAGGTTATGGTGGCGCGGGACATCCTCCTTGCAGAACTCACGCGCGGTCGGCTGCACATCGCTCATGTCAGCACCGCGGGTTCCGTGGAACTCATTCGGAGCGCGAAAAAGCGCGGCATCGTCATCACCGCGGAGACCGCCCCGCACTATTTCACACTCACCGAGGAACTCATCGACGGCTTCAATACGGTCTATAAGGTCAACCCTCCCATTCGCACCCCCGAGGACGTCGCGGCGATCAAGGCCGGTCTTTCCGATGGAACCCTGGATGCCATAGCATCGGATCACGCTCCCCACAGTTCCGTGGACAAGGATGTGGAGTTTGAATACGCATCCAACGGGATGATAGGGCTCGAATCCTCGCTCCCCCTGATCCTCGATCTCGTGCGTGAGGGACATCTGACGCCCCTCCAAGCCATCGCCAGGATCTCCTGTCAGCCGGCGGCCATACTGAAGGTGCCCTTTGGAACGCTCCAGCGCGGAGTTCCCGCCGATTTAACCGTGATCGACACGGACATGGAATACGTCATAGACGTCAACACATTCAGATCGAAAAGCAGGAACTGTCCCTTTCACGGCCGAAGAGTGCGCGGATCGGCCTTCATGACTCTGGTCGACGGCAAGGTCGTATTCTCCTCCTCACCCGGTCCGAGAGATTCCTATTCATGACGCTGAATCAAAACGCAGCCCGGATTCTCATTGTCGACGATGAACGCAGCATGCGTGAACTCCTGGAAATTCTTCTCCAGCGCAAAGGCTACGAAGTCCAGTCCGCCCCCAACGGGCGTGAAGCGCTGGCCCTCCTCCAGGCGCACACTTTTGATCTGGTCATCACCGATATCCGCATGCAACCGGTAAACGGCCTGGAAGTCCTCAAGCGATGCAAGGCCATCTCCCCCCGCACCATCGTCATCATGATTTCGGCCTATGCCAGCACGGAAATGGCCGTCGAGGCCATGAACGAGGGCGCTTACGACTATTTCCCCAAGCCGTTCAACAATGATGAAATCCTGTCCGTGGTCTCCCAGGCGCTCACCAACCGCGGCGATGGAGATGAGATCCACAAAGACCGGGAAGGGCCGCTCTACTTTGGATGCATGATAGGTGAAAGCCCTCCCATGCATAAGATCTACGAGCTTATCCAGCGTGTTGCCAAGACCAGCAGCAATGTCCTCATAACGGGTGAGAGCGGCACGGGCAAGGAACTGGTGGCGAAAGCCATTCACCGTCAGAGTGCAAGACGCGAGCAGCCCTTTATTGCCGTCAACTGCGGCGGCGTCCCTGAAAACCTCATAGAGAGTGAACTGTTCGGTTACAGGAAAGGGTCGTTCACCGGAGCGACCGGCAACAGGAAGGGACTTGTCGAGGCGGCCCAGAGCGGGACTCTTTTCCTCGATGAGATAGGGGAACTCTCTCCCGTTCTCCAGGTCAAACTTCTCAGGCTGGTGCAGGAAAAGACCATCCGGATGATAGGGGACACCAGCGATATAGCCGTGGATGTGCGCATCATCTCGGCCACAAACCGCGACCTGGAAAAGATGGTGGTGGAAAAAACGTTTCGCGAGGACCTCTATTACCGGCTCAATGTCCTCCCGATACGCATTCCCGCTCTGAGGGAAAGACGCGACGACATCCCCATCCTGGCGCAGTTCTTCCTCTCGAAGTTCACCAGGGAATTCGGCAAGGACATCCACAAGCTCTCATCCTACGCCATGGATATCTTGTGCAACTACGAATTTCCGGGCAATGTGAGGGAACTCGAACACATCATCGAACGAGGCGTGGCGATGGAATCCTCCCGGATCATTCTGCCGGACAGCCTCACTCTCTCGATGTACAAACGCAGTCAACAGGGCCGGTCCTCGTTGCCCGACCTCGTTGAAATTCCATCCGAAGGGATGGATCTGGACCGGCATCTTGCCGAGATCGAAAAGACAACTCTCCAACAAGCCCTCCAGCAGACACACGGAGTGAAGTTGAAGGCCGCCCAGCTCCTGGGCATCACTTTTCGCTCCTTCCGTTACAGACTTCTGAAATATGGCCTCGCGACTGAAGAGGAATTGCGTTCCGGGGACAATTGAGGTTTGCCTCCGAAGCCTGCTCAGATCCCGGACCGGCACTTATGATGAATATTCCTCAAACACCGCGGGCTCGCGGCATCGGGTTTCCGAGCCTATATCTCATTTGGAGCTGTGTTCGAGACGCTATTTTCCATGCTCCGGCGGAGCGGAAAAAGGAATTTCCCTCACACGCCATGCTCCCGAAGAGAGGTCCTTGATTTTAATGCAACCGGGTGTCAAGCGAGCGCCGAGAGGATCAGCGTGTATGAGAGCGCCGAGGCGAGCGTGAAAACCGATACGCACGCGGCGGCCATCTCGGGGTCTCCCCCGTATTCCGTGGCCATTACGTACGTAATCGTGGCGGGAGGAGATGCCAGAAGTATTACTCCGGGCATTATCAGAGGGTCCGGCACATTGCATGCCAGCATCAGGAAGTAGCCAATGAAGGGAAGCGCCAGGAGCTTCAACATGCCGACGCTCACTACTTCCAGTATCATCGTCCGAACCGCTCCAAACGAAAGGCTTGATCCTATCAGAAGAAGGGCGGTAGGAAGCGCCATGCCGGATAGAATATCCATCGCTTTTTTGATGGGACCCGGGATTGTAAATCCCAAAGCCGAATAGACGATGCCAAAGGCGACCGCCATTATTATGGGATTTTGGACGATATTTTTGAAAACCAGGCCCTTTCCGCCTCCATTGTTGCGCACCTCCTGGCTGTAAATGGTGACTGCCCACACCCCCAGGACGTTTTGGCCAACCAATATGAAACTGCCGAGAATCGCCATGCGGGCAAAAGCGGTATCCCCCAGTGCATAATAGGCGATCGCATAGGCAAGGTAGCCGATGTTTCCGTGAAAACTGCTCTGGAGAAAGGTCCCGCGCCGGCCGGCTCTTATCGAAAGCGCGTGAATGGCCACCAGGCTTATCAGGAGCACTATCACCAAAGCCCCCACGGAGCAAAGGACGGCCTGCACGTTGAAATTCTCCCTGAACGGGGCCTGAGTGATCTCGCTCAGCAGCATCGCCGGTATTCCGATGTTAAATACTATCTGGTTGGCGGGTATGGAGAAACCCGAAGTGATGATTTTCTTCTGCTTCAAGGCATACCCGAGAAAGATTATGCTGAAGATGGGTAAAATCGTGTAGAGAAGGATGTTAAACATTTTGAGCGATCCGTAAAAAAATCAGTGGAGATGTTTCCCCTGAAAAGCGATCTATTATAATCAGGAATGGGGTTTTGAAAAGGGCTCACTCCATAATGGCCCACGCCGGCCTCCTGATTAAAAAGTCTTGACGTTTCCGGAAAGTTCCAATAAACGGAACTGCTACTTCAGAATAAACAGGGAAAAGAGGGAAGTTGCATGCCTAAGAAAGATACGGATAGCGATCAAATGGATGATTTCGAAGAGGATTCCGGACTGGAATTCGAGCAGACGGACGAGCTCGACTTTACCGGTGAAGACGACCTGTTGCTGGACGAATCGGATGATGACGATGACGTCCTCCCCTCCGTGCTCTACAAGGGCATAACGCGTCCGAAAACCGAGGAAGACTGGCGGCAGTTGCTGCTTGACGCGAGCAGGGACGGTGTTCCCGAATACAGGATTTCGGACACCTATCGCGAGGGAGCCTTGGTCACCCACGCATCTTTCGGGCTCGGCGTAGTCTCGAAGGTCATCTCTCCCCGGAAGATGGAGGTGATATTCGAGAGCAGCAAGAAGCTCATGGCCATGAATGTAGAGCCGCCGAGCAAAGCCGCCTGATAATATAAATCCCGGCTCAGCGCTCTTGTGCCTCCAGCACCGGGTTTATCCACTTTTGCACCTGTTCCAGCAGGAAGGGATATATCGCCGGAGTGCCGCTGACCACATTTCCGCTATGCAGGTGATTGTCCTCACCAAGGAAATCGCTCACCATTCCGCCGGCCTCCTGTACAATGAGAGCGCCGGCGGCTATGTCCCAGGCCTTGAGCCCTATTTCCCAAAACCCGTCCACTCGCCCCGCGCCGAGATAAGCCAGGTCGAGGGCGGCCGCACCCGCCCTGCGAATTCCGCTCACCTCCATGAATATGGATCTGAATGCTTTCAGATATGCGTCCGCCAGATTCTTCCGGCGGAAGGGAAAACCCGTTGCAATCAGGGCCTTTTCAAGCTGCGCGTCCGAGCGGGTGCGCAGCCTTGATCCATTGAGCCAGGCGCCCTCTCCCTTCCTTGCCGAAAAGAGTTCGTGTCGAACCGGATCGAAAACAAGACCCAGCACCGGGACCTCATCCTCGCACACGGCAATGGAGACCGCGACGAACGGAAAACCGTGGATGAAATTGGTGGTGCCGTCCAGGGGATCGATCACCCAGGTGTACCCCGGCTGCAAACCGTCACTGGCGGTCTCCTCGGACATGATACTGTGGTCCGGGAAATTCCTCCTGATCTCTTCCATGATCAGGAGTTCACATCTCTGGTCAACTTTCGTCACATAATCGGCGGGTCCTTTGCTTTGAATCCATGAATCCGCCACATGCCCTATTGTCTCGCGTATTATTTCGCCCGCTGCCAGAATGGCCCGGCGTGCCACTTTCTCCATCTCGTTAAGCATTAGTGCCTCGCGCAAGTGTGGGTTGTCCGCTTTTTCCGTTGAATTGAATCCAGGCTGCTTGCGGGGAACCTGGAAATTGAGTACAAATTGCAGTGAGTAATCTTGGATAATCTCCGCCGCCCAATGTGCCACTTCTCTTTTAAACCCTTATCGGAATGGCTGCAATAATGGTGATAGACGCACACACGCACATCTTTCCACCCGAAGTTATCTCGGACCGTGAGCGCTTCTTCGAGGGCGAACCCAATTTTCAATTGCTCTATGGATCTCCCAAGTCAAGGATGGCGGGGGTCCGGGACCTGATAGACTCAATGGACGAAAACAAGATCGACTGTTCCGTGGTCTTCGGGTTTCCCTGGAATTCCGAAAAGCATACGATCCGCCACAACGAGTACGTTCTGGAATCCACCGCCAGGTATCCTCACCGTCTGATCCCCCTCGCCTGCCTTGATCTTTTCTCCGAAAACTGCATTTCCCAGGCACGGGACATGCTCCAGCGGGGCGCCGCCGGTTTCGGGGAACTGGCGATATATAGCGCGGCAGGCCAACTCGGCTTCGCGCTCGAGAATTTCGAAAAGCTCGGCGGCCTGTGCCGCGAGCGCAATTGCGCCCTGCTCGTGCATGCCAACGAACCTCTTGGACACATGTACCCGGGCAAAGCCCCGTTCGGACTTGAGTTCTACTATTCCATGGCAAGGTCCGCCGCCGGTGTCGGCCTCATCATGGCTCACTGGGGCGGCGGTATTCTATTCTATGAATTGTTGAAAAAAGAAGCGCCTGAAACCCTTTCCAACGTCTACTATGATACCGCAGCGTCGCCCTACCTCTATAAAAGCGGCATCTATCCCGCGGCACTGGGGATAGTGGGAGAGAACAGGATCATCTTTGGAAGTGATTATCCGCTGCTCTCTCCCAAGCGCTATTTTGACGAGATGAAAGCATCGGGCCTGACAGAATCCCAGATACGGGCAATCTCGGGGGACAACGCAGCCCGTCTTTTCCGGCTCCAGTCCTGAGATCGTCCCGCGTGGTTTCTTCTTTCACCAGGGAGACCGTTCACATGAAGATATTCGTATGGCGACACAGTAAATATCTCTCAAGCTGGTCCATGTTCGATGAGCCCCATGTTTACAGGGATAATTACCTCCAGGCCCAAATAGCGGTCCTTGCTTCCTCCCGCGAGGAGGCCCTGGCGCTGATCGAGAAGGAAGGTCCCTGGAATGTTCAGGAACTGGACCGGATTGAGCCGAAGGTACTCGAACTTGAAGCCCCCGCCGTCATCAGCAGTTTCGTGCATTTCGGATAACGGCGGACGGGCATCGATCCGGATTTGTGTGGTGCCCGATTGCGCAAGGCTGACTTCGCGGTGCCGCTTTCAGGCGCCTATGCGAGCATCGGAGCGATGCTCTCGATAAGGCGTCCGGCTATTGCAAGCGATGAAGTGGCGGCTGGAGACGGGGCATTGAGGACATGGACCATCCGGTCATCCCCGAGCACCACAAAGTCGTCCAGCAGCTTGCCGTCCACGCCGAGCGCCTGGGCGCGCACTCCGGCCCCGCCAGGGCCGAGATCACTCTCCGTCACACGCGGCACCAGTTCACGAAGGCTTTTCGCGAAGAGTCTTTTTGAAAAAGAACGCGCCATCTCGGCCATCCCGTTTCTCCAATACCTTGCGACAAGCCGATGGAATCCCCGATACGTCAGGACCTCCAGCAGTTCCATCGGATTGATGCGGACCCGGCTATATCCCTCCCGCGCAAAAGCCAGAACCGCATTGGGCCCCGCCTCGATCCTCCCGTCGATCATTCTCGTAAAGTGTACTCCGAGAAAAGGAAACCTCGGGTCGGGAACGGGATAGATCAGATTTCTGACCAGATAGCCGCTCTCGGGTTTAATCCGGTAATATTCTCCGCGAAAAGGCACGATCCGGCACGGCGGAGTGAACCCGGAGGCCCGCGCGACCCTGTCCGAATAGAGCCCCGCGCAGTTGATGAGCACCCGTGCCGCTATTTTCCCACCACCCGTACTCTCGATGGTAACGCCCGAGGCAGTCTCCCTGATCCTTCCCGCCTTGCTTCCCAGCCGGATTTGTCCGCCTCGTCCGCAGAAAACCCGCGCGTACGCTTGTGCTACTTCCGTGAAACCAACTATTCCGGTGCTTGGGACAAGCAGGCCCCGGATGCAGCTCACGAAAGGCTCGAACTCTCTCACCTCGGAACTGTCAAGCATCCGCATCCCCGGAACACCATTTTCGACACCTCGCCGGCAGAGTTCATCCAGGGCGGGCAACTGTTCATCCCTTGTCGCGATCACGACTTTGCCGCAAATGTCATGGGCAACTCCGTGCTCCACGCAGAAGGAAACAAGCTCGCGCGCTCCCGATACACAAAGACCGGCCTTGAGCGATCCCGGCTTATAGTAGATTCCCGAATGGATTACTCCGCTGTTGTGTCCGGTCTGATGTGCCGCGATCCTGCTTTCCTTTTCGATTATGACTGCCCGCAGGCCCGGATGCTTTTCGACCAGTTTCATGCCGGTTGCGAGACCGAGTATCCCCGCACCCACGATCGCGACATCAAAAGAGCTGTTTTCCATTGCGTTTCCTTCCGCACCGTCACTTCGCGCGTAATGATGAACCGCCACTCAAGAATGCTCTCATCAGACAGCTTTTAAGAATTAGTAATATCGATGACTTACGTAACAAGCAAAATCCGCATATGGCAGGTCGAAATGGGCACTTCCCCCCGTTCGCCCTGAGATAACGGAGGCTGGAACGCGCCAGAATCGAGCGCACACAGCGCTGTTTCCCGCGCACACCCTGCCTCGCGAAAACGGAGTTGCCACGCTCTCAATAAACAGCTTTTCCGAAAACGATGGTTGTTGCCTTGTCGTGGCCTCTTGGGCTTCGCGCCCGGATAGCAATTATTCGGGCTACCCGCTATCCGCATTTCACCATTTCGGCACGGTTACTCCCCCGTTCGTGGTGAGGTATAGAACCATGAACGGGCCATCGAGTGCTCGCTCCTCAACACTTTCGGGATGGACAGCAACCGGCCACATCGGCACTGCCCCACAAGGCGACGACCCACATCGCTCGTGATCGCAACCGGTTTCTTGCTCAAGCCTTGTCATACGGATACGGGATCTATCCTGCTCACGCAGAGTGATACCTATACAACTGATTTCAGGAAGGGTAAATCATTGAGAGGAAGGCGCCATGAAAATAGCCGCCGGAGTTGTCCCGGCGGCTGTTTTCACCATTATCACGGCGGATCGACTAACGTCTTTCAGGGTGTGGTCAGCCGTACGAAACCACTCTGGCCGGATCTGTGGTCGACAACGCCCAGTAGGACCTCCTGTTTGCTCGGCAAGGTGCTCAGGTTCGCGGCGAACTCCTCCGGCGATTGTATCCGCTGCTGGTCAATCTGGAGGATAATGTCACCCGCTTCTATGCCCGCTCTTCCAAAAACACCCTTGGGCACAACGCGGCTAACGACCACTCCCTTGCCCGAGGACATGCGCAATCGTCTGGACTCTTTGTCCGTCATCGCCCTGACCACCACCCCGAAACGGTCCCGAGTCGATTCGAGAAGGGCCTGTTCCTGCTTCTTCTCGCTTCCTACATTGACCTTGACCTCCATCGTTTTACCATCGCGCACCAATGTAATCATCACGTCCCGCGCGATCGGCGCCGTTGCTACCTGGTTTCGGAAATCACCGGAATTGAGCACTTCCCGTCCTTCATAGCCGACCACAACATCTCCCTGCCGGATACCCGCGAGATCGGCGGGACCATCCTTGAACACATTCGCGATCAGCACTCCTTTAATATTGGGGAGGCCAAAGGACTGGGCAAGCTCGGGCGTGAGGTCCTGGATGGTAACACCAAGCCAGCCACGTTCCACCCTGCCGGTGGAGGTGAGTTGCCGCGCCACGTGCAGGGCCATGTTGCTGGGAATCGCGAAACCGATCCCCTCGAACCCTCCCGAACTGGAGACGATAGCCGCGTTGATACCGATCACCTCGCCATCGAGATTAATGAGCGGCCCGCCGCTGTTTCCAGGATTGATGGCGGCATCCGTTTGCAGAAAATCCTGGTAGCTGGTGGGATCGGACATTCCTCCCCGCCGGTGCTTTGCGCTGATGATACCCTGTGTGACCGTCTGGTCGAGCCCCTGCGGGTGTCCTATGGCAACCACCCAGGTCCCTACGTCCACCTTATCGGAATCACCAAAAGTGGCGAAAGGGAACGGGGTCTTGTCTACAATCCGTATAACGGCCAGGTCAGTTTTCGGGTCGGTTCCAACGACCTTGACGGACTCCTCACCATAGCGTCGCCCATCGGAAAGAATAACCCTGATCTTCGTCGCGCCGCTAACGACATGGCTGTTGGTGAGGATGTGCCCCTGCTCGTCCATGAGGACACCGCTGCCGATTCCCCTGATCTCCCGTTCGGAATTCCTGGGTGATTGCCTGTTTGGATTCCCGAAAAAGTAGCGAAAGAAAGGGTCATCCTGAAACGGCAGGAGCGGATTCTCTATCTGCTGTTTCTCGACCACCTCGATATGAACCACTGTCGGGATGTTCTTTTTTGCAACCTCCTGGATCGCGGTGACCAGGTTGACCTCCGCTCGAACCGGTGCGGCCGTCATCGCCGCGAAGACGCACACGGCGACAAACACGGTCAGCCCCAGTTTCATTGCCTCCCGAAATATAGATTCTTCCTTCACTATAATTCCTCCTTTTCACAACGGTTTATTTTCAAATTCAGCCGCACGATTCATCATGTCTCGACCATTTTCATGGGTGCGACGTTTCTCACCGCATCTCACGGGTCATGGCCCGCGACTCTTTCGTGACCTCCACGGGTTCATGTCACCTTGTTGACAGCACCCGCTACTATAACAATCTCCATATTCCGACGCCATATCCCGGTCGGCCAAAAGCCAGTCGCGGGCGCTAAAAGGTTTGATCCAACTTAAGAGCTTCGCGAGTAAGAATATGCACAATGCTACCGGTAACGTGTCCTAATGCGGGATACGACAAAAATTTACACCGGGGTCAATTGCTTCCCGCGAAGGACGGCTTATATTGAGCCCGTCCAACTGGAATCAATGATACAAGATTCTTTATATCTTTCACAATCTCTCTCTTGAAAGGAGACCCCCATGGCTGATCGCAGAGTAGAAGTATGCACATGTGACAAGTGCGGCAACGAAGCTGAAATGACCATCACTTGCGAGATGGTTGATGTCAAGACCCCCTCGGGCGAAGTGAAGCAGAAGAAAAAAGAAACGCATGTATGCAAGGTCTGTGGCAACGAGGCCAACATGATCATCGACTTTGACGAATAGTCTCCCCCAACTGATGCAATCAACCGGAATCCGCGGTTCGGGGCCCTCATTCCGAGCGGCCCCCGTTTTTTTCCCGAATATTTACTGCTGCGGCGCGCATGCATAGCTAACTAGCGTCAGTAGTTCACTTTTCCCGGATAACTACTATTTCCGCGCCTTCTGTTGACTTCCCGGTGGCAGAAGAGTATACTTCTTTTTGTTGTCGCGGGGTGGAGCAGTCAGGTAGCTCGTCGGGCTCATAACCCGAAGGTCCGTGGTTCAAATCCACGCCCCGCTACCAAGGGAATTCACAGGGGGTAACCTATAGCCGGTTGCCCCCTTTTTTTGTGCGCTCTCATCCCAATGGAATAGATTCGACGACGCGCACGTCTCCCGCGATCGGCCACGAATCCGGGTAGCGAGCCACCGCGATGCTCCGCATCATGCCAACCAGGCTGACCGGTCCGGCGAATATTCCGTCCGGAATCGCGGCGCCCACCCCCCATCCCACCGTCATGTGAGGCCGGTAGTTAATGCCCGCGTGGTCGGCGGGGACATCATCCGCCGCCGCCAGGGGACGCACAATTTCCCGCATTCGCGTATGGAGATCCCGGCAGACCGAGAAGCCGTCGGTTCCGGTAATTACTTCAAACCAGCACAGATCGGGTTGCACGAAGACGGGACCGGTTACAGCGACCTTGAAGGCGAAACGGGATTCACAGTGCAGTTTGATTCTTTGAATAAGCGAGGGCAGGTTTCCGCTGTCCGTCCAGAATGGTCCCCGAAGGGTAACATGCACTGGAAAGCAGAGGGCTTTTCTGTCTCCCGTGAGACGTGAGAGAGCGTTCTGGTAGACGCGGACAGCCTCGAACAGGACTTCATCCACGACGCCGAAAATCACAAACCTCTTCATGCGGGATCATCCAGGATTGCGGACATGCACCCATCAAACCATGAGTGAGCTACGCTTCTCTCACGACGGGAAGGTTTAAACCATCTTCCATGCAACGGCGTGAATCGGAATCCGGATCGGAGGAAGGCTCCCGAGCAAGCTCCGTTCCCTCTTCGCTAAACCGGAATTTCGGATAAGAGAGTTGCCGCCATTCGAGCTTCAGCATCTCCGTGGGGCGAAAAGAGAGTCCAAGGACTTTAGAGGCGTCGGGTTCTTCGGTGAGTATTCCGGCTATGATGCGTAGCGGTCCCATATGAGTGCATATCAGGATCCGTTCGATCTTTCTCTGACGCTCCCGCCACTCCTCTCGAATCCATTGCGCGATATCGGCAAGGAAGCCCAACGCCCTCCCCGTAACGGAGCGGTAATTCTCACCACCGGGCGGAGCGAACAGGAAGTTGCCCGCCGAGTATTCGGGAATCGGCCGAACAGGCTGAAGCTCCAGTTCGCCCAGTTGCCGCTCGTCCAGGCACGGACTCAGCCTGATGCTTACCCCGTTGACTCTCGCGGCCCTCAGCGCAAGACTCAGTGTCTTCCTGGCGCGGAACAGAGTGGATGAGAAAGCCACGTCATAGTGACGGCTCAACTGCTTGCCAACTTCCCTTGCCTGTTTGATGCCTGTTTCCGTCAAAGGTACATTGCTTGAGCCCGTGACCAACCTCTCCGCGTTAGCGGCGCTTTCACCGTGCCGCATCAGGTGAAGCTCCACGCAGTGAGGAAGGGCTATGGGAAAATCGGCTGAATCCGGGGCATGCGGTTCCAGGGAAACCCTGTTATGAATACAAAGCTGAAAAGGCCGAGACACCGTGCTTGAAGGCAATAGCCGCCGTCCAGGCCCCTGGCCGAGCCTCTCGTAAGGAATCCAAAGCTGAAATTGTCGAGGCGGCACTCTTTTCCTCATTACCCCAGAACCCCCGTCACAACCGGATCGCTTCCCTCATCTTCCGGCCCGCTACACCTTCAGTCCCGGACTATAGTGCATACTCAATGGCTCATCAATGCAAATGGCAAACCCTGACCAGTTGGTGCTTTCAGAGGGAATCGATCATGGAGCCAGTCAAGGCCGGGTCCTGCGAATATCAAAAAATCAGATACTCAAAGGCCTTTGACGTCCATTGAACACGGTTGTCCAGAATAAATCTGGTGAGTTCAGCCTGTAAAAAGCTGGAGTTTGTCTTAAGCTCGGCGTAACTGTTGCTTGTGAACCGCTCGGGATATTCCAAAAGCTTCAACTCATCCCTGACACTATCCTGGACAAGCTTGCTCAGGAATACATTATATATGGCCAATACGCGCTCAAAGTTACTGTCATTATTTTCCTGATACGCAATGTATACTTTCTCTATTGGCGAACTGAAAATATTGTCTTTCAAAAAATCGATTTTACCTTTTCGATACTTGCTGGCAGTCAGTATCAGCAATAGCAGACCGGCATATATCAATATCCTGCTGTGTCTGAGCTTCACATTGCGAATGCCCCATTTTGACCTGTCCTGCCAGAAGTTGAACTCCACATTGATGCATATGCTTCTGAAGTATTTTATCAGGTCATTGAGTAGAACCAGCGCTTCCTTATCCGGGTCCTGGTTGACCTGGTCCAGGTAAAAGGTCAAAATTGACATCATGATATGATTAAAGAACTGCTGGTTGTAAATAGCGCGCCCTTCCATCAGAATAAGCAGCCTCTGAGCCGTCGAATTGAGGTTATCCTCATTCGAACCCACCGTTTTGATCATCGTATCAAGCTCAATTGGCCTGGAGAAAGCGCCTTCCGGATTCGGGGTCTCTATCCCAAGCTCGTGGGCACAGTTTCTCACAATGTCGATCTTGGAGCGATGATCGGCAAGAGATCCATCATGAATGATCATGAAGTCCAAATCGGACTTCTCATGAGCATCCATACGTCCGAAAGAGCCGGCAACCAGAACGGAAAAACTGTCGTCATCCTTGAATTGCGCGTTCAGCCTCGCGTTGAGATCTGTCAGCCTTTCGCGGGAGAACTCCCAATTCTTCTTGAATTGGGGATACCGGTACCACTTCAGATGCTGGAAAACGGGAGCATCCGGGTAATGGATTGCCGACCTGATTGCCGATCCTTCCATCCGTACTGCCCTCCTGATAAGCTAATCCATCACTCGGCAAGCAAGCGACGCATCCAGTGTTGCATATTCAATTGTAGACGTCCCGGCGCACCTCCCCTGGCGAGGTGGAATGCAAAAGCTTATTAAGGTGGTCCGCAATAGTCAATGGGGGAATTTTCAGCTTTTCCCGGGGCCGGTCAGATCATCTTCTTCAAAAAATCCATGATCCGATGCGTGATCTTCTTCCGCGGGATCGGGTCTTGCCTCGCTCCCTCCCCCGCCGCGGGCTTTCCTGACCAGTCCAGCCGCATCCTGGGTTTGTGCGCGTTATGATCATACGGCATAACCATCCCGTGCACCTTGATCATTTCTGAAATCATCCGTATATACCGTGCGCCCGCCAGTGACTCGCAAACCGGATCGGGAGCCTTCTCCGACATCTTTTCCACCGCTGTTCGGTACATGCCCATGATTGCGGGAAGCGCCTTTTTCAGGCTCGCCTCGCGGCATATTCTCGCCGATACACGGGCAGCGTCATCCGCGTCGTAGCTCCTTATACGTTCGAGCAACACTTCGGGAGAGGGTGGAACAACGAGTGTGGTGCGCCCGAAATTTCGCAGCCTCAGGGCGTCCATCCCATCGCTGGTTACCATCGGTCCCACGCCGTCCACATCGCAGAGGATCACCGCCGTGCCGACCGCAAGTGCTTCGAGGGCGCACCTGGCCTTGCAGAATACTATGTCGTACCGGCCCAGAATCTGTTCCGGCCACTTTTCAGGCATCCCACATCCAACCCCGCGGGCATCAAGCTCCAATCCAGCACTGTCGCAGGCCGCCCGTACGACGGCGAGGTAGTTGTCCTCGGAAGCCTGGTTGCTGAAGACAAGCGCGCGTTTCGGGGATGCGGGCAGCGGTCCGCGAGGCCTGAAGCGGTCGGTATCCACAAAGTTGAGCATTAGTCGCAAACTCTCGGCTGGAATCCCCAACTCGATGCACCGCGAGTAGCTCGGCTCGTCGACGGCCACATACTCCATAATGCGTGGATGAGCCAGTGGCAATTCCTGCCATGGGACAAAACCGTGGCAGAAGTTAACGGCAGGGACGCCGGGAAACTGGAGAAGAGCGGTCATCAATTCAAGGTGGTGGTGACCATGGATAATATCGGGTGTGAAAGGCACATCGGCGACATCGGCCACTACGGGGATTCCAAAACAGGAAATCTCCTCCGCCACATCACCGACAATATTGCTGTAGGCAGCCACCTCATGGCCTTCTCTCGCCAGGGCGGACGCCAGATCCCGCACATAGAGTTCCGAACCGGCCCTGTCCTTGAGGGTATTATTCGTGAAGAGTATCTTCAACTAATCCTTCGCCTTTCCCAGACCGATGATGGCCCGCGCCTCCTCCGGCGAGGCGGGCTCACGACCCATCTCCCGCGCGATGCGAACTATGCGGTCCACCAGACGGACATTGTCAGCCAGGTCCGTCCCGGCGGCATCATAGTGGAGGTTATCCTCGAGCCCGACGCGCACGTGCCCGCCGGATGCGATGCTCATTACATTCGCCGGCAACTGATACCGTCCGATGCCGGCGGAGGCCCATATCGAACCGGATGGCAGCAGGCTCACCATGTGGCCGAGGCTGAGAAGATCCATGGGCGCGGTCCCCGGAAATCCAAGAAAAAGATTGAAGAATAACGGCGGCCGAAGCACTCCCTTCTCTATCAGGTATCGTGAATAGTTCACAAACCCGGTATCGAAAGCCTCAAGCTCGGGAACCGCTCCCGCCGAGTAGATAAGCCGCGCGAGTTGGCAGATAGCTTCAGGAGGATTCATGCTGGCGTGCTTCGGAAAATTCATGGAACCCAGGGTAAGACTTGCCATATCGGGCGCGCACGCAAGGGGCGCGGCACGCAACTCGACATCATTGACGAACCGTCCGCTCAACGAGACACACACAATGAGTCCGGGGCAACACTGTCTGATCCTGTTCACTATTGAAACATACCGCTCCGGCTCATACGATGGGAGTTGCTCCTCGTCGCGCGCGTGGATATGGACCATGGAAGCCCCGCCATCCATCACACTGCGCGCCGTCGCGACAATCTGATCTTCAGTCACGGGAACGTGAGGATTATTCCTCCTGGTCGGGATAATTCCGGTGATGGCGGCATTGATGATCAGTTTTCCTGAACCACTCACAGGATTTCCTCGTCCGGCACGGTTCCGACGACCCGCGCGGGATTGCCCAATACAATCGCCCGATCGGGCACATCACGGGTGACTACCGAGCCCGCGCCGACAAAAGCGTTTTGCCCTACGGTCACCCCGGGAAGCAGCACACTTCCGCCCCCGACACGCGCCGCCCTGAGGATTCGTGGCGCGGCACGCAGGAACGTAAGGCTCGGCCGCCGGTAGGACATATTCTTGTCGTTCATGGTCGTAACCCTCGGACCACAAAACACCTCGTCCTCTATAATGACTCCCCTCGTTATATAGCAGGAACTCTGCAGGGAAACGAGATTGCCTATAACCACATCCCCCTCTATGTCGACATAGGAACCGATAGTGCAATGCTCGCCTATGATGCTATTATCGCGAACGAAAACGAAGTTTCCGAGGCGCGTCCCCACTCCAATCGTGACGTTCTCAAAAATCACGCAATTCTGCCCCCGCGACAAGCTCATATAACTCTCTTCCTGTAAGCGTTCATCTCTAATTATATTTATCCCTTAGGAGGTGCTCTTGATACCAGTATCCATCCATCGCGTCAAACAGTTTAACTATAAAGTATTAAGCCAGCAGAGCCCAAATTTTCTGCTGAGCCCTGGTTGCCGGAGTTCAGATGGAAAGCGGTGGAGAAGGTTTCAGATCGGGGGTGGAGCTGCACTGCAGGTAAGGGGTTAGTTTCATGGGAACCCTCGTGAAGACGATACATTAGAATAGACACCGGCTCGGACGAGAGCGAAAATGACCGGCACGGTTCAACTCCCTCGTGTACGCAGATAATCACGGATCAACTGGCCGGCGATGCGGTGACCTTCATCAGTCCAATGCCTGTCATTGGTGAAAAACAACGACCCGCCCACCTTCTTCTTTTGAGCTTCGGCACGCCGGAAAGGTCCCACCATATCCAGAAAACCGATGCCGTGGTCCATGCACAGTTTCCTGACCGTGGAACAGTACACCGTTTCCCTGTCGCTGGCCACGTCTTCGGAAGCGGGAGCATATACAACGAAGAATTCAGCCCCGTGAGCGCTGCAAATATTTTTCATTTCCGCAAGCATGGTGTCGGCTATCGCCACGAGATCAGGCTCGAGTCCCGTTTTCTCGCGTTCCTGAAAATCTCTGGCGGCCATTTTCTGCTTCACCACGCGTATGCCATAGTCTCCATAATACGTCAGCAGGGAGGCTGCGTAGGACTGTCGGATCGCCGGGCTGTAAGCCGCTCCCAGCGGGCTTTCGACCGGGCAGTTGCGTAACAGGACTTTTCCGTTCTCCACGGTGCAAAAAGGCCTGCTGGAACCATCCGGGTCAACATTGTCCTCGAAGTCGTTCATGAAAAAGACCAATCCCACGAGGTCCGGTTTCTCTTGCCCGATCTCCCGTTCGAGCAGCATCTTCTCCTGCACCGTTCCATAGGCATTGACCCCCCGATTTCCAATCCTGAATCCCTGCCCCATCTCACCTTGGAGAACGTCGGTAAAAACCTTGCCCTGCTCGACCCCCCAGCCCCAGGTGAATGAGTCTCCGAGAAACAGCACCTTCCTGGCGCCAGCCTCGGGTCTTATGGCGCATTCCGATTTTCTGAATCCCCCGGCGTCCATCTGTATCATCACATCGAAGTCTCCCCTCTTGAACCTTGCGCCAAACGAGGGCACGCCCACCCATCCCAGGAGCGGGTCCCCTTTATGGAATGCGGGGAGAGGGTTAACGTAGGCGGGCTTGTAGCCGATGATCCGCAGGATGATTTCCATCAGCGTGAACGAGACACACAACGAGAGGCATACCGCGAGGACCGCGAAGATAATCTTTTTCAAGTTCGTCGCCCTTCATGGCGCAAATATGGGTAGAGGCCCTTTGCCATTGCCTCCAAAGCGGGCTTTTGTTATACACGGTTCCAAAATGATTATCAATCCGCCTTCCTGAGTGACTATTCGCGGATGGGATCAAGGAAGAATTCATGAACTCAGGCGGAAAAGACGTGTTCATTCTGGGTGTTTCGTGTTTTTACCATGACAGCGCCGCCTGTCTTCTGACAAACGGGAGCATAGCCGCCGCCGCCCAGGAAGAGCGTTTCACCCGTAAAAAGCACGACTATGCTTTCCCCCGCAACGCCGTTGAGTACTGCCTCGCCCATGCCGGTATTCAGGTATCGGATCTGGATCATGTCGTTTTCTACGAGAAACCCTTCCTGACCTTCGAGCGGCTCCTGTTCAGCTATCTCACCGTCGCGCCGAAAGGTCTCCGATCCTGGCTCAAGGCCATGCCCCTCTGGCTTCGCCAGAAATTGCACATTCCAAGACTCATTCAAAAAGAACTCGGCTTCGATCGCGACATTCTTTTCACCGAGCACCATGAAGCACATGCGGCATCCGCTTTTTATCCTTCCCCGTTCGATGAAGCCGCCATCCTCACGCTCGATGGGGTCGGCGAGTGGGCCACAGCATCTTATGGATATGGCAAGGGAAATGAAATAGCGCTTCTCAAGGAACTGCATTTTCCGGATTCCCTCGGGTTGCTCTATTCCGCCTTTACTTACTTTACCGGCTTTAAGGTAAATTCGGGCGAATATAAGCTCATGGGTCTCGCCCCCTATGGCAAGCCGGTATACAAAGATCTCATCCTCGATGAACTGGTCGATGTCAAGGAAGACGGGTCCCTGAGGCTGAACCTTTCCTACTTTGATTTCCTGGGCGGGCTGCGCATGACGGGCAAACGCATGGACCGCCTCCTGGACGGCCCTCCCCGTGCTCCCGAGGGGCCCATTACACAAAGAGAGATGGATATCGCGGCCAGCATCCAGGCAGTGACGGAAGAGATTATTCTGAAGATGGTCTGTCATGTGCATCGGGAAACCGGTCTGGACCGCCTCTGTCTTGCCGGGGGGGTGGCTTTGAACTGCGTGGCGAACGGCAGAGTGCTGCGCGAGGGCCCATTCAAGGATATATGGATACAGCCCGCGGCCGGTGATGCCGGCGGGGCGCTTGGCGCCGCGCTCGCCGTATGGCACCGATACCTGGGTCATGGCCGCGCGCTCACCGGAGGCAGAGACATCCAGCAGGCATCCTTTCTCGGCCCGGCATACTCCGATGAATCCATAAAAGAGTTCCTGCGGGCCCGCGGGATACCGCACCACCAGATATCCAAAAGGGACAGGGCAAAGCTGATCGTCGATCAAATCATAGCCGGGAGGATTGTGGGCCATTTAGCCGGGCGCATGGAGTTCGGTCCGCGCGCGCTCGGGGCGAGAAGCATCCTGGGAGACCCTCGCAGGTCCGACACCCAGAGCGTCATGAATCTCAAAATCAAGTTCCGTGAGTCTTTCAGGCCATTCGCCCCCGCTGTCCTCGAGGAAGCCGTCGCTGAGTACTTCGAACTCGACAGGTCCAGCCCCTATATGTTGCTGGTCGCCAAAGTCGTTGACGGCAGGAGGATTCCCCAACCAATGGACGGTACGGGTGATATTCCAGGCAGGCTCAACGCAAAACGAAGCGATGTCCCAGCGGTAACGCATATTGACTATTCCGCTCGCATCCAGACGGTCAACCGGAACGACAAACCCGAGCTTTATGAAATACTGAAGGAGTTTCAATCGCGCACGGGCTGTCCGATGCTTGTCAACACGAGCTTTAACGTCCGTGGGGAACCGATTGTCTGCTCCCCGGAGGATGCTTACAGGTGTTTCATGCGGACCGAAATGGACGTACTGGTCATGGAGGACTGCTTTCTTTTCAAGGAAGAACAACCACCATGGCGGGAATCCAGGGAATGGCGCAATGAACTCATTCTCGACTGAACCCGGGTATATCAGGAAGGTCGGCCTTGCGATGCTTTGCATTTTCGGAGGGCTGGCTCTTTTCGGATTCTGGAGAGGCAACCTCTTCCCCGTCTGCTTTTTTGGTTTCCTGTCGTTTCTGGGAGTCGCGTTCTCCTGCCTTCCAAAACTCATGAAACCGGTATTCGCGGCGTGGATGCGAGCAGGACACGCAATAGGCATTGTGCTGACAACAATCCTGCTCTCCCTCGCCTATTACCTCGTGGTCACTCCCTCGGCCCTCATCAGAAGGATGACTGGCGGAAAGCTCATCGCCACCAAGCCCGATCCCGACGCGGCTTCCTACTGGGTAGCCAGGGATGAGAAGGTTCAGCCCAGGGAACGCTTCCATAAACGCTATTAGAGGTTCGAGATGTCTCAGTCAACCATAGCCGAGTTCTGGGAATTCCTGAAAGTCAGAAAACGTTACTGGCTAATTCCGATCGCACTCATGCTGGGCCTTCTCAGCGGGCTTATCATACTCACCGAGAGCAGTGTCGTGGCGCCGTTTATATACTCTTTGTTCTAATCTCCCGAGGGTTGCCGGGCCGGCGCGCGGGCAGGAAAGACCCGGCCCTCGGCGCGGCGGGGATTGCAGCATCTCCGCGTGGCTTTACCGGATACTCACCCCAGAGGCCAGCACACAAAAATCTTCGTCCCACAGCCGGGGGCCGACTCAATCGTCAGATTGCCTCCCGATAGCTTGGCCCGTTCTCTCATGCTGGTAAGGCCTATTCCCTTCCGCGTCTCGCCGGATACCACTTCTTCCCGCGGGAACCCGGCGCCGTTATCCGCTATGAGCAGCTCTATCAACTTGTCGTTGCGCGCAAGGCGTAGTTCCACTCTGTCGGAGCCGCTGTGCTTCGCGATGTTGTTAAATGCCTCCTGCACGATCCTGAACACCACTATTTTCAAATCCTCGGTAACATCTTTTTCCTCGATGTCAAACCGGCCATCTATGGAAATTCCAGGGCAGTTCATACCGTATTGCTTGATGAACCACTCCAGCGCGGCGACTAAACCAAAGCTGTCCAGGACCGATGGGCGCAGATCCATCCAAATCCGCCTCACCTCCTGGATCAGTCGCTCCATCTCGGAGATGGGGCTATCCAGGCAGACTGGATCGGCTTTTCCCCGTGCCAGTTGCTTGCGTGCAGTCTCGAGGGCAAACCTGATGGCGGTCAGATATGAACCGAGGCCGTCGTGAAGTTCTCCCGCGATCCTTTTCCTCTCCTCCTCCTGGGCGATGAGAAGTTGCGAAGACAGATGCCGCAACTCGTTTCTGGAGACCTGTAACGCCTTCTGGGCCTGCTTGCGGTCGTGAATCTCATCCTCCAGCCTGGAAAGCGTCTCCCTGATTTCCAGGTTGCTCATTCCCAGTTCCACGATCATCATCGCCAACTGGCAAAGGAAGGACAGAGCGTTTCGAAACTGCCCCTCGGGAACGACAGGGACCTTCCCGAGAGCATCCAGGTAGGAATCCGGATCAAATCCGAACCTATCGGCCTGGTTTCGGAAATATTCGATATGCGGTCGTCGGAAGAAAACCTGGCCCGTTGTAATGCTTGCTATATGCTTGCCCTTGATGATTATGGGAGTGGCGCCCTCCATCAAACCGTTTTCACATTCGTTTATGCTTAGCCTCTGATGCTCCCTGAGTTTTTCCGTGAGCAGTGCATTGCTCTTTTTGCATTGCCGGAGAGAATCGGGGCAGGCCCAGTGAAACTTCGCGCAGATGTCACGCCATCCCGTGCCGATCAGGACCCTTTGCATGGGAAATTCCACGAGCCCGGCCGTGAATCCCGTCGTTTCCGAAAAGGCGGAAAAGACCCGTCGGAGAGCCTCAATATCGACCAGGTCGCGAATGCCATATTTTTCGTCAACCAGGTAGCGGTCGGCACACCTCTCGGAATCCGCCTCCCTGAAGTCATTGACTCCGCCACCGGGACGAACTTCCCGTGAGGCGAGCTGCCGGCGCAGTTGCTGCAATTCGCTTAAGAGCTGCTCTTTTGTCTTTTGCTCATCGATCATTCAGGACCTCTTCGAGTAAATGCAGTTAATTGAAAAGGTGGAGAATTATTTTATCCGCACCACTCTAATATGACCAGAACCAAAGCCGCGGAGCGCTAAATTTCTTACGGAAGGGATAGCGAAAAGACATCCTCATGTAGATACTTGAAAGAACGAGTCAAAAAAAGTAGAATCAACTCGACAGGAAAAGTTCTTCGGATGGCGTTGTCATGCCTCTTTTCCACGTGCTCATGTGAAAGCCTGTGTAATGGATTATCCACAGCCAACCAGAACCGCTTCCAACAGGACAGTCGCCTCCCTGAAACCGGCGCGATTCCGGTTCTTTCCCCAGAAGGTTCTGGTATATCCTGGAGTCCGCGGACTTGATACAGGCGCTTTCTCCGTCCCTGCATCGCCCTGGAAGTCTCTATCCCCCCCCGAAATCGTATCGAGCGCCCCCATTACCCTTTTTCATCATTCGAGCACCTCGAACAATCGCGGCACTAACGGCTTCTTCCAAGCAGCGAAGCGAAGCCGAACAGGATAGAAGCATGATAAACGGTCTCAGGAGCGAGCGGGACATGGCGGGAGAAGTTTCGATTCCGGAATCGAAACTCCACGGCATCCATACGGCCCGCGCTCTTGACAACTTTCCCCTGACCGGGCGCCCCCCTCATCCGGAACTGATCCGGGCATATGGCGATGTAAAACTCGCCTGTGCCCAGACTAACCGTTCCCTCGGTGCGTGGAAGGACGATCTCGATAAAGCCGAGGCCATTGAAAGGGCCTGCCGGGAGATGGCGGAAGACCGCCTCGGCGCTCATATCGTGGTGGATGTGTTGCAGGGCGGAGCGGGAACCAGCACCAACATGAATGTGAATGAGGTGCTTGCCAACAGGGCGCTGGAATTCCTGGGCGAAGCTCACGGCAACTATGAACGTGTTTCGCCGCTTGCCGACCTTAACCTTCATCAATCGACCAATGATACATACCCGACCGCACTGAAACTGGCGGCCATTCGGAGGCTAAGAAGGCTTGAAGGCAAAGTGCTTGCGCTGCAGGAATCCTTTCAAACACTGGAGAAGCGTTTCGCTCATGTCGTCAAGGTTGCCCGCACACAGCTCCAGGATGCCGTTCTGACTACTCTGGGCCGCGAAATGGGCGCGTATGCGGAAGCCTTTAACCGCGACCGGTGGCGCATATATAAATGTGAAGAGAGACTGCGCGTCATTAACCTGGGAGGGACCGCGATAGGCACCGGCCTGGCCGCGCCCCGGGAATATATATTTCGTGTAACCGAAGTATTGAGGTCAAATACTGGCATCGGGTTCGCCAGAGCCGAGAATCTCGTCGAAAATACCCAAAATGCGGATGTATTCGTGGAGGTATCCGGCATTCTGAAGGCGTGCGCGGCGAGTCTGCTTAAAGTATGCGGCGATCTTCGTTTTTTGGCGAGCGGCCCCGAGGCCGGACCGGCGGAGATCTTCCTGCCCCGGCGCCAGTCCGGATCGACCATAATGGCCGGCAAGGTGAATCCGGTAATTCCGGAAGCCGTAAGCCAGTGCTCAATGCTTGTCTTCGGTCTCGATGCTTCGCTTACCCTTGCGTGTGCGTCCGGGAGCCTGGAACTGAATCCATTTATGCCCTTGATCGCCGTCTGTCTTCTCGACAGCATCGACCTGCTCGCGAATGCATGTGATATCCTGAGCCGAAACTGCGTGACGGGCATCCAGGCAAATGAGGAACAATGCGGCAAACACGCCCGCAACTCCACCGCCGTGGCCACTGCCCTCCTGCCTGCTCTCGGCTACGAAGCGCTTTGCGGCGTGGTTGCGCGCGCCCGCGAATCAAGCAGGACCGTGCGGGAAGTCGTACTGAACGAGCACCTCCTTTCCGAAATGGAGTTCGAAGAATTGATCAGTCCCGAAGCTGTATGCAGACTGGGAATGCCTAACACTGTTTTACGGGATTAGCGATGCGCAAAACACCCAAGGGTATGCGAATTCACATAGGTTTTTTCGGCCGGCGCAATGTGGGCAAGTCCAGTCTGCTGAATGCGATCACACGCCAGCAGGTGTCCATTGTTTCCGATGTCGCCGGCACGACCACGGACCCTGTCGAAAAGCCCATGGAGCTGTTGCCCCTCGGACCCGCGCTGTTCATAGACACGGCCGGGATCGACGACGAGGGTGCTCTTGGCAGCCTGCGGGTCGAAAAGACCCGCCAGGTCTTTGACCGCACGGATCTCGCCGTTCTGGTGGCCGAAAGTGATGTCTGGGGAAGCTTCGAGGAACGGATAATTACAGAGTTGAAGGACCGCGACATCCCCATAGTGGTTGCCCTTAACAAATGTGACGCCGCGGCTCCCGACCCCGCCCTTCTACAGAGGCTGTCAGGCCGGAAGATTGCCGCGGTTCCGGTTTCAGCGCTGTTGGGAGTGGGCATCCTTGATTTTCGCCAGGCACTGCTCGACTCCGCTCCAGCCGACCTCATCGACAATCCCACAATTGCCGGAGACCTGGTCGGACCGGGCGAAACCGCCGTACTGGTAGTCCCGATCGATAAGGAGGCGCCCAAGGGGCGCCTGATCCTCCCTCAGGTGCAAACGATTCGTGACCTGCTTGACAGCGACTCCATATGCATGATCGTGAAAGAGCGCGAACTTCGCCGAGCCCTTGAGCAACTCCTCTCCCCGCCCAAGCTCGTCGTTACGGATTCGCAGGCCTTTCTCAAGGTTGTGGCGGATGTTTCCCCCGAAATTCCGCTTACAAGCTTCTCCATCCTTTTCGCAAGATTTAAGGGAGATCTGCTCACCCAGGTCGAAGGTGTAACCACCATCGACAGGCTTCGAACGGGAGACCGCATCCTTGTGGCGGAGGCATGCAGCCACCATCCGATAGGCGAGGACATCGGCAGGGTAAAGATACCGCGTTGGCTCACGCAATACGTCGGCGGAAAGCTGGAATTCGATCACGTGCAGGGTCACGATCTGCCGGCCGATCTTTCGCCCTACAAGCTCGTCATCCACTGTGGAGCATGCATGTGGAACCGCCGTGAGATGCTTAGCAGAATTCTGCGTTGCCGCCAGGCGGACGTACCGATTACGAATTATGGTATTGTGATAGCGTGCAGTCTTGGCATTCTGGAAAGGGCCCTTCAGCCCTTCCCGGCCGCTCTCGCGGCATACCGCCGTTCGCGTTGATCACAATGGAAATTGATTTTGCCAAATTGATGTTCATACCCCCGTATGATTCGGAATGAGGCCCGGCAAGCCGCACCGGATGCCTGGCATGCGAGAATACGCGTCGCCTTCAATAAGCACATGGAGAACGGCATGAGCAACACCAAAGAACCAACCGAACTGGCAATATGCATGGGCAGTTCATGTTTTTCGCGAGGTAACAAACGCAATATCAAGCTCATCCAGGAATACGTCGATCACCATGGATTGTGCGGCAAGGTGGTCATGAAGGGACATCTGTGCGAGGGTCTGTGCAAGGACGGACCCAACGTCACCATTGACGGCCAGGTGTTTAACTCTATCGACTCCGATCTGCTCGAATTTGTACTCGACCAGCAACTCAAACCGCAAGAATAAGGTGACAGGCATGAAGTCAAGTGGCGCGGTAATCTACACAGAAATTACGGAATGCCAGGACTGTTTCAAATGCATTCGTGAATGCCCGGTCAAGGCCATAAAGGTCGAAAATGTCTGCGCCGCCGTCATACCCGATCTGTGCATCCAATGCGGCCATTGCGTGGAGGTCTGTCCGAACGGAGCCAAACACGTCCGTGATGATTTGTCCAAGGCACGTCAACTGCTCCGGGACAAGGAGATGGTTTTTGCTTCTCTTGCTCCGTCATTTATCAGTGAGTTCCCAGACATTCCCCCATCCGAGGTTATCCGCGCCCTGAAAAAGCTCGGGTTCCATGGAGTTTCAGAGACGGCGCTCGGTGCCGAACGTGTTTCAGGAAGCACGGCCACCCTTCTCCAGGACAGGACGCCACGGGTCATCATCTCCACGGCCTGCCCGGTGGTAGTCAATTTCCTCGGGAAATACTACCCGCAGTACGCAACCAGCCTGATGCCGCATGTCTCTCCCGTCCTGGCGCACTGTCAGCTCCTTCGCCAGCACTACGGTCCATCCATCGGGATTGTCTTCTTCAGCCCGTGCATTGGGAAGAAGGGCGAGGCGGACAAGAACGCCGATCTCCTCGACGTTGCCCTCACCTTCGAAGACCTGCGCCGCTGGTTCAATGAGGAGCAAGTCTCCTTTGAGTCCTCGGAGAGCGAGACGGAAACCTTCGTCCCATACTCGGCCCAGGAAGGCGCGCTCTACCCGATTGACGGCGGGATGATCGCGGGCGTCAAATCAAGCTGCAGCGTCATGGAAGGCGACTGTATGTCCTTTTCCGGGATACACAACATTCACAAGGCCATCGCGGGCCTGAATGAAATGCGGCTTTCCCATCCTATTTTCCTCGAACTGCTCGCCTGCGAGGGCGGATGCGTGAACGGACCGAAGGCCAGTCAGCGAACCGCCACGGCGTGGAAACGCTGCCAGATCATCAATTATGCACGGTACCCGCAGAACGAAATCCCTCGCCCGCTGGCCGCTCCAACTGTCGGCGGTCTCTCGCCCGACCCGATCCCGGTGATGGAGTACAGTGACAAGATCCTGAAACAGGCTCTGCAGACAATCGGCAAATACCTGCCGGAAGACGAACTCAACTGCGGCGGCTGTGGCTACGATAACTGCCGCGAATTCGCGAAGGCACTCATCGATGGCAAAGCCGAAAAAATCATGTGTGTCGCCTATATGCGAAAGCTGGCCCAGAAAAAGACCAATGCGCTGATGGAAAAGACCCCCAGCGCCATCGTCCTGGTGGATGAAGAAATTAAGATCATTGAGTGCAACCTCCGGTTTGCCAAGCTCCTGGGGTCCGATGTTGAAAAGGCATACAGGCAGAAGCCCGGGTTGGAGGGTGTCTTTCTCAGGGAAGTCGCCCCCTTCTATTCGCTGTTCAAGACGGTGCTCGAAAAAGAGGAGGACATGCTCAACCGAGACTTGCGGTACAAGAAATCGGTCCTCCACGTGGACATCTTTATCATCGAAAAGCACCGGGTAGTCTGCGGGATTTTCCAGGACATCACAAAACCGACTATCCACAAGGAAGCCATGATCCAGAAGGCCCAGGATGTTATCAAGAAGAACCTGGCAACCACCCAGCAGATTGCGTACCTGCTGGGTGAGAATGCAGCCGAATCCGAAGTGATTTTGAATTCTATCATTCAGTCGATCACTACTAATCCGGAGTTGGAATGATCAAGACTACGCGGGACTTCTTTCTTGATGTAGACCATTACCAGTTCTGCAAACATGGCCAGTATGTACCCGGAGACGTCTTCCTCACCCAGAGGATAAAGGAGGAAAACCGGGTCATAGCTATTCTCTCCGACGGCCTGGGAAGCGGAATCAAGGCAAGCGTTCTGGCCACGCTCACAGCCACGATGGCTATGAAATACACATCAAACTACGCCGATGTGCGAGAGACGGCCGAGGTGATAATGGATACCCTGCCGGTCTGCAATGTGCGGAAGATCAGCTACTCCACGTTCACAATCGTCGATATCAACAGCTCGGGTCATGCCAGAATCATCGAGCACGGAAATCCTCGATTCGTGCTCCTGCGGGGGAATGAATATCTTCAGGTATCAAACGTCCCCATACAGCTCAAAAAGTGGCACGATCGCGAGGTGAGCATATCGGAATTCGATCTGCACATCGGCGACAGGATCGTCTATTACTCCGATGGCATTACCCAGGCCGGCATGGGTCTTCCAAAATATCCACTCGGCTGGGGCAGAAGGCAGGCGGTCGAACAGGTCCAGAAGTGGATCGGGTGGGAGAAGGGAATTTCTTCGCGCCAACTTGCAAGAAAGCTCGCCATTCAGGCCCGGCAGATAGATTCCTATGAACCGAAAGACGACATAACCTGTGGTGTCGTCTACCTTCGTTACCCGCGCCACCTCCTGCTCGTAACCGGACCGCCGTTCTCCGAGTCCAAGGACGAGGAACTCGCCAATCTGGTAAAGACCTTCAGCGGAAGGAAGGTCATTTGCGGGGGCACCACCGCCCAAATTGTCAGCCGTGAGCTGGATGAAGAGGTGGAAATGGATCTTGACCGCCTTGATCCGGAAATTCCACCGGCATCGAAAATGCGAGGTATTGAACTTATCACGGAGGGTACGCTGACCCTGAGCAAAGTCGCGGAAATCCTCGAGCGCGGCCCGAAGACCGAAACGCTCCGGACCAATGCGGCCACCCAGTTGGTCTCTATTCTGCTCGACAGCGACGTTATTCATTTCATTGTCGGCACTCGGGTCAACGAGGCGCACCAGGACCCAAACCTTCCCGTGGAACTGGATATTCGCCGCAACATCACCAAAAAGATCACTACGCTTCTCGAGGAGAAGTACCTCAAGGAGACGCATAAGCGCTTTATCTGAGAGCGGGGATCGGGTAGAAGCCATCCACCGCCTGGTATAAGAGTCTTTTCATGGGAACAGTTTTCAGTCTGCTGGCAGGCTGGCTCATCGATGGCTCCGGGTCGCCCGCGGCCGACAATATGCTCATCCGCATCGAAGACGGTATCATCTCCTCGTTGGATCATGTACCCTCCGGACCTGCCACGGGTTCATCCGCTCCCGGGTGTGCGGACCTTTCCAACTGCACAATTATCCCCTCTCTCGTCGATTCCCACGTGCACCTTACCCTTTCGGGCTCCATCGACCAGGCTCTGCGTCACGATCAGCTTCACTATACCTTTGACCGCAATGCCCCACTCATTGCTGGCAGGGTTGCCAGGTACCTCTCTTTCGGCATTCTCGCGCTCCGTGATGGAGGTGACCGTTCAGGAGACTCCTTGCGCTACAATCTGGAGCGCATGGCGTACGGGATGGGCTTTTCCGCCCACAGTCCATCGGCGAACCCGAAGTCTCGGGACAAACGCCCAACGTGGCCGGCTCAAGACGCACCAATCCATCTGAAGACCCCCGGAAGCGCCTGGAGGGCGAACGGCCGATACGGGTCGATGATCGGAAATCCCCCCGAACCCGGCTTGACTCTTGCCCAATCCATTTTGCTCCGGACAGATCCCATCGACCATGTGAAAATCATCAATTCGGGGTTGAACAGCCTCACGGAGTTCGGCAAACAGACGCCTCCCCAGTTCAGTCGCGAGGAGATCCAAGCCGCCGTCAAGGCTGCCCGGCAACACGGCCTGAAGACCATGGTACACGCCAACGGCACGGCGCCCGTGGCCGACGCCCTCGAGGCCGGATGCAGCTCCATCGAACATGGCTTTTTCATGGGGCGGGAAAACATGCTGAGAATGGCGGACCTGCAGACCTTCTGGGTCCCGACCGCCTACAGCATGAAGGCGCTCCGTGAAAATACCCCCTCCACCGCCATCGAGTCACGGACCGCCGCCAGAAATCTCGATCAGCAACTGGATCAGATATCCCGTGCTCGATCCCTCGGAGTTCGGATCGCACTTGGCACGGATGCGGGAGGATTTGGACTCCATCATGCGGAGTCCTTCATTGAGGAGTTCAAGCTGTTCAAAACAGCCGGTTTTTCCACTGAGGAGGCCGTTCGTTGCTCTTCCATGGAAGGAGCGCTTCTTCTTGGCTTAGATGCGGAGATGGGCTCCATTCGAGTCGGCATGCCCGCCACTTTTGTCGTGCTCAACGGGCATCCATCGCTCCTTCCCGACTCACTCCACAATGTCAGGACAGTCTATGTTCGCGGCGAAACGGTTCATGCATGATTCCTGTCACATGATGAATTGCCCAACCCCTCTTTTCGCCCGGGATGTGGAAGGAGAGTTTTCCATCAATCAACGGTGAATAACCGGACGGAGCATGGCGGAATTACCTTCTTACCCAAGGATTACTCTTTTGAAACCTACCCCTGGAAACATCACAAACTTACTCCGTGCCCTGCTTACGCTTATCGCCGTTGTCTCTTTGCCGATAACCGCCATTGCGGCTCCGGCCCTGGCAAACCCGGCCCGGTTCGATGTCCTCATCAGGAACGGCACGCTCTATGACGGCTCCGGCGCTCCCCCCAGGCAGGCTGACGTGGGAATTACGGGCGACACCATTACCGCCATCGGAGAACTCGGGCAGGCGGAGGCCAGGACCGTCATCGATGCCCGTGGATGTGCCGTCGCTCCCGGCTTCATTAACATGCTCTCGTGGTCCACCGTTTCACTGCTCATCGACGGGCGTTCGCAGAGTGAGATCCGCCAGGGGGTCACGACCGAGATCATGGGCGAAGGGGAATCCATGGGGCCCCTCACCGATGCGATGAAACAGAGGATGCTCACCCGTCAGGGTGACCTTCGTTTTGAGATCGAATGGACCACCCTTTCGGAGTACCTCTCCCACCTCGAAAAACGCGGGATATCTCCCAATGTGGCATCGTTCATCGGGTCCGGAACGATTCGCGAGAATATCATCGGGCTACAAAATAGAAGACCGACAGCCGCGGAAATGGATAAGATGTGCGAGCTGGTGCGCCAGGAAATGGAAGGCGGAGCACTCGGCATCGGGTCCTCTCTCGTTTATGCACCCGACTCATTCTCCACCGCCGAGGAATTGACTCAAATGTGCAGGGTCGCCTCGAGGTATGGCGGCATGTACATCTCGCATATTCGCAATGAGGGCGAGAATCTGCTGGGAGCGATCCGCGAACTGGTACAGATAAGCCGTGATGCCAGAATTCCGGCCGAGATTTATCACCTGAAGGCCGGAGGAGAATCCAACTGGAACAAAATCGAGCAGGCTATCGCTCTGATCAATGCAACGAGGGCCGAGGGACTGCGCATTACCGCGGACGTCTACCTTTATACCGCCAGCTCAAACAGACTCGCTTCCAAAATTCCGGTATGGGCCCATGAGGGTGGTGATGAGGCGCTTTGCGAAAGGCTGCGAAAGCCCGCCACCAGGAAGAGAATCAGCGAGGAGATGCACAGACGGGGTGGAATGTTGAAAACACTGCTGATCGGATTCGATTCGGAGCAGCTCAAGCCCCTTACCGGCAAAACACTCTCGGAAGTCGCGCGGATGCGGGGCAAGGATGAAATAGAGACCTGCCTGGAACTGGTTGACGAAGACAACGCTTTCACAAGAGTGGTAACGTTTTCCATGAGCGAGGATAACATCAGGAAACAACTGCTCCAGCCCTGGGTTTCCCTTGGGTCCGATGCCGCTTCCATCTCCGCCGAGGGTGTTTTCATAAAGTCGTCCACGCACCCCCGCGCCTACGGTAATTTTGCCCGGCTGTTCGGCAAGTATGTGCACGCGGAAAAGTTAATGCCGCTCCAGGAAGCCGTCCGCCGGGTGACCGGTCTCCCGGCATCCAATCTCGGATTGGTCCGACGCGGCAACCTCAAGGAAGGTTTTTTTGCCGACATCGTGATCTTCCAGCCCGACCAGTTTTCCGATACCGCAACCTACGAAAATCCTCACAGGTATGCGGTCGGCATGCGACATGTCCTCGTCAACGGGGTACAGGTCCTCAAGGATGGCGAGCACACCGGCGCAAAACCCGGGCGGGCGCTTTGGGGCCCGGGCAGGAAGAGCAAATCCGATGCTTCCTGAATTCCCGTCTATCCGGGTTCCGCGTTTCCGGCTTGCACTCCGGTCCCCGTGCAATTTCTTCACAATCGCCACCACGGGCCTCGGTCACCACATACGAAGCCATCGGTTCAACCCGGCATAAAGGATGAATGTTACATCCGCATTTCATCCCGCGGAGCGTTCCCGCGGGAATATGATTAATTTTTCTCTGTTTTTCCTATACTTTTGGCAAACGTAACATCTTCGTAACATAAAGGTCATCGGTCTGTAACTTTGTTGTGATTAATTCTGGTGGACTACAACCAGGAGCGGATCATGTCAGACAATCTCATTCTTGTGGTGGAAGACGACCCGGACATACTGCAGCTTCTGACCTATAATATCCGCTCAGCCGGGTATGAGGTTATCACGGCAACGGAAGGCAATTCCGCGTTGGCCATCGTCAGGCAGTATCTGCCGCGTCTGGTCCTTCTCGATCTGATGATTCCGGGTATAAGCGGTTTCGATGTTTGCAAGGAACTGAAACGCGGCTCAGAGACACGGAAGATACCGGTCATAATGCTTACCGCCAAGGGTGATGAGGTGGACCGCGTAGTCGGTCTTGAACTCGGAGCGGATGACTATGTTGTAAAGCCTTTCAGTCCCAGGGAACTGATTCTGCGCATCGCGGCCGTCCTCCGCAGATCCTCGCCCGAGGAAGTAGACAAACCTTGGGTGCGGGAAGGTCTGTCAGTCGATTTCCAGGCACACCGCGCGGAGGTCGACGGCGCCGAAATAGCGTTAACGGCCACGGAGTTCAAACTGCTGACCGAACTGCTTCGTAACTCCGGCAAGGTCCAGACAAGGGACCAACTCCTCAACAAGGTTTGGACATATCAGTTCGAAGGGTATGCTCGAACCGTCGATACCCATATAAGACGGCTGCGCCAGAAACTCGGGCCCTATGCCGACTGGATCAAGACCATCCGCGGCGTGGGTTACAAGTTTCAAGGATAAAACATGAACGGATCTTACTCATTCCGGACACGCATGATCCTGACATTCTGGATCATGCTCCTTGCCGCTCTCCTGCTGCCGCCCTGGTACTATTTCCGGTCTCTTGCCAGCCAGGTCCTGGAGGAAAGCAGGGAAAATGCCATTCAACAACTTGACTTTGTTCAATGGACCCTGCACCGCGAAAAACAGATCCCATCCGCCGAGGATCTGAACAGGCTCCTTGTCGAAATCGGTGACAAACTCAGCGTGCGCTTGAGCTACATTGCCGAGGGCGGCAAGGTAATCGCCGACTCACAGGTTCCCTTTTCCGAAATCCCCAATCTTGAAAATCATGCCGCCCGGCCTGAAATCATTCAATCCCTCAGCCAGGAAATTGGCTCCTCCCTGCGTTTTAGCGGAACTGCCGGCAGGGATCTCATGTACATGGCCAGGAGGATCACGGGAATTGCGGGCATCCCCCCCGGCGTATTGCGCGTCGCCGCCCCATTGTCAAAAATGAAGGAACCGGTCGACAGGCTGAAGGTCAGCTTCCTTATCTTTCTCGGCATTTTTTTCATCGCCATCGCCGCGATCAGCTATTTGCTCATTCGTCGCCTCAACAATCCCATTCGTGCCCTGATCGAGACCGCCGAGGCTATCAGTTCCAGGGATTACGCACGCAGGATACGCATCAGTCCCGGGCACGAATTCCATCCCCTGACTCAAGCCATAAACAGAATGGCGGACAGTATCCAGGTCCAGATCAAGACCGTCACGGAGCAGAAGCAGGAACTGGAAGCCGTGTTCAATGCAATGCAGGAATGCGTTATGGTCCTCGACTCCGGGGGGCGCATAATCAGAGTCAACCAGACTTTCGCCCGGCTCTCTTCCGGCGATGATGTCATCGGACGCCGTCCCCTCGAGGTGATCTCGAACCCCGAACTCCAGAAAATCAGCGACGACACCATAAAGGCAACGGCAGGCGATACCCTGGCGCAACCGCATAATTTCCAGATTGTTTTGGGAGACGAGCGTACCTATGATGTCAATATAGTAGGGCTTCCGGACCAGAAGAAAGGCAGGGGTGCGGTTGCTGTCTTTCATGAAATAACAGAACTGAAGCGCTTGGAGAAAGTCCGCCAGGATTTCGTTGCCAACGTCTCACACGAGTTGCGCACACCCCTTACGTCCATAAAGGGCTACACGGAAACGCTCCTCTCCGAGAAAAAGCCCGACCGGGAGACCAGTCAGGCGTTCCTGCAGGTGATTCTCAAGAATACAAACCACATGGTCAAAATGGTCGAAGATCTCCTTCAACTCGCAAGGCTTGAGGCACACCAGCTTCCATCGAAGCTGATTTCCGTGAATGCCGCCAGTGCGCTGCTCACCGCATGGAGATCCTGCCGCCATCATGCCGAAGGCAAGAACATTCAACTCGAAAGCCTCCTCCCGCCCGACGGCGTACTCGTGAGCGCTGATTTTGACCAGTTGGTCCAGGTCTTTCGGAATCTGCTGGAAAATTCCATCCGCTACAGTCCCTCGGATCATCCCATTACGGCATTCTGCACACTTGGTTCCGGTGAGGTTACATTTGCCATACGGGACGAGGGGCCGGGTATTTCGAAAAAGCATCACCAGAGAATCTTCGAGCGATTCTACAGGGTGGAGAAACACAGAGGCGATCAGGGGGGCAGTACAG
This sequence comes from Syntrophobacter sp., assembly GCA_039679945.1. GTDB lineage: Bacteria > Desulfobacterota > Syntrophobacteria > Syntrophobacterales > Syntrophobacteraceae > SbD1. Next base: position 10,133 of record JBDKTY010000039.1, on the reverse strand, counting down.
GCCTGGGGCTGGCGATATGCCGGCATATTCTCCTGCACCACAACGGCAGGATCTGGGTTCAGAGTCCCAATGAAGGAAGCACGAAAGGCGCCACCTTCTTTTTCACCTTGAAGAAGGCGCCCGCCTCTTCCGTCACACAGAGTCATTCTTAGGATTGGGGCAATCCCCCTCGGAAAATGAGCTGATCATGCATGCACCCAAAATGGCGTCAATAAACCTCAACTTTTTCTATAGAGACTTTCATGCCCTCAAGGACATTACCTTCGATATCCACGAAAAGCATGTCACTGCCCTGATTGGCCCTTCGGGGTGCGGTAAGAGCACGTTTTTGCGCTGCCTGAACCGCATGAACGACCTCATCCCTTATGCCAGGGTCGAAGGTCAAATACTTCTGGACAACCTCGACATTTATGACCCGGGAGTCGATGTCGTGGCACTGCGTCGAAAGGTCGGCATGGTCTTCCAAAAGCCCAATCCCTTTCCGAAGACTATCTTTGAAAACGTGGCATATGGACTTCGCGTCAATGGCGTTAAAGACAAATCTTTTATACTGGAGAGAGTGGAGCAGAGCCTGCGCCGGGCCGCGCTGTGGGATGAGGTTCAGGACCGGCTGACCCAGTCCGCGCTCGGCCTCTCCGGAGGCCAGCAGCAACGGTTGTGCATCGCCCGTGCCCTTGCCGTGGAGCCCGAAGTACTCCTGATGGATGAACCGGCTTCAGCCTTGGACCCGATTGCCACCCAGAAGATCGAGGACCTGATCCAGGAACTCAAACAGGACTATACGATAGTAATCGTGACACACAACATGCAGCAGGCGGCCAGAGTCTCCGACGTCACGGCTTTCTTCTACATGGGGGCACTTGTCGAAGTGGATGAGACGGAGACATTATTTACCAGGCCGCGCAACCGCCAGACCGAGGACTACATAACCGGCCGATTCGGTTGATCGCTTTCCACCCGATCCAGTTATGCAAAGCAGGCCGGATTTACGCGGCAGGGAGCACTAAAGAATCGGCGTTCCAGCCACGCATCTCCGGCCCGTTCTTCCTTTCGATATCTTAAGAAGCGTCTTTCCAGTGTTGCATCCCATAAATAATTCAATATTGTTCCGCGGCCTCGAATGTTTGCGGAAGCTGCTTTGACAGCATTCTAAACGTCGAAGAACTTACGGAATGCGACACCAGGGACTGGGAATATCAAGACTCTGCATCGCGGCCGGTCCCATCCATCCCCTTATTCATACGAACGCCGAAACACGGGATCTTTTGACCGGCTCTCCGCAAGGACATGGGCATCGGTTTTCGCCACGGCGGCGCACCGGGTGCGGTCGCCCTCTGTTTTTCTAATATTTTCTATGAAATTCCCAAGGATATGAAAAAGATCGAAAAAAAGGCGCTTTTCCTCTAGACGTGGGTTCGACCAAGAAACCACGTCTAGAGGAAAAGCGCCAAATGAAAATCGAAATCAGTGTACCCGAGGTAGTTTCCGCTTTCAAAGAGATTCAGGTTCAGCCGGTACCGAAGGATAGAACGGGCCAGTTTTTATCGGCGTCTTCACTCTCGGGGTAGATTCATCTTGAATGCAATTCCGTATGAGAAGTTCGCCGTTCTATTATTACTGTTGCCTCTGCAGGCGAGCCCTGAAGTATATGGCTATCAGATTCATTCCAAAAACAAGCGCTATCAGCACCAGCGCGCTGCCATATTGAAGGGGCCGGGTCACTTCGATCTGAGTCCCCGCGGTAGCGAGAACGTATATGTGATAGGGTAGCGCCATAACCGGGTCAAAAAGAGACGTGGGCAGGTGGGGAGTGAAAAACACCGCCGCGGTGAACATGATAGCCGCCGTTTCCCCAGCCGCGCGGCTTACTCCAAGGATCGATCCCGTAAGCATTCCCGGGAAGGCCGCGGGCAGAACCACACGGTAGATTGTCTGCCACTTGGTCGATCCCAGAGCAAGTGAAGCCTCCCTGTAGGTGGCTGGAACGGAACGCAGGGCCTCTTCGGCGGTCCCGATAATCACCGGCAGGATCAAAACGCCCAATGTCAGTATTCCCGCCAGGATGCTCACTCCAAGTTTGCACCAGGTAACAAAGAAAGCGAGCCCGAAGAGTCCGAATACAACCGAGGGTACTCCGGCCAGATTGCTGATTCCCAGCCGGATCACGCGCAAGACGGGGCCCGGCGTCGCATATTCGTGCAGATAGACCGCCGATGCTATGCCCCACGGGAAAGCCACTGCCATTGACCCGAAGCTCAGCAGGAATGTACCGAATATGCACGGAAATATCCCGCCTTTTGTCATGGAGTCCATTGGGACTTGGCTCAGAAAGGTCCAGTTGACCGCTCTCCAGCCATTATAGACAAGAAAGCCGACAATAACCGCCAGTGCGATGCCATTTATGAAAGCCGCGAGGCGTAAGAGTCCAAAAACTCCTTTTTGCACCAGGCGCCTGTTCCCGGTCGATGCATAGCGGGCCATACGAGCGGATGGTTTTGTCTTTGCCTCATCGGCATCCGGGCCTCCGGCCCCAAATCCATCCGCCAGTCTTGCTGAAATCATCCCGTTCCTTTCAGTTTTGCCCGGACCTTGTCCATTAGCCCAGTTTCCGGAAACATCCATGATTTTCCCGTTTCCCTTCCCTACAGGGTGGCGGCCCCCACCTGTTTATGCTTGTGGGCTATGTAGTCGGCTATGAGGTTGAACAGCAGCGTAAAAACAAACAATACAACCCCGATCGCAAACAGTGCATGATAGTGGTCACCACGAAAGGGAGCTTCCGCCATCTCGGCCGCGATACTCGCAGGCATGGGCCGCACGGGATCGAATATCGATTCGGGAATAAGCGCGGCGCCGCCGGCCACCATAAGCACTACCATCGTCTCGCCAATCGCCCTGGACATTCCCAGAATAATCGCCGTACATATTCCCGAAAGGGACGCCGGCAGCACAACGCGAAATATCGTCTCCCAATGAGTTGCGCCCAGAGCCAGCGAGGCCTCCTTGAGATCGCGCGGGACGCTGAAAATTGCGTCTTCCGAGATGCTGCAGATAGTCGGAACGGACATGAACGCAAGCATCAGGGATGCGTTGAACAGATTCAATCCGGTCGCAATGTTAGTGTGGTCCTGAAGAAACGGCGCAACCACCACCATTCCGAAAAAACCGATTACGACCGAAGGCAGGGCCGCGAGGAGTTCGACCACGGGTTTTACGATCTCGCGGAATCGCGCCGAGGCGATTTCCGAGAGGTAAATGGCGGTCATTACCCCTAAAGGAATAGCTATCGCTCCCGAAAGCGCGGTTACGGCGATCGAGGCCGCAATGAGAGGGAAAATGCCGAAATCGGCGGGCGTACTCGTTGGATACCACTCCCTGCCGAAAAGGAACTGGACCAGCGATATCTTACGCAAAATGGGAGCCCCTTCCATGAACAGGAAGAGCATAATCGTGGAAAGCACCAGGACAGAGATGGATGCGGTCATGAAGAAACAAAAATGGATACACCGTTCTCTACCCCGCCGACTTCCGATCATTGGCAACTCCAATACACTTCACTTGCCGTCTGGTTAAAACACAATACCGGGACCTGATTAACACAGCCTCTTCCGCTCAACCAGGTCCGGTCACAACGGTGTGGCTCAAGTGGGTCTCGCCTGACTCCGCTAACCCTGATGACGCCGCAAGCCCCCGGTGGCTGGGTTGGCCATGGGCTAACCCAGCCACCTGACGAGGGCTGTGCGGTTCAGGAAAAATTGCTGACGTACTTCCCGCGCTAGTAAAGCGGAACAAATCCCGACTCTCTCACGAACTTCTGTCCTCTTTGCGGGTGGAGCACGAAGTTGATGAACTTGAGGGTGTCGCCCGTGGGCCAGCCGCGCGTGAACATATACAGTGCTCTCGAAATGGGGAATGTTCCGTTGAGCGTTGTTTCCTCACTGCCTGCAATGCTATTAACTGTAAGCGCTTTCACGCTCTTGTCGAGGTAGCCGATTCCGACGTAGCCGATCGCGTTCTTATTCTTGGATACCGCCTGGACTATCGCGCCATTGGAAGCCTGAAGAAGAGCGGCTGGTGAAACGCGCTCCTTTTTCATGACCTTCTCTTCCCACACTTCGTACGTTCCGGACGAAGTGTCACGTGAGATGACCACAAGGGGAGCATCGGGTCCGCCCAGTTCTTTCCAGTTCTTGACCTGACCCATGTAGATCGACTTGAGCTGTTCCATTGTGATGTTGGTGATCGGGTTGCCGGGATTGACCACGGGGATAATGCAGTCATAGGCTATGGCAAATGGGACGGGGTAAGAGCCCTTTTCGATCGCAAGCTTGACTTCCTCGTCCTTGATGAAACGGGAGCTGTTCGCGATATCCGTGGTCCCGTCGATCAGGGCCTTCAGTCCGTTTCCGGAACCGCCACCGGACACGGAAATACTCACGCCCGGGTTTTCCTTCATGTATGCTTCAGTGACTTTTTGCGCAATGGGGAGCACCGTGGTGGATCCGTCCATCTTCAGGGACCCGGCCCAGGCTGGCGCGGCAAGGACTGACACCGCTGTAAGAACAACCAACAGGAACAACTTCGCTTTCATAGAGAACCCCTCCTAAAATGAGTTTGGTTTATGTCGGCATTCGACGCTATCAGGACGCATTATTAAGGCTGAAAAGTTACGATTGTGTGACAGCTTTGTAGAAATCCCGTGACGGATATATGATTGCACCTGGCATCGCATTTCCGACCCGACGGGCCGGCATTGCGGCAACGCGCCCGCTGCTGTTTGTGACAGCCCGTTGATGATGTAGAATGCCGCGTCCGGCTTTCTCCGTAGCTGGCAGGGAGCCCGTCAAGGTATCCGGGACCGGAAAACGCGCCGCCGCCGCGCGCCGAATCATGTGGACCTATGTTTTCGGTTCCTCCGCTATCCACTTGACCTGTCGTGACATTCCCGTAATATTCCGACGGCGGTGATTTTCATGCCGCCGCCAGGGAACTTTTCGTGGACCGGACGGTCTAATTATGAGTGGGACATAATGTCGCAGGCGGAAATGGGCGCGATTCAGCGCGAGGACAGCTCGGATGTAGCGGCTTTCATATCCGGAAACCGGGCCGCGCTCGACAGGCTGGTATTGCGCCACAAGGACCGTATTTTCAACCTCTGCTATCGACTGCTCGGTGACAAGGACGATGCGGAGGAGTGCGCGCAGGAGACATTCGTGAAAGTCTTCCGCTCAATAGGGGACTTCCGCCTCGAATCGAGCTTCTCAACCTGGCTTTATACGATCGCGGTGAACACATGCAAGAACAGGCGCAATTCCGCGGATTACAGGTTCTGGAAACGTATCCTTAGGTTTACGCATGACCACGGGGATGAGGAAGGTGAAGGGCCCGCCGAAATCGAAATCCCCGACAATGCGCCTTCGCCCCTGGCTCAGCTTGCGCAAAGAGAACAGGAAGTAATGCTCCAGTCCGCTATAAATTCGCTTCCCTACGATCAGAGGACCGTGATCATCCTGCGCCATGTCGAAGAGCTGCCTTATGATGAAATATCGAGGATCACGGGATATAACCTTGGGACTTTGAAATCGAAGCTGTCGCGGGCCAGGATTCAGCTTCAGAAAAAGCTGCGGGGAGCATAGGGAATAAAGCTATGGAATGCTCTCGGGTCAGACATATCTTATTGAGCGAGGCCGAAGGGGACCTCTCGGAGGAGTTGCGCGGACAACTGCGCGACCACCTCGAGAAATGCAGGTCCTGCAGCCTCCAATTTCAGGCGCTCTCGGAGCAATCGGAGCTTCTCCGCTCACTGCCAAGACATGAAGCCCCACCGGCATTTCTCGAAAATGTCCGCCGGCGGGTCGAAGCACCTCGACAGTCGTTATTTGAGCACATCCGTGCATGCCTTCCGGCAGTCATGGGGTCTAGACCGCTTTTTCGCTTTGCCGCTACCGCCGCCGTTGCAATCGTCGTCCTGACATCCGCCCGGCATGTACTGAGAGAGAGCAGTGTCGAGCATGGCGTCCTCGTCATTCCCACGCCGCCCGCGCCGGCAACTCCAGGAACGCCTTCCGCGCCCTCCGATGCTTTTGTCGATAATCGCACTTCCGATGATCGAACCGGCATGGATGAATCGAATACCCGTCACTCCACTCAGGCTGGTGAGCGAGCCGCCTCCGTTCCATTTGCCGACCGCCCTTCCGTCTCACTCCCCTCTTCCGCTGGCGGAGCGAATCAACCCGGAGTACTGCCCGGACCCGCGCCTGGCAACATGAGGCAACCGACGGAACAGGAAACAGCAAACAGGGCGGCCGAGTCTTCGAGGCTGGGAAACGTCGCTCCTCGGAGGCCATTGCTGCAAAAGCAAGCGGCGCCTTTGCCCAGTGCTGAGACTACCGGTCGCATGCAGGCCGGGAAAACATCCCAATCGCCGGCCAAGGAGGGTCCCACCGAATCAAAATCTTTTGCCCGAGGCGGGTCTTCCGCGGCAACCGGCATAGCTCCAACATCCGCTCCTCCGGCGGCGAGACCGGGACTCGCGGACAATTCCGTTCAAAGCCGGCCCTCGGCGGAAGTAGGGTCACGGCAAAAACAACCCATGCCCGCTCTCGCTCCTCCCATTCCATCCCCGGCATCCCAGCCCTCTCCGCTTTCGCCCGGCGCGCGTACGCACGAAGTCTCACTCACTCTGACGCTTGATCCGCCGGACAATTCCGTTCGCGGTGAACTGAAAAGTCCGGCTGCATCACAACAGAGAATGAAAGATTCCCGCGACCTCTCATTTTCAAAAGCCGTACGCCCCAGCCAAAGCGTCCTATCCCCCGGACAGGACGCGCAAGCCCCAACGCTTGAAGAGCCTTCAAAACCCGCCACGGGCGCCGACTTGCTGCGCCAAAGGATGTCCAGCATTCGTTCGGCGGTTCTCCAGGCAAAGGGGACGATTGTGAGCGACAAGCCGGATACCGGATCAACGGCGCCTTCCGTATTGGTTCTTGAAATTCCCGCGCAAAACTATCCCGCCTTCATCGCTCAGTTGCGGACCTTCGGCGGCACGGAATTGAAATCAGGCGAGCACGCCCCTTTCCCCCCCGACTCCATCGTCCGTGTGACCGTTACATTATCTTTGCCCCGGGCTGAAAAAAAATAGGAACTTTTCCATCTCTTCCTTGTCAAAGAGGGTTGAAACAGAGGCTATTCAACCCAAACACAAAGGAAGAGGCAAATAATGAAGCGTTCATACTTTTCGCTCGGAAAAGAAGTCCTCGTCGGGCTGGCCGCGTTGACGGCCATTTCCCTGTTCACCGGACAGACAAAATCCAACGCCGAGACACCTGAATCAGGAGACCATACCCTTTCCCCATATTTTTTCGTCAAATCAGACGACACCTCCGTCGACCAGCTTCCTCTGAAGTCGACATCAGCAAACGTCAATATCGCCGGGATCATTGCCGATGTTGCCGTGACACAAACGTATAAAAATGAGGGCCGCAAGACCCTGGAGGCTGTCTACGTATTCCCCGCCTCAACGCGCGCCGCGGTTTACGGCATGAAGATGACCATAGGGGAACGCACGATCACGGCCAGGATAGAAAAAAGGGAACAGGCGCGGGAGGCTTATGAGCAGGCCAGAAAGGAGGGAAAAACTGCTTCCCTTCTCGAACAGCAGCGGCCCAATGTATTCCAGATGAATGTTGCCAATATCCAGCCGGGCGACGAGATACGAACCGAACTGCGCTACACCGAGCTTATGGTTCCCACGGACGGAATCTACGAGTTCGCCTATCCCACGGTCGTGGGACCGAGGTATTCCAATGCCCCAGAGGCCACGGCGCCGGCTTCCGAAAAGTGGACCCAGAACCCCTATCTGCACGAGGGCGAAACGCCTCCCAATTCATTCGACATTTCATTGCGAGTAGCGGCCGGAATGGACATCCAGGACATGTCCTGCCCATCCCACAAAGTTAACATTTCTTATAAAGACAAGAACCTGGCGAGCGTCGGTTTGGACCCCTCTGAAAAGACCGGAGGCAACCGCGATTTCATACTGAAGTATCGCCTCGCCGGCTCAAAGATTGCCTCGGGCTTGCTTCTCCTGGAAGGGCAAGAGGAGAACTTCTTTCTTCTCATGACGGAACCGCCCGAGCGCGTCTCACAAACCGAGATCCCTCCGCGCGAGTACATATTCATAGTGGATGTCTCGGGCTCCATGCACGGCTATCCTCTCGAAATATCCAAAAAGCTCTTCAAGGACCTCGCCTCCAACCTGCGTCCCATAGACACCTTTAATGTCATGCTTTTCTCCGGAGGATCGAAGTTGTTATCGGAACACTCGCTCCCGGCCACTCCCGAGAATACCCGGCGCGCGGTGGATCTGATCAGCCAGCAACAGGGCGGCGGCGGCACCGAACTTCTGCCGGCCATGAAGCGCGCTCTCACGCTGCCGCGCACAGACGGCGTGTCCAGGACCATAGTCATCGCCACGGACGGTTATGTTTCCGTCGAACCGGAAGTCTTCGACCTGATGCGCGGGCTTCTTGGAAATGCCAACTTCTTTCCCTTCGGGATCGGCACAAGTGTCAACAGGCACCTGATCGAGGGAATGGCCCGCGTTGGTGCCGGTGAGCCCTTCATCATAACGAAAGCCGACCAAGCCCCGGCAATGGCCGAAAAGTTTCGGCGCTACATCCAGTATCCGCTCCTTACGCAAACCAGCATTAATTTTGGAGGCTTCGAGGCCTACGATGTGGAACCGGCCGGCATTCCCGATCTCTTTGCCGGTCGCCCCGTCATCGTCCATGGAAAATGGCGTGGCAAGCCTCAAGGGGTTATAAGCCTGACGGGCAAAACAGGTGACCGAACCTACGAGAAGAAGATCGATGCCGGACAGGTCGCGCCCTTGCCCGAGAACTCGGCTCTTCGTCAACTCTGGGCGCGCGCCCGCATAACCCAGTTGGCCGATTATAATCTCCTTCGCCAGGACGATGCGCGCATCGGGCAAATCACGGATATCGGGCTCAAATACAGTCTCCTGACTCCCTATACATCCTTTGTTGCCGTGGATTCCATGGTTCGCGGCAAAGGTGACGGCTCGGTCACCGTGAAGCAGCCCCTGCCGCTCCCACAGGGAGTATCGGATTACAGCGTCGGCGCCCAGATGGCCTACTCCATGGTGCAGCCCGCTCCGGCCGGCCGTGGTGGCGCCCCGTCGATGCTCCCCAATGTCATGGGAAGCTCTTCCACCGCGAGGAAGGAATACAGGGTCGCCAAACCCTCCGAACAGGAAGCTCCGCAGGCTCCATCCACCAAGGATTCCAGCACTGCGCGGGTCAAGCTCCTCACTCTGAAGGTCGAGGGCGGGTTATCGGAAAATTCCGTCAGGCCTTTCCTGGAACAGGAACTCAATAGCCTCCTGGAGTGCCTGCCTCGAAGAGCTGGAGAGATCTCCGGCGAAACCCTCTCTTTCAAACTGACGATCGCCGTGGATGGTTCCACGAGAAACGTGGTGCTAACGTGGGCCAAAGGGGGAGACAAACGGATGAAATGCCTCCGAGAGAAGCTTCTCAAATGGAAATTCCCTTCACGGGGAAGTGGCCGGGAAGTCCTGGTGGAAGCCACAGTAAGTATCACAAACTGATCACTCCGCTTTCCTGAATTCCAGGGAGATTAAGGGAGATGAACGGAGGGGGGCGCAGGGTCCGGAGCATGAAGGGGGCCAGGCGCCCCCTTCATACATTTTCCGCCCGATGCCGGGCCTACCGAACGCCACATCGCGATATTCGGAGTCGCGCGGGCCAGTCATCTGTCGATAGTGTGTCCGAACCCCCAGGATTTTCGGTTTCACAGAGCTATACCTGATTAATTGTACTGTACCAGAATTTCGGTAAAGGGGCTTTCCCGGCGTCGTCGTGTTCCATCCAACAGCCCAAAAACTCAGTGCACGGAAAAGGACTCGCCGTTCCCGGCACCCGGGACCGGAATGGTCGCATGCCGCGCGGATACCCGGTCGGCCCCGGTGAACACACGTGAGAAGTCGCGCCTGCGCGGACCTGACGCTTTACCAGGCACGATGCCGGGATTAAAGGGACGATCCTGGCAACGCCAGTCTGGTTTATACCTTATGATGCGGGAACAGGCGAAGT
>JBDKTY010000038.1:0-34237 GCA_039679945.1 Syntrophobacter sp. | reverse complement strand
CGCCGATCATGCTGAGTGGAATGATTTGTCTCAAGAATGCGTTCGTCCGTTGCCACTCCTTGTTCGCGCATCCAGGTATCTAATTTGCGTTCAAGAGGATATACCCCCGTTCGCCCTGAGGTATCGAGGGGTAGAACGGGTCAATTCTGAACGGCATCTTCAATTTAGGGATAGACTCATCTTGAACGCAACTCCGTATAAGAAGCAGTTGGTGGACTTTGCCGGCTATAACAGCTAGATATCGACCACCTATTTCCATGCTGAAGCGCATTTTTCAAGGCATGCCTGACGACCGAAGTGCCTGTTGATGGCCCGCTCTTTTTAGCCGGAAACGAAAGGATGTCGGTGTGGAGCATCCAAAATCATCGACGGCGAGGACGAATAAATATCAGGTAGAACACTAATAACGCCACGGCTACGGCAAGTATCAGTCCTACCGGCTCCATACCGGAATTGGCAAGATTGCCGGAACGCGGCATGGAATATTCACTCACGGGAGATTTCGATGACTTGGTGAAGGAACTTATTATTAAATGAGTGAGTACACCGGTTGCAATTGAAAATCCGATACTGAAGAGGAATTTTATCACCGTGCTGAAGAACCCAGGACTTCTAGTTCTGACTGAGGACCTGGTAGTTAGGTTCGTGATCACTCTGGGATGCATTACACCATAGCGATCCCGTCCACAGTTCATAATGACTTGATCACCAGCCTCTAATAAACCGCATACGCGACGCCCACGCATCTCAACCGGGATGAGTTCACCTGCATCGGAACGGATCTTAAAGCGGAGCACAACGTTCTTATCCTCTTGATTAGTTTGCACTCTTTGGACAGTACCACTTATCTTGGCCACAGCAGACTCCTTCTACTATATCGGTTTTCTATAGCAGACATACCAGGGACCACCGTTCTAGTTAATGCCAGCGACTGCTTAGCCTAACGGGTCAAGAATCTTTATTTCAATTTCGAGATGCAAGACTCAGGTTGTGCGCCACAGGTACATTAGATTGTTTTACATGAAAGTCGTAATCGAACCATCAGGAGGACTATGTAAGAGTTGGTTGATAAACCTGTGGGTTCAATATGGCAGAATGGATTCAAATTTCAAGCTTAAAACCGGTTGGGACGGATTGAAGAGTAAGAGGGAAAGGCCAATACAAGCCATCCTGGTCATCGGGACTGCGAACCAATGAGGTTCCCCCTCTTTGTTCTTGGACGGCTCCCGGACGAAGAAGCCGGCTCCTCGCGGCGGCTGCTCCTTCGTGGACCTCCGCCCCGGCGCCGTAACGTACTGTGGAGCGGCGAAGGGGGGGCAGATCTCCACACTCTTATAAAGCATCTTCGCCATCATCCTGAGCACAAGGTATGAACGTCCTCTCATACCTTGGACAAGGTACCGGTCCTTGCCTCCCCCGGATAGCCTCATTGCTGCAATGATGCCCCCCCTGGAAGGGTTCAAACAATATCCATACGATCCGTGATTTTTTCCTTTCATCGAGCCGCCGGGCAAACCGCTGATTGCCGCGATAAACGGGCTGGCGTTGGGGGGAGGAACCGAACCGGCGCTCGCACGCGACATCGGGAGCGCGTCCGCGGGTGCTTCCAGGGGCTTACCGCGGCCCGGTTCGCGATCATACCCGTTATCAGAAAGCTCGAAAAGAAACCGATGAGTGAAAAAACAGCTTGACAAAGGAAAGCGCTTTATTGTGTAATGCAATAAAGTCGATAGAGTAGATGAACAATATCTCCAGCGCCGGCGGGGCGCGGCTTGGACCATGAAGGAAGACACTGAAGATCACGGCTGTTCCTCCGGTCCGCGAGCTACGGCGTGTATCCGGGAAAGAAAGAGAGTCCGGGCTGCGTAATTGGCGGCCCAGTGGAAAATTCAGGAGAGAAGCAGTGAGCTTTCGCGTTTTTCGATGGCTGGCATTAGGGATTTGCATGATGGGGGCGTTGCTTCTTTACAAAGGAGTTAATCATGCTCCCGCTATTCAAATGACATGCTACTGTCCGCCGGAAAGCCCGCAGGAGTACCCTCCAGCCGGTCACGGAGCGGCAGACGAAAACGCGGCGGCTCACGGGGGGGATGCGGAGCGCGCCGCCGGAGGACAGCAATGAGCAGGAGTTGGAAAATCACATCCGCTTTGGCCTTGATTGCAGGTCTGGCCCTTTTGGTCATTCCAAGACTATGGCCGGCATGTGGCATGATGGTGCGAACGGCGAGCGGCGGCATGGTGCCCATGCGTTGCTTCTATTCCTTCCAGGCGGAGTTTCTCCTTGGGCTTGTCGCGCTGCTGGTTTCCGGTGCCCTGTTCTGCTCCCTGGGAACGGAGGCGCGGGGCGTTCTCGGATTCGTTCTGACATTGTTGGGCATAATCATAGTCATCATTCCGCAATCCTGGGTTATTGGCATCTGCGCCGACCCCGACGCTCCATGTCACATGACCCGTGCGTTAACGCTCGGCGGGGGGACGGCTCTTTTCCTGACGGGTGGGATCTTGTCGCATCTCAACCCTTCTCTTGCTTCATAAAACACCGGGAGCCGAACTCGAGCATGTTCCACATTATCAGACACAGCCTGACCCGGAGATGGGTGCAATCATTTTCAACACTGCTCTCCATGGCAATTAGCGTGGGAATTCTATTCGCTCTCTATATGTTTTACCTGGGAGTTTCCTCCGGCCTCGAGACAGGCACGAGACGACTTGGTGCGGACATTCTTGTGGTTCCCGCCGACGCCTGGGTCGAACCTGAAGCGGTGCTGTTCACCGGAGCCCCCATGAATATGTATATGGATGCGGGCTTTGCTGAAATAGTTTCGAAAATTCCCGGTGTGCGTTGGGTTAACGCCCAGTTTTTTACTCAAAGCTTGAATGCGGAATGTTGCTCGCTTGCCAGCGCGACACGTCTCATCGGCTTCGATCGAGAAACAGACAGGTTGATTCCAGCATTGCTTCACAGCACCAGGAAATCGGAAATCGCCCCTGATGAAATCCTGATAGGCGCGAAGATTGACGGATATTCCGGCCTTCAAGCGCTGGTCCTGAACAGCGTGTTCCGGGTGGCGGCGGTATTGGAGCCAACGGGCACCAGTCTGGACTACTCCATTCTCATGCCCATCGAGTCTGCTCGGAAGCTGGCTAAAGCCAGGGAGAACAAATACCTGCGGATTTATTGGGAAAGGTACGGGTCACCGGACCATTTGATTTCAACTCTCCTGGTCGAAGTCGATGAAGATCACAGCAAAGAGGAGGTCGCAAGGAGCATCAGAAGCCTTCGGGAACTCAAGGTGATCGAGACGACGAGTGTTTTGAAGAACATAAAGACGCAGATGCAGAGCCTTTTTGTCATCCTCCTGGGAGGAGGCGCGCTTGCCATGATTTCCTCGATCCTGAACCTGTTCGCCAGGTTCTTCTGTATGGCCTGGGACCGCAAAGGCGAGTGGGGACTCTACCGAGCCCTGGGCGCCACCCGCTCCGATCTCAGGATACTCATTATCGGGGAAGCCTTCAGCCTCGGAACGGGAGGAGCCCTGATCGGGGTCCTACTGGGGTATGGCCTTTACCAGGCTATTTTGACTTTGCTCAGGAACCAGAAGGCTTTCCCTTTTATTGAGCCTTCTCTTTCGTCTGAAATCGCCGGCATTCTTGGAACAGCGGTGATCTTCTCCGTCATCGGAATAATCTCCGCCTGGTTTCCGGCGTACCAGAGCGGGAAGATAGAGCCGTCCGCGGCCATGGGGCTGGAAGATATCGATTAGCGCGGGGGATGCGAGTTTGCTTCTGGAATCAATCAGCATTACGAAAAGATATGGCGATGACGCCATCCTGAGGGACGTGTGCCTGCGGATCGAACCGGGGGAATCCGTGGCGATTACCGGCGTTTCGGGAAGCGGAAAGTCAACCCTCCTGTCCCTTCTGGGGTTGCTCCTGGACCCAACGGAGGGGGAACTCCTGTTCCGGGAGAAAGAAACTTCAACCCTTTCCGACGATGAAAAAGCCAGGATACGCAATTGCCATTTCGGTTTTATTTTTCAAAACCCGCAGTTGATCGGTTCTCTTTCCGTTTTGGACAATGTTTTGGTTCCCGCCTCCCTTGCGCGCAAAAGCCATCTGCGGGCAAGGGCCGAAATCATGCTGGAAGACCTGGGCCTGAAGAACAGGCTGAAGCACCTGCCTTCCCAATTGAGTATCGGGCAGAAGCGGAGGGTGGCGATTGCCAGGGCTTTGTTATTGGAGCCCGAAGTGATCTTCGCGGATGAGCCGACCAATGACCTGGACCCCGGGCGCGCAGCCCGGATCGGGGATCTTCTATTTGATCTGCCCTCGAAAGGCAAAGCCCTGGTCCTGGTTACTCATGATCCCGGACTGATGAGGAAAGCGTCCCGCACCGTGCGGATCGGTGAAGGGATGGTGCGGGAGTTTTCGCAGGCAGGGACATTTTAAATGCAGCTATAGAGGGACATCGATGAGTTATTTCGATAGAGCGACACCACCCACCAGGGAATCGCGCCTCGCATCGTGCATTACTTATGGGGGAACAATTTGCGGTCTTGCTGGAAAAGGCCGGAGAAGCTGCCTGGAAAATGCGGAGCGCAGCTTCTCCCAGGGCTCCATCTGCCTTCTCCTCCCCGCCCTGGGGATCATAAACAGCCTCCCGGACACAGCCGTCCTCATCCACGGAGCGGTCGGGTGCGGCACGGTCACGCATTCCCAGAACTGTATCGTCAGGATGGGAAGCGCCGCCCGGCATGGAAAGGCCAGGGATGTCCTCTGGTTTACCACCGCATTGCAGGAGTTGGACGTCGTAAACGGGGGTGAAAGAAGACTGGAGGATGCCATTCGGGAGATCGACCGGGAGCACTCGCCAAAGTTTCTCGTGGTGGTTACCACCTGTATCCCCGGAATCATCGGCGATGATGTCGACACACTGGTGGAGCGGATCGCGCCCGAGATCAAGGCCAGAATGCTTCCCGTGCATTGCGAGGGGTTTAAGACTTCGATCTGGGCTACTGCTTATGATGCCGTTTATCACACGATCGGGCGCAACCTGCTGGAGCCGCCTGAAGGTGAGTTGACCTCGGGGCCTAACCCTCGGCTCGTGAACCTCATGAACGTCTCCTCCATGGGACGGCCGGACGAACTGGAACTGGAAAGGCTCCTGCGGGCTTTGGGCCTGGAGGTCAACATCTTTCCAGTGTTCGCCGACCCGGGTGGAATGCATCGCGCCACGAGGGCGGCCCTCTCCGTCTCTACCTGTCCGACCCACGATGACTATTTCCTTAAGCACCTGCGGGAGCGCTACGGCATACCGTTCAGCATCCGTCATATGCCCATCGGGATCGCCAATACGGCTCTCTGGCTGCGGGACATCGCCTCATACCTGGGATTGAAGGATGAGGTCGAGCGCGTCATCGCCCGGGAAACAGCCCACCTCCAGGCGGCCCTGGAGCCGCTTCTTCCCCTCTTTCAGGGGAAGCGCGCATTCATCGCGGCCGGGGAAATGCGTGCCCTCGCCAACGGGACGCTCTTGCGGGAGTTGGGCTTTGAGATCACGGGGATGCGCACTTTCCATCACGACGAGTTTGCCGAGGGCGAATATGAAAAGCTGGCGGCGGATGGCTCCGACTTCGTAGTCAACATAGCCGACTGCCAACCTTTTGAGGAGGCCAATCTCCTGCGCCGCCTCAAACCCGACGTTTTCATGGGACACGTGAACGCAAATTCCACAGCGGCCCGCATGGGCATTCCAACGGTAGCTATTTATCAAGTCGGGATGCATTTCGTCGGCTATCGCGGCGTCTATGAGTTGGCTCGGCGTCTGCATCGCCAGATTCGGAACCCATCTTTCAATCAACGGCTGGCAGAACATGTGCGGCTTTGCTACCGGGAAGAGTGGTACCGGAGGGACCCATTCAGCCACATCCAACGCCGGGGAGAAGACCAGTTATGAGCAGCTACATTGAACGGCCACGGTTCTCGTGTGCATTGTGCGGTGCACTCATGGCCGCGGCAGCACTGCCTGATACGATCCCCATTGTCCACTCGGTGGCGGGCTGCGTAGGCAACGTCGCATGGACCCAACAGGGTGGGGCAGCGCTCCAGGTGGGCGGGCCATGCGGCTGCCTGGGTATTCCAGGCACGAACCTGCGGGAACGGGAGGTGGTTTTCGGCGGCTTGGACCGTCTGCGCGAACAAATTGCCAATACCGTGGTGGTTATGGAAGGACGCCTTTTCATCGTCCTCACCGGCTGCGTTTCCGAAGTCATCGGGGACGACGTGGACTCGGTGGTGAGGTCATACAAATGGGCCGGCATGGATATCATTACCGCCCGCACCGGCGGCTTCCGGGGCAACTCCTACCGTGGATACGAGGAACTCCTGAAGACGCTATTCCGCGATTATGTCCGAACCGCCAAGCGGAAGTCGTCGCGACTTGTCAATCTCTGGGGTGTCGTCCCGGGTATGGACGTCTTCTGGCGCGGTAACCTGGAAGCCATGCGCCGGCTGCTGGAAAGCATGAGGCTGGAGGTCAACACCTTCTTCACCGGCGAAGACTCCCTGGAAACACTGGCGTGCGCCGCGAAAGCCGCCCTGAATGTGGTGGTTTCTCCCCTCTACGGTGTGGAAGCAGCGGAAATCTTCACTGAAATCCATGGCACGACTTATCTCGTCGCCCCCTTCCCGATTGGGCCAACAGCCACCGGACGGTTCCTTCACATGGTAGCCGAAGCTCTTCACATCGGCAATGAAGATGTCGACCGGGTCATCGATCGTGAGAGCGAGCGCTACTACCGCTACCTTTCCCCTCTGACCGACCCCTGGATCGACCTGGATTTACAACGGTACGCACTGATAATCGGCGATGCTAATTATGCTTTTGCCCTGGCTGATTTCGTGGCGGATGACCTTGGCTGGCTCCCCGAACAGGTATTCGTGACCGATCCTGTTCCGGAAGACCAGCGGGAGGATATCCTGGGCAGACGCGCCGGGCTGCGTCCCGAGCCGGAACACCGGCTCGTGTTCGAGACTGACACCTCCGCCATCCGGCACCGCCTCGACCCTCGGTGGTTCCCCGTTGAGGATGGTAACGATTATCGGGAAAGCTTCTCTCCGGCCTTTGTCATCGGCAGTTCCATGGACCGGGAACTGGCGGAGTCGCTGCGGGCAGGGCATCTCTCGGTTGGCTTTCCCGTGGCAAACCGCGCGGTTCTCGACCGCTCATATGTCGGATACAGCGGGGGGCTGCGCCTTGTGGAAGATTTGGTTGGCGCCATGGTGGCTGCTCGCTGAGGAAGGGACAAAATGAAAATTGCCATTGCGACGGAATCCGACGGTCTAACCCTTGCTCACTTTGGCCACGCGGAACGCTTTGTCATATACGATGCGGGGGATGGCCTATTTCATACAGAGAGCCGACCTAATTCTCCACCTTGTGGCCGGGAAGACACGGAAACCCTGATGTCAGCCGCGGTCCGGCAGGTTTCCGACTGTGCCGCGGTAGTGGCCGCCCGCTTTGGACCGTGCGCGCTGCGGCAAATAGGGAGCATCGGGATCTTGCCTTTTGAAATGGGGGGGATGCTGGACGAGAGGCTTCTGGCCGGTCTCTCCCGCCTGTGTGACCGCCTGCTGGAGGGACGATCGAAATGTCTCGGGAGCAATAACTCATGACGGTCAGGATCAAACAGATCGCCATCTACGGCAAGGGGGGCATCGGGAAATCCACCACCACCTCGAATATCTCCGCCGCCCTGTCCCTGGCGGGCCACCGGGTCATGCAGATTGGCTGCGATCCCAAAAGTGACTCCACCAACACACTGCGTGGAGGTCATTACATCCCAACCATATTGGAGACCCTGAGGGAGAAGTCCAGGGTAACGCCGGATGAGATTATTTTCGAGGGCTTCAATGGAGTCTACTGCGTGGAGGCCGGCGGACCGGCGCCTGGTGTCGGCTGCGCGGGGCGCGGGATCATTACGGCCGTGGAACAGCTCAAGCAGCTCCGGGTATTCGAAGACCTGCGCGTCGACGTGGTTATCTATGATGTCCTTGGCGACGTGGTCTGCGGCGGCTTCGCCGTCCCCATCAGGGAGGGGATCGCCGAGCATGTCTTCACGGTTTCCTCGGCCGACTTCATGGCGCTCTACGCCGCCAATAACCTCTTCAAGGGAATTCTGAAATACTCCAACTCCGGGGGCGCCCTCCTCGGGGGCATCATTGCCAATTCCGTGGATACTTCCCATGCGAAAGAAATGCTGGACGATTTTGCGGCTCACACACGCACCGGTATCGTGGAATACATCCCACGATCCTCCACCGTCACCCGGGCCGAACTCAGAGGGAAGACCGTCGTGGAGACTTTTCCCGAATCCGAACAGGCGGCGGTCTACCGCCGCCTGGCCGAACGAATAGTGACCCACGAATGCTCGGGGATTCCCGCCCCGATGGATGAACGGGAGCTTCGGTCGTGGGCTGCCCAGTGGGCGGAACGCCTGCTTGCCATGGAGAATGCCGATAAACGGCTGGGAGCGGACATTTGATACAGGCAGGATGCTCACGGGCAGAGGGGGACCCCTTTGGCCACCTGGTTGGACGCCACCCCTGTTTTTCCGCGGGAGCGCACCGGAGTTACGGTCGAATTCATCTGCCGGTCAGCCCCGAATGTAACATCCGATGCCGCTTCTGTGAGCGCAGGTTCGATCCTTTTGTGCGTCGACCGGGAGTAGCCCGGGGACTACTGGCTCCCGGCATGGCCCTGAAAGTCGTGGCTCGGGCCCTGGAGCTATGTCCCGAACTTTCCGTGGTGGGCGTGGCGGGTCCCGGGGAGTCCCTCGCCACCAGCCATGCCATTGTTGCCCTTGAGGCCGTGCTGAAACGATTTCCCGGCCTTATCGGGTGTCTTAGCAGCAACGGGCTTAATCTGCCCGAGCAGGTGGACCGCCTGGCCGCAATCGGAGTGCGCACCGTGAGTGTTACCGTGAATGCGCTTACCCCGACCGTCTGGCCGGGTGTCTATGCCTGGATCAGGCACCTGGGGCGCAATGTTGAAGGGAGTGAGGGCGCCGGAATTCTTGGTAGAGCACAGGAGGAGGGAATTAGCCGGGCGGTGGGCCTGGGGATTGTGGTCAAAGTCAATACGGTGCTGGTCCCCGGAGTCAATGAGGATGAGATCGAGGGCATTGCTTCCTGGGCCGCCCGCCTGGGCGCGTCCCTGATGAATGTAATCCCGCTCCTGCCGGCCGGGGAGATGGCCGGGTTCCCTCAACCCGACTGTCAAACGATCGAGAAGGCCCGGCACCGTGCCGAGAAATATCTTCCCGTTTTTCGACATTGCCTGCGCTGCCGGGCGGACGCCTGCGGCATCCCCGGGTTGGGCCGGGACCTGGGCGCATCTCTTTATGGTGAAGGGCTCGCGGAGACCTTCTCGCACGGCTAGAGGGCGTTACGCTTCATCGCAATTGCGCGCGGTTTCGTAAAGCGACAATGCGGCAAATGGTTCGGGGCCGGAAACGCCGCTCTTTGATCCTCATACTAATTTGCTTTCAAGAGGATATACCCCCGTTCACCCTGAGGTATCGAAGGGTAGAACGGGTCAATTCTGAACGGTATCTTCAATTTAGGGATAGACTCATCTTGAACGCAACTCCGTATCATAAGTAATATTCGATAGTTTCCTTTTTGGCGAAGTGGAGCATCTCCAGAATTGCATTCCGCAAATGGGTGAAGTACGGGTTGTTTCGCTGCCGCGGACGAGGCATTTCCACTCCGAGGATGTCCTCGACAGCCCCCGGACGATGAGACATGACGATGATCCGGTCACTCATGTAAATGGCCTCATCGATGTCGTGGGTGACCAGCAGCACGGTGGTCAGGCGCAACTTCCAAAGTTTGAGCACTTCATCCTGCATGCGCATCCTGTTGAAAGCGTCCAGCGCTCCCAGGGGCTCGTCTAGAAAAAGCACCTTTGGGTGATTGATAAGTGCCCTGGCCAGGGCAACCCTTTGCGCCATCCCTCCCGACAGATGATGGGGATAGGCGCTGTCGAATCCCTCGAGCCCAACCAGGCGGATGAACTCGTCAACCTCCCCGGCTCTCTCTTTAAGGGCGCCGGCTATTCGAAGCCCGGTCTCGATATTGCCGCGGACGGTGAGCCACGGATAAAGGGTTGGATCCTGGAAGACCAACCCCCGCTCGGCTGAAGGCCCCTCAATGGGTTTCCCGTCGAGCAGCAAGCGGCCCGAGGTCGGCCCGTCCAGACCCGCGGCAAGCCGGAGCAAAGTGGACTTGCCGCAGCCCGAAGGCCCAAGGAGAGAGACGAACTCTCCGGGCCGCACGGAGAACGCGACATCCTTCAAGGCTTGGACTTTGTGGCCGTCAGTGCTCACGAATTCCTTGGAGACGGATTGGACACACAGGCTCCCCTCAAGGTTTTGCCCCAATGCCGATGGACTGATGGCGGTAAAGTCGGCTACCACTTGATCACACCTTTCATCCAAAATAGGACCTTGTCGCGGATCTTGAACAGCAGGGTCATGATACCCGAAAAAAAGAAGGTGATAATGATGATGGCGGCAAAGACCTTGGAATACTCGGTCCAGTTCTGAGCCCAGTTAACATACCAGCCGAGCCCGGCTTTGACTCCCATCATCTCCGCCACGACCAGTGTGAGGAAAGCCGCGCAAAGGCCCATGAAAAGCCCGATGAAGATGTCCGGCAGGGCGGAAGGCAGGGCCACGTGGAAAACAAGATAGCGGCGGCTCGCCCCCATGGTTCTCGCAACCTCAAGATGCGCTATCCTGACGTTGGAGATTCCCGTGCTGGTCATGACCGTGACCGGGAACCAGACGGCAAGGGCGATAAGGAAAACCCCGGATAGCCATGTCGTGGGGAAAAGCACGAGCGAGAGGGGAATCCAGACAGTCGCCGGTACGGGACCCAGGGTTTTCAGCACGGGCATCATCCAGTAACGGCACGCCGTGTACCAGCCGATGAGGATTCCGGTTACCAGGCCGGTAAAGATGCCGACAAAATAGCCGCTCAGGAGCAGGAACATGGAATGAAGGACGCATTCCGCCAAAAGGCCCCGGTCAAACCAAAGGCTCTTCAAAATGAGGTCCGGTCCTGGAAAATACGGTAAAGGCAACAGAGCAAACTTCAGGGTTATCAGGTCGAGGGCCGCCGGAATCAGTATCGTAACCGTGGCCAGCGGAGCCATCGAGCGAAATCCGCGCCGCCAGGAAGGCAGGAACAACTGCAGGGCTGCCGCGGCCAGAGCCAGGGCGGCAAAGACCTTGAGAAGAAGCGCGTAGTATCCCGATACAGGCGATGCCTGACGCGCCGGCAGACTGGTGTGGAGGGCCAAGGCCAGGAGCAGGGCGGCCATCGGCAGCAGCGTCAATATGGCCGGGAGCAGACCTTCGGAAAACCGAGTCCGCGGGAGGTCTCCCGGAATGATGGAGCCCTTTGAGTAAGCAGGGTTACGCGAAGCGGTCATTATGGAGAAACTTTCTCAACCTTTATGGATTTGACCCACTCATCGGAGAGGCCTTCCACCGGCGCGAAAATACGGTTTGCGAGTTGCTCGATATCGGTTGAGGCCTCCAGCATTTGAGAAGCCCTCATCTCATTGCCAGCGAGGATCAAGGCCTGTCGGCCGCCGGATACCGACGGGATGAAATTCAGGCTGGCCAGGCTCCTGGTATTGAGTTCCACCGTACTCCCGACGTATTTCTTCTCTACCGCAATGGAAGCAGCGGCCGCGGGATTGACCGCCACCCAACTCGCGGCTTTGAGAAGACCGCGGGAAACGGCGGCCGCGGCTTCAGGGGACTCGCGGTAAAACTTCCCGGTGAGGAAGACGAGGCAGCAATATTCGTCCTTGTAGGGCGGACTGGCGGCGGTGCTGAGGATGCTCCGTCCTTTGCCGTTGTGTAAAATCATGGTGCCGTGGGGGTCCGTGATGACTACGGCGTCAACCTCACCCCTGTCGAGTACCAGCTCGAGTTCCGAGGCGGGGAATGCGCGCCAGTCCACGTCCTTTTTCAGGTCCCAACCCTTGGCTCCAAGCACCCTGTTCAGGAACATGAAAGGTGTGCTGCCAATGGCGGGCACGCCTATCCGTTTCCCCTTCAGGTCGTCCACGCTGTTAATCTTCGTATTGTTGCCGGCAATGACATGAATACAACCGGTGTGTACTCCGGCCACCACCTTGAGGTCGATGCCCTGCTCCGCCGCCTTGAGCCAGGTAAGGGCCATTCCCTGAGCACCATCGATTTTATTGAAGGCAAAGGACTCCTTGATAAAGTTCCAGTCCCCCTTGATGAGTTCAACGTCAAGCCCTTCAGCCTCCCAGAATCCTTTCTCCTTCGCGACGAACACCGCCGATTCGCAGGAAGATCCGGTGTATGCCCATCGGACCTTGTGAACGGGCTTTTCCGGTGGGGCCGTCCAAGCGGAACAAGGGATCAAAAAGGCGAGTACCAGGATACCGATAAGCGCTAACAAACGAGACTTGTCCTTCCGCGGTTTCCTTTCCATGAGTTCCCTCCGAACTTTAATGTGATGGCGCCCTTGTCCAATGTTGATTTGTCAAGCGTGAGATCCTTCTTTCAGCTTACAGCCCACTTAGCGGATGTCGCGCCTTCAGAATAAATAACAGTATTTCGATTGAATTAATGAACAAGTATCCCTCTCTCTATTGTTTCGTCCCTCCCTTGTCAAGAAAAAAATTACTATTCCATTAAATACGGCCTGTTAACGCAGAGGCTTATTCGATGAGGAACCGAGGCGGTGAAGATTATCAGTGGCACTTTGGACTTCAGCGTGGGTGTGGACTGGAGTTGCCTCCCGGGAAAGTCCAAAAAGGTCAGAAGAAATTGCTTGACAAACGAAAAGCGTCTGAAGAATAATCAATAATGTCGATGGACTTAATGAACATTATGCGCGGGCGATGCGTTTAGAGGCCTTCGGAAGCACATCCTCCGCCGCTTGCTCACGCGGAGCATGACCGGGTTCCTGCCCCCCCGTGCGCTGAACGATCGCGGCCAGGCCGTGCGAGGGCGCGGCAAAGGCGCCTCAATAGTGAGTTTTTCCGAGCAAAAGGAGTGCAACAAAGATGGACGCTGCTATCAGGATTGAGAACTTGAGCAAGATATTCGAGTCCCGGAATACCGGGAATGGTGTTTCCCGCGGGCTGCCGGCCTTGGACAATATCAATTTGAGCGTCGGAAAAGGTGAGTTCCTGGCATTGCTTGGCCCCAGCGGATGCGGAAAATCCACCCTCTTGCATATCATCGACGGTCTGGCATCCGCGGACGGAAGTGTCCTGATCAATGGGAAGCCCATCAACGGCCCCGGGCTGAACCGGGGGATCGTTTTCCAGGAGTATGCGCTTTTCCCGTGGCGGACCACTATTGAGAATGTTGCCTTTGGCCTGGAAATTAAAGGAGTTCCCAAAGATGAGAGGGCCCGCGTGGCCCGGGGCTATCTCTCGCTGGTCGGTCTTGCCGGATTTGAAGAGCGATATCCCTATGAGCTCTCCGGCGGCATGAAACAACGTGTGGCGATTGCCAGGGCACTGGCGTACGAGCCGGAAGTTTTGCTCATGGATGAACCATTCGCGGCATTGGATGCTCAGAACAGGGAGATTCTCCAGTGTGAACTGCTGAAGATATGGGAATCAACCGGGAAGACCATCCTTTTTGTGACTCACAGCATTGACGAGGCCGCTTTTCTGGCCCAGCGGGTTGCGGTTATGACGTCCCGCCCCGGAACGATCAAGGCAATCGTGGACATATCACTCCCCACGCCGAGATATGAGGAGAAGGATCTTCGGTCATCGGCGCGGTTCGCGAAGATCAGGCATGAACTCTGGGAATTGCTGAGCGAAGAGGTGGAGAAAGCAAGGCAGAAAACCGCTATTCCTCGGGACTTCGCCGCTGTTTCTCCAACCGCGTCCGCCAGGAGCCCGAGGTACCTGATGTTCTGGAGGGGCAGTTCTTCGCGAAAGGTTAACGCGGCATGAGCAGCAGGGTATCCAGGACCATGATCGTTATTCTGTTCTTCTCACTTTGGGAACTCGTGCCGGATACGGGGTTGGTAGATCCCAATTTGCTGACTCCGGCATTGACGGTGCTCAAAACGCTTTTCCACCAGTTGTGGTCCGGCGAACTGTTCATTCACATCTGGGTGAGTCTGAAAAGAATTCTGTTTGGCCTGGGATTATCGTTGATCGTAGGCGGACCGCTCGGTCTGATCATGGGATGGTTCAGGGATGTCGAGCAGACTATTGACGCCCCGTTACAGGCTGGACGACAGGTCTCGGCCATCGCGCTGTTTCCGGTCTTTATCCTCTTTTTCGGAATTGGCGAGGTATCCAAAATCGCTATTATTTTCTGGGCCTCCGTATGGCCCATTCTGCTCAACACCATCGGCGGCGTGAAAGGCATCGAACCTCTCGTGATCAAGTCCGCCAGATCCATGGGTGCTTCCGGAATCACTTTGTTCAAAAAGGTAATTCTGCCGGCCGCGGCGCCTTCGATCTTCACCGGCGTTCGCCTGGGGGCGGCCTATGCGTTCATGGTCCTGGTCGCCGCGGAGATGATCGGCGCGAACGCCGGCCTGGGTTTTCTCGTTCTGAACTCGCAGGAGATTTTCAAAATACCGGAAATGTATGCGGCCATTCTTGCTCTGGCATTATTTGGCCTGACAGTTAACAACCTTCTGCTTGCTTTTGAGCAGAGGGCTACGAGATGGAAGGAGGCAAGGTAAGATTTATCCGATCACGTGGCGAGCAAGGCCTCCGGGGAGTCTTCACGAGCATCGAACGAAGAGCGCTCCGAGGAGGACGAGCGTTTAGCATGTGGATAAAACAGCCAGCCTGTGAAAGGGTGCCGGGTACGGTGGCTGCCACAGGAATCAAAGGAGAATCAGACGATGAAAAGCAGGCCCTTACAGAGACCATTCAGCAACATTTTTCTCCCGGTTTTCGGATTGTTGCTCATCGCGGGCGGGTGGCTCTCTTGCGTGAAGGCGGATGCCGCGGAACCCGCGAAGCCTTTTGTAATTAAATACGCCAACATTCAATGGTTTGACCCTGTCTATGTGGCTGACGACAAGGGATGGTTCGCGGAAGAAGGGCTCCAAATCGAATGGGTCGGTGAAGTACCGGCGGCGCAGCTCGTCCCCTCGGTGGCTTCGAGAAGCATAGATTTCGCCAATCGGCATACCCCCCTCGTACTGACGGCAATTGCGGGCGGGGCAAAATTGAAGATTGTGGACGCAGGGGCAAAGACTACCCCGGAACGGCCTCACATGAAATACCTTCTACTGCCGGCGAGTAGCATCCAATCCGTTAAGGACTTCAAAGGGAAGAAGATCGGCATCAATAGCTTCGGCGCCTGCTCCGAATATGTCCTGAAGGAATACCTCAAACGAAACGGGCTGAATAAGGATGTCGAATTCGTCGTCATCCCCGACACGAATCAGGAGCAGGCCCTGCAACAGGGCTTGATTGACGTGGGCGTGCTCCATTCACCTTACTATGAGAAAGTGGTGAAAACAGGCGCGGCACGCGAGGTCTTCAATGACTACATCGTGGACGATGGAATAAGCGGCATGCTGCCCTATTTCACCAACACGGACTTCATTAAGGAACATCCGGAAATCGTGAGAAAGTTCCTCAAAGTCCTCGTCAGGGCTTCCGAATGGACCAATGAGCACCATGAGGAAGCGGGGGTTATCTTCGCCAGGAAAAGAGGCCTTGACCCCGCCTACGCCGGAAGCTGGGAATATTACAAAGATGGAGTTATCCCGGACGATGCCCCGGTGCAGTGGTGGATCGATCTGCTTGTCAGAGAGGGCAAACTGAAGGAAGGCCAGATCGTGGCATGGAACGTATATACCAACGACTACAACACCCAATACCAGCCGGGAAAGAAATGATGCAATCCACTCAAGACGAAATTACGCAATTTGCGGCCGAACATGGCGCGATCCTGGGCTTTGCGCCGGTTTCCAGGTGGGAGGAATATGGTGATGTCCCGATTCCATTCAGACCCCGGTCTTTGTGGAAGGAAGCGGAAACCGTAATCGTTCTGGGGCTGCCGGTGCTCCTTCCGATGCTTGAGACGACGCCTTCCATCATTTACACGACTCTTTACGAGACGTGCAACATCGAGCTTGACCAGCTTGGCTTCCGGCTGTGCAGAATTCTAAACCGCGGAGGTTATGGTTCGATTTTCTTGCCGCGGGACGGCTACGGCCACATCAAGGTGCTCGTGGATGAACCGACAGCTTCCTTTTCCCAGGTCTATGCCGCCAAGTATGCCGGGTTGGGCACGGTTGGCTATAACCACACACTTCTCACCGTGGACTATGGTCCGAGGGTGCGTTTTGTCTCCGTCTTTACCACGCTTAAAATACCGGGAAGCCCGATGGTTGAGGAAGACCTCTGCACCCGGTGCTTGACCTGCGCCAAATGCTGCCCGACTCACGCTTTCGCGGATGACGGCGACAAGCCTGTTGCTCGCATGAACAAGCTGGCGTGCGCGAAATACCATGCGGAACTCCGGGAGGCTTATTGTTTCCCATGTGGCGTCTGCATCAAGGTCTGCCCTGTCGGTGAAGACCGGCAACTCTACAAAAGCACAGACCCGGGTAAATATCTCTCCCCGAATACCGACAGTGAAGAACAGCAGGCATGGCGGCACTTTCAAAAATATGGGAGCAAGCCCCTGGGCTGAGGTGTCAATCCAGTGTTTCGAGGCCTGCCCTCAAGCCTTCACCAGGAGCACCGGCCCTTGACGGGCACACGCCGCCTCATTACTACAAAGATGGCCCCGCTGGATAAAGGGACTTGATATTCTCGCCGGGAGGCGGTCTGGTGAATTATCCGAAAGCTGTCACAATAGTGGAAGTCGGGCCCCGGGACGGCCTTCAAAGTGAACCGGATTTCGTTCCCACGGACCGGAAACTGGAACTGATCGAGCGTCTTTCCGGCACGGGCCTCACGCGAATCGAGATCACCTCCTTCGTCCGCCCGGGGACCATTCCCCAACTGCGGGATTCCGAGGAACTGGTCGCCAGGCTGCGTAGAAAACCGGGGGCCCGCTACTCCGCGCTGGTACCGAATCCGAAGGGACTGGAGCGCGCGGTGGCGGCCGGAATAAACGAGATTGCGCTGTTCGTTTCCGCATCGGAGACCCACAATCAAAAAAACGTGAGAATGTCTATCGCCGACTCTCTCAAAGGGTTTCGACTGATCACGGAAACGGCCCTGAACCGCGGAATGTTCATAAGGGGATACGTGGTCACCTCGTTTGGCTGCGAATATGAAGGCAGGGTGGCGCCGGAAAAGGTGGAATGGATCGTGAGTGAATATCGCGCCTTGGGAGTCCAGGAGGTATCGCTCGGGGACACGACAGGGATGGCGAATCCGGTGACGGTTCGCCGCATGGTGCAAAGAATCATGCCGGTCATGGGCGAGGCGGCGCTTGCCCTCCACTTCCACGATACGCGGGGGACCGGCCTTGCCAATGCCCTGGCTGCAATTGAGGAAGGCGCCCGCATTTTCGACTGCTCGGTGGGAGGCCTTGGCGGGTGCCCCTATCCCAAAATGGCCTCGGGCAACATCGCGACCGAGGACCTCGTCGGCATGCTCCACGAGATGGGAATCGAAACCGGGATCGATCTCGACAGGTTGCTCGACTGCGCGCGGTACGCGCAAACGCTTGTAAAGAGGGATCTCCCGGGCCGCCTGGTGACCGCGGGCAGAATACACTGGCGGGGGCTGGAGGCATCCGGTCAATAGTGACCGTTCAACGGGGACAACCATGGAACAGGCCATAGTGTTGGAAGAGCGCCGGGACCAGGTGGCAATAGTCACGCTGAATCGCCCCGAAGTGATGAATGCGCTCAATTTTGAGATGCTGGTCTCCCTGAAAGAGTGGATGGAAGCGCTTCACTTCGACCCCGACGTTCGGGTTGTGATAATTACCGGCGCGGGGGCGAAGGCGTTTTGCGCGGG
This sequence comes from Syntrophobacter sp., assembly GCA_039679945.1. Lineage (GTDB taxonomy): Bacteria > Desulfobacterota > Syntrophobacteria > Syntrophobacterales > Syntrophobacteraceae > SbD1. The sequence continues at coordinate 16,209 of JBDKTY010000038.1, read as the reverse complement.
GGCGGACCTGAAGGAAAGGGCCGCTTTCAGCGAACAGAGGGTCAGGGAGTATATCCATACGATCCGGAACCTTTTTTCTCTCATTGAATCGCTGAGCAAACCGGTGATTGCCGCCATAAACGGACTGGCGTTGGGGGGAGGAACCGAGCTGGCGCTCGCCTGCGACATCAGGATCGCATCCGAAACTGCTTCGATGGGACTCACCGAGACGCGGTTCGCGATCATCCCGGGCGCGGGCGGTACTCAGCGGCTGCCGCGCCTCATAGGGCGTGGCAAGGCGAAGGAACTGATCTTTACCGGCCGGAAGGTCGATGCCCATGAAGCCATGGAAATAGGGCTGGTGAACAGGGTGTGCGAACCGGAGGAACTGATTTCCGAGTGCATCCGGATGGCGCGAATGATCAGTGAAAACGGACCTATTGCCGTCCGCCAGGCCAAGTATGCGATTAACCACGGTATTGAAGCGGACCTCCACACCGGGCTTGCCATGGAATCGAGCGCATATTGGGCAACAATCTCCACCGAGGACCGGCTGGAAGGCCTCGCGGCGTTTCGGGAGAAGAGAAAGCCTGTGTATAAGGGTAAGTGATCAAATCTACTGTAAAAGATCAGTCTGGCACCATCGGTGCCCGGCGGAGGTTATTCCCATGACCAACCCTGGCCAATTATACCCTTCGATATCCTCGACAAACAGCTTTTAAGGGTTAGCAATATCCATGAGTTACGTGGCAAGCAGGTCACCCGTTCCGTCATTCCGGCGGACACCGCATCAAATCCGGGGCAGGCGCCGGTAATCCAGGGCTTTGCCGACCCTTTGCAAGAGCGAACCTGGCCCCTGGTCTTCGCCGAGGTGACGCCGTGGGGGTGGCTGCCCCCTGTTTCTTGCCCACGCCTTGCCATACGGATGCGGGATCTACTTCGCTCAGAGCGAATGTGAGAGAGCACGTCGGGCTGCAGCGCAAAAGCCGTTTCCCCGGAGCACTCTTAAAACCTGAATCCGCCGAAGCAGGATTCGCCCACGGGCCTGAGAAGACTTACCTCGAAGGCGACAGCGAGTCGGTCACGGATTTCGCCGAATTTGAGCACGCCGTCATTCAAGAGTCGCGCCGCGCAGAAAAACGGATGCGCTTCCGAATCGTACCTGGCTATCATCTTTCCCCTGAAGGCCAGCTTCTCTTCGTCGCTCATGGAATCTCCGAATTCCGCCCGCTTCCTCTCCTCCAGGACAAGCAGTACCTCGGCCGCCGATTTTCCGCTCATGACCGAGGTGCGGCCGCGCATCGTGGTAAACAGGAAATGCGGCCGGTAAGCACGCCCGCACATCCCGTAGTTGGCCGCGCCGTTATCCGGTCCGACAACCAGTTGAATTCTGGGCACGTTCGCGCATGAGACCGCCCTTACCATATCGGCCCCGTACTTTCCGATCCCCTTGTGTTCGGCATCCGAGCCGACCATGTAGCCGGGCGAACTCTGGACGAAAAGGAGGGGCAGTTTGTCCTGGCAGCACCGGATGATCCACTCGGTTGCCTTCCTTGCGGATTCCGTGAAGATTATCCCCATACCGTTAGCAGCGATCACCCCAACCGGTATTCCCTTTATGCGCATCTTGCCGGTGACGATGTTGTCTCCCCTGCCGATCGCATAGGATTTCTTGTATTCGATAAAGTGGCTGTCGTCGCAGATTGCCTCAAGAAAGGGCCGTATTTTGACGCCGTGATGGATGCTATTCGGGAAAAGTTCGTTTATGCTCTCGACCGGCTTTTTCGGGGGCATTTCGGGGGACTTGGGGACATGGAGCACCTGAGGCGGTTCCATGGAAAGAATTTCCCGAATCTTGAGAACCGCCTGGTCCTGGTCGCGGCAGAAGTGGTCCGCGCCACCCGATACGTGGGTATGGACCTTCGCCCCGCCGAGGTCTTCGGCCGAAATTACCTCCCCGGTCGCGGCCTTCACCAGCGGAGGGCCGCCCAGAAACGAGAAGGACATTTTGTCTATCATCACGGCTTCGGTGGCCATGAACACGATATAGGCCCCGCCGGCCGTGTTCCCGCCGGTTGACAACGTGATCTGCTTGAGTCCCACCGCCGACATCCGCGCCATGTTGTAGAACATTGAGCCGAAGTTCTGGTCATCCGGGAATACGTCGGCCTGCATCGGCAGGTAGGCGCCGCCCGAGTCGGCTATGTAGACGCAGTTCAGGCCGCAACGCTCGGCTATTGCCTGCGCCCTCAGGTGTTTTTTCAAGGTTATCGGAAAGTAAGTCCCGGCTTTTACCCTGCTGTCATTGGCTATGATCATCGTCCAGTTGCCGTGTATTTTGCCGATTCCGGTCACCACCCCGGCGCAGGGGACATCTTTTACCCCCGGGTAGTTCATGCCGAACCCGGCTATGCGGCTGAGTTCGAAAAATTCGGTCTCCGGGTCGACGAGCTTGCCTATCAGCGAGCGGACAGGCTGCTTTCCCTGCCCGGCAAGCCGATCCACGGCTTCCCGGCCTCCGGGCCATAGCGCCTGGTCCAGCAACTCGTCGAGCAATCTCTCCTGCTCTTCCCAAAAAGCCTTATTGTCGGCGCTTTCTTGCATCCGCGGATCTCCTCGTGGGAAGGCCGCCCGCAAGAGGCGACCATCATAGTGTATTCAAGCTATAGGAACTGAAAAGAATCCGCGCAAGGTGGAGAGACTTCCAGGTTGGAAATGGGGACGACACTCCCGAATTGGCGCATGAATGGCAAGCCGCCCAGCCGCGCGGCTATCTGTACTGGATTCAGTGCAACGAACAAAAGAGTAGTGTCCGGCCGGGGCGGAAGGGCCTCACTCGGTGAACGTCTTTTGTGTTGGCCATCGTTTTTAGGGGATTTGCATGCAAATTGGTTGTGTTACTAAATTATGGTTAACACAACATGCGATGATGCGCTATCTGGAATGTAAAGACCAGAACATTGGCTCAATGAGGATCAGATACGTTGCCGGCGCGGGAGATGGAAAGCAGATTTTGAGAATGCGCAGGTAAAAGGAAGAATGAGGCGCCGGCCCATCGAGACAATCTGAACAGACGCTGAAAGGGCTCTTCCCATGGCATATGTCAGAAAACGCGGCAAACAGCTCCTGATCGTCCAGGGAATCAGGGATTCGCAAACAAAAAAAGTGGAACAGCGAATCCTTTTTACCATCTACTCCAAGGCGGAGGCGCTCAACATTCTGGGGCAAGACAACGGGGGAAAGGCATCACAATTCCGCTGGCTGCTGGAGCGACAATACCCTGATATAAAGTTGGATTGGGGCAAAATCCTCGAAGGGATAAAAAATGATATCCACGTCCTGCCCGAACTTTACGAGTATAGAGAGACACGGCTTAGGGCGGGATTTCGCGAGGACCTTAACCGGGCTCCCACTTAGCCACCTGCTTTATTTTTGACACACGATTTTCGCGAAGACGAGCGTCCGAAATTCTTACAAGATGTTTGCGCGTTTTGTACTCACTGATTCAGGGCAAAATAACACATCTCAGTACATCGCAGAAACAGCTTTCCAGATTCTTTTCCCTCTCCTGTTTCTCTAGTGCTTCCTTCCACGGGCGACCAGCAAAAATTATCTATTCCGCCGAATAATCATAGGCTTACGCGCAAGCCTTTTCCCTGCAGGTATTCCTTGACCTGCCGGATGCTGAAGGTGCGGTAATGGAAAACGGAAGCGGCCAGCAGAACCCGCGCGCCCCCTCTGACCACACCTTCGTAAAAATGTTCCAGTGTGCCCGCTCCGCCCGAGGCAATGACCGGCAGGCTCACGGCATCCGAAATGGCCTTCGTGAACTCCAGGTCGTAGCCCGCCTGCGTGCCGTCGCCATCCATGCTGGTCGGCAGTACCGTCCCTGCTCCCAGGTCCTGGCACTCCTTTGCCCAGGCCACTGCATCCCTCCCCGCGGGCTTCGTGCCGCCGGCGACAACCACTTCAAAACCCGAGGGCATCGAAGCGTTTCTCTTGCCATCAATCGCCACGGTCACCTTATCCGAACCGAATGCCTTCGCCGCCTGCCCGACAAGGTCGGGGTTCTTTACGGCGGCGCTGTTCATCGACACTTTGTCGGCGCCGGCGGCAAGGACCCTTTCGATATCCTCGATGGTGGCAATGCCTCCTCCCACAGTGAGAGGGATCTCAATGACCGAAGAGACGTTCTTGACCCATTCCAGCATGGTTTTCCGGCTCTCCACCGTTGCGGCGATATCCAGCATGGCCAGTTCGTCGGCCCCCTCTTTTTCATAAAAGGCGGCATTCTCAACGGGATCGCCGGCATCCCTCAGGTTAACGAAGTTGATGCCCTTGACCACCCGCCCGTTTTTCATGTCCAGACATGGCATTATCTTGATCACTTCCATAAAACCTCCCGTCGAATCATTTTCGCGTGGACAGACAAGAAAGTGCATCTCATTGAAGCTTCCGGGTCATGATTTCCTTCAGGAGCCGGGGATGGGCCTTGCCTCCGGACGCCTGCATCGCCTGCCCCATGAGAAATCCCATGGCCTTGGACGCCCCCTTCCGGAAGTTCTCCACGGCGGATGGATTCTCCACCAGCACCCGGTCCACGATGGTTTCCAGCTCCGCGGCCCCGGAAACCTGGCGATAACCGGATTCCGTAACGATTTCTTCAGGCGTGGAGAAGCTTTCCCGGAGCTTTTTCAAGACTTCTTTTGCCGCGTTGGCGTTGATTTCTCCCCGCTCGAGCATGAGCAGAAGGTTGGCAAACCGCTCGGGAGTCACGGAACTCTCCGCGAGGGTCTCATTGCGCTCCTTCAGCAGGGGCAGAAACTGCACGGCTATCCACTGGGCGGCGAGACGAGGAGAGACTCCGCGCTCGGCCACGGCTTCGAAATACTCGGACAAATCCCGCTCCGAACTCATAATCGTGGCATCTTCGCCGGTCAGTCCATATTGGCTGCCGAAACGAACCGCTTTCCTGTCGGGCATTTCCGGCAGGGTGCTCCGGATCTCCTCAAGCCATTCGTCGTCGATGACAATCCGCGGTACCGAGGGGTCGGGTATGCAGGGGCCTTCAAACTTCCCCCTCATGGCCGTGGTAACCCGGTTGTCCGGGTCCCAGAGGCGGGTATGAATGACAACCGTTTCACCGGCGAGCACCATGTTCTCCTGCCGGGTAATCTCGTAAGCGATGGCATCCCCGACGTGGCGGATGGAGTTCATGTTCTTGATCTCGACCTTGGTATTCAACTGGCCGCTTCCCCGGGGGCGAATGGAGATATTGGCGTCAACGCGCATGGTTCCCAGCTCCATGCTGCAATCCGAACTCCCGGAGTAGCGCAACTGCATCCTGAGGCGCCGCAGAAATTCCATCGCCTGGTAAGGGCTCCGCAAATCGGGCTCCGTAACGATTTCAACCAGTGGCGCCCCGGCGCGGTTAAAATCCACCAGGCTGACCGGCGTCCTCCCTTCCTGCTCGTGGACCAGTTTGGCGACGTCTTCTTCCATGTGGACTTTTTGAATGCGGATCTTCCTGGTGAGACCGTCAACATCGGTGATGTCAACCCACCCATTCCTTGCAAGAGGGCGATGAAACTGTGAAAGCTGGTATCCCTTCGGCAGGTCGGGGTAATAGTAAACTTTCTGGTCGAAGGCGCTCTCCCCCTGAATTTGGCAATTGAGCGCAAGACTTGCAAGGACAGCTTTTTCGAGTGCTTCCCGGCTGAACCTGGGCAGGTTTCCGGGCAGCCAGAGACAAATCGGACAGGTGTTCCGGTTAGGTTCGTCCCCAGCATGGTTGGCGCACTGGCAGAACATTTTCGTCCGGCAATTCAACTGAACGTGTATTTCGAGCCCTATTACCGCCTCATAATTCATGGTTATCTGGCTCCTTCCGCCCGGGGGGACAACCGCCTGGCGGCCTCGAAAAGAAGCTCATCGCCAAAATGAGGCCCCACCAGTTGCAGGCCGATATCTCCATCCCCTGTCGGCAGGAAACCGGGCAGGGTCAGGGCGGGCTGGCCGGTGACGTTCGAGGGCAGGGTGAGAGAGAAGGGTTCATAGACCTGCTCCACCGTATCCGCCCGGCTGATATCGATGGCCGCGTGTCTGGTCGGGAAAATGAGCAGGTCCAGGTCACTGAACAATTCCCTGCTCTCGGCCACCAGCCTTGCGCGAATCCCGCAGGCACGCTCGAAGGCCGGATAGTTTTCGAACTGGAAGTACGCGCCCTGGAAAAGAAAGGATTTCATAATCAGGCTGAACGACTCCGCCCGCGACTGAAGGTACATCTCATTCCAGTTCCTGGAACCCGAAGCACAATGCCCGTAGCGCACCCCATCGAATTTCCCGCAGCTCGACGATGCTTCGACGGAACCGATCAGGTTATGCGTCGCCTGGAAGAGATCAAAATCTTTCCATGGTACTTCCCGGATAGTGATGCCAGCCTTCCTTATTCTCCCGAGCGCTCCCCTGAAGGCCAGCCGCTCGCCGGCTTCCAGACTGTCAATGCACTGGGTGATGACGCCCGCGGATAGTGTGGAGTCCGCCCCGCCATAATCCCGCTGGAGGGTCGGCATACGGCAACCGTCCATCGACGGGTCGCGGTCGTCTCCGCCCTCGATCGCCTTGAAAACCGCGGCAATGTCTTCCAGGTCCGATCCCAGGATACCGCAGCAATCCATCGAAGGAACCATGCCGATCAGGCCAAACCGGGATACTCTGCCGTAGCTCGGCTTGAATCCGAAAACCCCCGCGCCGGCCGCGGCCACGCGTGCTTCCCCCATCGTGTCCGTCACGAGCACGAAATCCGCAAGACCGTCCTTGAGAGCCCTGGACGCACCATCCCCGAAAAGGCCAAAACCGAGTTCGCTGGTATGCGTATTGCCCACCAGTGCCGCGCCCGCGGACCTAAGACGTTCGACCGCGGTTGCATCCTCAAGGGGAACAAACCCCCGCAATGCAGGGGAACCCGCTTCGGTGGGCCATCCCCTTACCGATATACTGCATTGAACCGCCGCCCGCTTACCGGACAACGCCTTTCCATCCGCACGGACCCGAGGGGATGAATCAAAATGAAAAAAGGCTTTTGAGTGCACGAGGCTTACTCCCCAAGCTTGATGAAATCTTACTGGAAGACCACGGGCCGGTTTTTCCATGGGCGCCGATGTTCCCACTCCCGTTCGCCCTGAGCGGAATAAACCCGCATACCATCTTATTCCAGAATACTTGCCACCTTGAAGTAGTTCCCCTTTACCGAAGGAGCATTCTTCAACAGTTCACCGTTTACCGCCAATGGAGACACTTGGGCCGGGGACTTCTCCCTCATCCGGTTTGTCGCCGAAACCGGCGTGAACAGCGGTTCATCATCGCCGGCCCTGCTTTCGATGAGTTGGGCCAGGCGCATGGCATCCGCCAGGGCGGAAATGATCGCGGGGCGCTCGCTGGCCTCCAGCCCTATGCGCGAGACCCATGAGAGCGAATCGACGAGTTCCCGGCGTTCCTCAATGCCCGGTATTATTTCCGTTTCATCCGACCGCAGGAGCCCCAGCTCGCTGAGTTGCTCCCTGGCCACATGGGAAGGGGCCTGGGTCAGGGGACAACAGGCGTTGCGGTTTTTTGGGAAAGCCGTCACCTCGCGGATGGACGACGTGCCAAGGATCATGGAAACCACGCGGTCAATCCCCAGGGCAAGCCCACCATGAGGTGGCGCGCCGTAATCCAGCGCCCGGACAAAAAACCCGAATTTCTCCTCGATCTCCTCCCCGGAAAGTCCCAGAGCCTGAAAGATCTTTTGCTGCATACCCTTGCTGTTGATACGGATGCTGCCGCCGCCAAGTTCCTCTCCGTTCACCACGAGGTCATAGGCGCGTGAACGGAGCTGGAGAAGTTCCTCTCGGTCGGCGGGATCAAAATCTTCGCGGTCGGGAGCGGTGAAAGGGTGATGGCTCGAGGTGACGCCGTCCTGTGTGGCCTCGAAGAGGGGAAAATCCGTGACCCACAGGGGTCTGAATACGCCGGACGGCGTCAACCCCAGTCTTTCGGCAAGGTGCAGCCGGAGCTGTCCGAGGGCGGACAGCACCAGATCATGGGATGCATCGGCGATCATCAGGATGACGTCGCCGTCTTTCGCTCCGAAGCGCTCAAGCACGGCACGTTTTTCCCGCTCGCTGAAGAACTGGACGATGTTGGATTCGAGACCACCGTCCGTGACACGCATCCAGGTCATTCCCTTGGCCCCGAAGGAAGGCACGATTTCCCTGGCATATTCGTTCTGGAGCACATTCTTGCTGAGTCTATCAGACTGGCCCGTGACGTTGATCCCCTTGATGCGCCCGCCGCGCTGCAGAATCTGTTTAAAGATGCTGTATCGCGTGTCCGCGAAGATGTCTGTTGCTTCGACGAATCTGAGATCGAAACGCGTATCGGGCCGGTCCGTGCCGTAGAAGTCCATGGCGTCCCGGTGGGTCATGCGGGGGAATGGCCGCCCCAGGGTGATGCCGCCCACCGAAAACATTCTCACCGCCAACTCCTCGACCAGGTCATAGATGAATTCCTCGTCGATAAAGGATGCCTCCATATCCAGTTGAGTGAACTCGGGCTGCCGGTTCGGACGCAGGTCCTCATCCCGGAAACACCGTACAACCTGGAAGTAGCGCTCGAAGCCCGCTATCATGAGGAGTTGCTTGAAGAGTTGCGGGGATTGGGGCAGGGCATAGAAATGGTCCGGGTGCTGGCGGCTTGGCACCAGGTAATCCCGGGCCCCTTCCGGCGTGCTCCTGGTGAGCACCGGTGTCTCGATTTCGAGAAAGCCCCTTTCGTCCAGAACGTCCCGGGCGGCCTTGATGATGCGGTAGCGCTTGATAAGGTTCTGCTGCATGCTTGGCCGGCGCAGATCCAGGTACCGGTACTGGAGCCTGAGGTCTTCGGACACGGAGTCGGCGCCCGAGGCCGTGCCTCCGGCGATCATCGCCTTTTCAGAAATTGCGAAGGGCAGGGCCGCTGCACGGCTCAGGATGGAGAGGTCCCGGACCATGACTTCGATTGCACCCGTCTTAATGTGAGGATTTTCAGTCCCCTCGGCGCGCTCGAGAATGCGGCCGCTCACCTCGACGCAAAATTCACTCCTCAGTGTCTCCGCGCGTTCGCAAACGTTGGGAGGAGTAAACTCCGGACTGAATACCACCTGTACAACCCCCGTGAGGTCGCGCAGGTGCATGAAGAGCACTTCTCCGTGATCTCTCAGGGCATCCACCCATCCGGCCAGGCGGATCTCTCCGCCCGCGTCCGCGATACTCAGGTTTCCGCAATACGATCGGCCATTCTCAATCATTCTCCGTCCGCCTTCTATTGAAACCTTCGGATTCGGTAGCCCGCTCTGCTGGCAAGCCAATGTAAAATCCCAAATCAGCCGAGGATAGTATTAGAAAAATGGGGGCATAATCAGTTGTACTAATGCAAGAATATCAGAATAAGTTAAACTAATGAAAAATGAAAGCATTTATCTCTCCCGCCTGTCATCGACCGTCGTTAAAGAACGGTCTACACAGGTACTTTCACGCATGGGGGCACTCGCCTGGAATGCACTCTCAACTTGCCGGCCGGTTCAGCCGGGGGATCGTTTCACGGCTCACCCTCGTCGCGCGCATTTCACCAAGGATGCGGAAGTTGACAGTCTCTCTACCTCATCAACCCCCTGCAAAACAGGGTAACGCCCGAATTCGTCGATGGACCCGAAAACCACATTCCGCATCCTTTTTGAAATTGTGTTTCGAGACAAGTTGGGGCAATTAATAATTGTCATGCCGCCATGTGCCGTGCGGTGATTTTTGCGCTTCATATGGCGCTTTGCCTGGATGAGTTGACCATGCTGTTTTTGTTGCAATCCGGCCGCATTCGCGGACGCATGGTCGTCGGCCCCGGGAACCGCTCATTCGAAGCTGCCTTCATGGTGGTGCGTTCCAGGCCCGGAAGAGCCAGGGAATGAGATTCCCCCGCCATCTGGAATATCGGCCGCGCGCGGCCGACAGGTCTGCGTTGCGACGCCCCGCGGTTTCGAGCGTGGTGCCGCGATGCCGCGCCGAGCGGCGAGGAGGGTGTGGAGGCGTCGCCTCCCCACGCGCTCAAAAGAGTGTCCTTTCAATGCGATCCTGAATGCAATTGGCACTAAGAGGTCCCCAGCCAGGAGAGAACGGATGACAAGTCTTTCGAGTCAACCTGAAACCACCGGCGGTCTAAGCCTGAAGGCGCCGCTCAGCGGGATACTGGTTCCCATTGAACGGGTGCCCGATCCGGTTTTCTCACAGAAGATGGTTGGCGACGGAATCGCCCTGGAGCCAACCAGCCAGACACTTATGGCGCCCTGTGCCGGCAGGGTCGTCATGCTCCACCCCGCGGGGCATGCATTGACCCTGGCGACGGAGGAGGGGATCGAGGTCCTGATCCACATCGGCCTGGACACGGTCGCCCTGAAGGGCGAGGGATTCACTCCGCATGTGAAAGAGGGCGACCAGGTTAAAACGGGGGACCCCCTGATCGGTTTTGACGCCGATTTCATCGCGACCCACGCCAAGAGCCTCATGTCGATGATCGTGGTGACCAATCCCGAAAGGGTGGCTGCCTTCGAACCCGGTTCGGGCGGCGTGACGGTCGCAACGGACGTGATTCTTACACTGAGACTCATCCCCGCGCGGACCGAAGCCGCCTCGGGTGACGGCTCCAGGGTCACTTCCGGGGCGATCCTGATTTCCAATACCTCCGGCCTGCACGCCCGCCCCGCGGCCGTGTTGGCCAATGTCGCCAAGAAGTACTCCTCCGAAATCCTGGTCGTGCGCGGTGAAACCCGTGCCAACGCCAGGAGCGTCACAAGCATCATGGGCATGGACCTGCGCTACAACGACAAAGTGAACCTGGTCGCCACCGGGCCGGATTCACGGGAGGCCGTCACCGCCCTGACATCGCTGATCCTGTCGGGCCTGGGTGAAGAAGGCACGCCCGCCCCCGCGCCGGCCAGTCGCGTGGTGGCCGACACGGCCAGGTATGCGCCCGCCCCGCGCTCCGAGGACCCCAACCTGCTGCTGGGTGTCACGGCGTCGCCGGGTCTCGCCGTCGGCAACGTATTCCAGGTGCGCCACCAGGACGTCGAAGTGGTTGCGGGCGCCGACGATCCCCAGGCCGAGATCATCAGGCTCGACGAAGCGATGGACAAGGCGAGACGTCAGCTCGAAGCGCTCCAGGTCCAGTTGCACGGCCAGGCGGACGCCAACAAGGCGGCCATCTTCGCCGCGCACCAGGAAGTCCTCGACGATCCCGAACTGCTGGGACAGGTGCGTAGCGCGATACTCAAGGGCAAGAGCGCCGCGTTTTCCTGGCAGGAAACGGTCAACGCTCAGGCGGAGAGCCTGGCCAGGATGAACAACGCCCTGCTTGCCGCCCGCGCGGCGGACTTGCGCGACATTGGGCAGCGGGTTCTCCAGAACCTGACCGGTGTGGGTTCGCGCACGATCCGTACCCCTCCCGATGCCATTTTGGTCGCGGAAGAACTCACGCCCTCCGATGCCGCAAACCTGGACAGAGGCAAAGTCCTTGGGTTCTGTACCACCCTCGGCAGCCCCACATCCCACATGGCTATCATCGCCCGCTCCCTGGACATCCCCACCGTAGTCGGCATCGATCCCCGGGCGCTGGAACTTTCGGATGATACGCCGGTAATCCTCGACGCATCCCGTGGAACGCTACGGCTCAATGCTTCGGCCGAGGAAGTCGCCGACCTGAAGGCCCGCCTGCAAAAGGAGACAAACCGCAAGAAGGTCAACCTGGAAAATGCCGGAAAACCCGCGATCACCAGTGACGGCCACATGGTGGAAGTGGTCGCCAATATCGGTGGGCTGGCCGATGCGAAATCGGTCGTCACCCTGGGCGGTGAGGGAGTGGGGCTGCTGCGCTCGGAGTTCCTCTTTCTCGATCGGTTAACGGCCCCCACGGAAGACGAGCAGGCGGAGGTGTACAGCCAGATTGCCCGCGCGCTGGGGCCCGATCGCCCCCTGGTGATACGTACTCTGGATGTTGGTGGAGACAAACCGCTTGCCTACCTGCCCATTCCGAAAGAGGAGAATCCTTTCCTCGGCGAGCGCGGCCTGCGGGTCGTGCTCAACCGGCCCGAGATGCTACGCGCGCTGATGCGGGCCATCCTGCGGGCGGCAGGTGCCGGCAGGGTGCTGGTCATGTTCCCGATGGTGGCGACGCTGACCGAATGGCGCGCGGCCAGGACCATGTTCGAGGAGGAACGGGCCCGGCTCGGTGCGGCGCCCATCCCCGTCGGCATCATGATCGAGATCCCCGCCGCGGCTATCATGGCCGAGCAGTTCGCCCGCGAAGCCGAATTCTTTTCCATCGGCACCAACGACCTGACCCAGTATACGCTGGCAATGGACCGGGGACATCCCAAACTGGCGTCCCAGGTGGACGGGTTGAATCCCGGCGTGCTCCACCTGATCGCGATGACCGTCGAGGGCGCCGAAAAGCATGGACGCTGGACGGGCGTCTGCGGCGGCATCGCCAGCGATCCGCAGGCTGTGCCGATCCTGATCGGACTTGGCGTGAAGGAACTCAGCGTGAGTCTTCCGGCTATCCCGGCCATCAAGGCACAGATAAGGCAGATCAGCCTGGCTGACTGCCGGGACCTGGCCAGGACCGCTCTGACGCTGGATACCGCGGCTGAAGTCCGAAAACTGGTTCCCGACCCGTGGGCGTAAGAGCTTCAGAAGAGCGGGGGAATGATTCCCCCGCACCCCCCGGGATATCGTGAGCCGCGAAGCGGCGATGGGGGTGTGGGGGGCGAAGCTCCCCGCGCTTTTAGAAAGTATCTTCATTATCATCTAAGCGCAACTTCGCACAAAACGAGGTACACATCATGGCTACAATGCAAACCGCGCTACCGGCTGCCACCGCCGCGGCACCCCGGCAGGGGCTCGCCAGCCGCGCCTTCGGATTCGCTCAGAAGCTCGGCCGGGCGTTGATGATACCGGTGGCGGTCCTGCCGGCGGCCGGTATCCTGCTCGGCGTCGGGGGAGGTATTCTGGGCGGCGTGCACACGGGTGCTTTCCCGATAAGCTCGCCTGTCCTCCTTGGGCTGCTCGAAGTAATGAAGGTCTCGGGGGATGCCGTCTTCGGCGCCATGCCGATCATGTTCGCGATCGGCGTGGTCATCGCCTACACCAACAATGACGGCGTGGCCGCGCTGGCGGCCGCCGTGGGCTACCTCGTGCTTCTCGGCACCATGTCCGCCGTGGCCGGGATCTTCGGCATCCAGACCGCGAAGGTATTGGGCTTTGACACCGTGAACACGGGGGTCTTCGGCGGGATCGTCATGGGCCTGGTGGCCGCGTACATGTACAACCGATTCTACCGCATCGAGCTGCCGCCCTATCTCGGTTTCTTCGCCGGGAAACGCTTTGTCCCGATCTCTACCGCTTTTGCCGCCATTATTATGGGCTTCGTGCTGAGTTTTGCGTGGGCGCCGATCCAGACGGGCCTGAACACCCTGGCGAATTGGTCCATTTCGCAGAATCCGGCGTTGGGGGTGACGATCTATGGAGTGGTGGAACGATCGCTGCTGCCCTTCGGCCTGCACCATATCTGGAACGCGGTGTGGTTCTACCAGTTCGGGAGTTTTACCACGCCGGCGGGCGCGACCGTCTATGGCCTTACCAATATCTGTTTTGCCGGGGACGTACGGCAGGGTGGGATATTGGCGGGCGGGTTTCTGTTCAAGATGTTCGGCTTGCCCGGCGCGGCGCTCGCCATCTGGCGGACGGCGAAGCCCGGCAGGAGGGCCGCGATAGGCAGCCTCATGGGTTCGGCCGCCGTCACCTCTTTTTTGACGGGAATCACGGAACCGATCGAGTACTCCTTCCTTTTCGTGGCCCCGCTTCTCTACGGCCTGCACATACTGCTCTCCGGTATTGCCTTCCCCGTTCTCTATCTTCTGGGCGCCCGGCTCTGCTACAGCTTCTCCCACGGGGCCATCGACTACGCCCTGTTCTCCATACTGGACATCCAGCCCTGGATCGTCCTGGTTGTCGGGCCTGTCTACTTTCTCCTGTATTTCGGCATTTTCTACGGATTCATCCGGTGGCGTGACCTTAAGACACCCGGCAGGGAAGAGGAGCAGGAGGTCACTGCCGGGTTGGTCGTGCCGGGCATGGTCGCGCGCAAGGAGCATGCACTGGCGCATCAACTGGTGCTGGCGTTTGGCGGCGGGAGCAACATTACCTCGTTGGATGCATGCATCACGCGCCTTCGTGTCAGCGTGGCCGATCCGGCCAGAGTGAACCAGGCAAGGCTCAAGGCCCTGGGGGCGGCCGGCGTTGTGACGTTCGGCAATAACATGCAGGCGATCTTCGGCCCCAAGTCCGAAGCCTATAAGACGGAGATGGATGAATACATGAAGGTGGCGGGACCGGAGGCCGAACTGTCCGAAACCGATCTCCTCGCGGTCTGTCTGCCGGGAACTCCGGCCGTGACGGCGAAGCTGCGCGATCCAGAGGGCGCCGTCAAGGCGCGAGACTTCATCGAGGGGCTTGGCGGCGTCAAGAACATCGAGAAGGTTGAGGCCGTGGCCGAAACCCGTTTGCGGGTAATCGTCCGGGATGATGTCCGGGTGGACGAGGCCGCGCTCGGAACGGCGGGTGTGGGAGGCATCATGCGCCTGCCCGACCGGATCATGCACCTGATCGTGGGTTTGAATGCCGATCAGTACGCCGCCGAGATGGCGGGCCAAATGGCGCGGGCAGCCGGATAACCATGTTTTGCATGCTCCGGAGGCCGGGATACGCCTTGCGGAATTGCGACGAAATGAGATTGCAGCCGTTATGTTTGCTCCGCCGGGCTTGGAAGAGTATTCCTGAAAACCGGGGATCTCACGACTAATTCTCAAAAAGCATTCTCTCCGCCTCGACTGGCTCGTTTCACGTCCACGGGCGCTCGAGCCACGGGCTCTTCTTCGTAGCCGGGGGATGTCCTTCCCTTCGTACACGAGCAACTTCCCCTACACGCCCTGGTCCACCATGGCGCGGCCATTTGCCTGAACTGGACGCCTTCACCGCTGTGCGGCGAATCTTTGAGTGCATCTGCTGTCCACGATAGGTGACCGGATTTATACACGATAAGTCGGGGCCGACCATCAATTCGTATCCAAATCGAAAAGGCGAAGAGGTTCCAATTGGCTTTGGAAATCAGCCGCATGCCGGAATCCAGGTGAACAGTACCGTGGCATCTTCCTTATTTTACGATTTTATGTCACATAGATCCGGACATCGAGCGGGCGGTCCGGACGAAATGGCGACCGTCTTCCCGGGGAAGAGTTTGAGCAAAAATGAGGCTGTACCATTCTATGAACCGTTTGAGACTATTAGGCAGAGCTTTCCGGCACAGGAATTATCGTCTTTTCTTTTCCGGCCAGTGCCTTTCCCTGATCGGTACCTGGATGCAGCAAACGGCCCTTGGCTGGCTGGTCTACCGCATGACCGGCTCGGCCTTTCTGCTCGGGTTGGTGGCGTTTGCCGGCCAGGCCCCATCCTTTTTTGCCGCCCCCGCCGCCGGGGTCGTCGTGGATCGCTGGAACCGGCACCGCGTCCTGTTGTGGACCCAAAGTATGTCGATGATACAGGCTTCCGCCCTGGCGGCTCTCGTGCTGACCGATACCGTGCAGGTCTGGCACATCCTGTTTCTGAGCGTCTTCATGGGCCTGGTAAATTCCTTCGACATGCCCGCCCGGCAGTCTTTCGTGCTCCAGTTGGTAGAGGACAAGAAGCTCCTGGGGAATGCCATCGCCTTGAACTCCTCGATGGTTCACCTCGCCCGGATGATCGGGCCTCCCATAGCGGGGCTCATCATCGCGGTTTACGGGGAAGGCGTCTGCTTCCTGATGAATGCCGTGAGCTACATAGCGGTGCTCTCCTCCCTTCTGCTCATGAGAGGCATACCGTCACATGGACGCGGGCACGACGGGAAGGCGATCCAGTTCCTGAAAGAAGGCTTCTCTTATGCCTTCGGCTTCCTGCCCATCCGTTCCATCATTTTGCTGCTCGCTTTCACCAGCCTGGTCGGGATGCCCTACATGGTTCTCATGCCGGTTTTTGCCAAGGATATCATGCTGGGTGATTCGCATACTCTTGGGATCATGATGGGGGCGATCGGCGTCGGGTCGCTGAGCGGCGCCCTGTTCCTGGCCTCCCG
>JBDKTY010000037.1:0-4790 GCA_039679945.1 Syntrophobacter sp. | reverse complement strand
TCAAAAGCTCGGTTCGACCGCATATCGAGAGACGGTTTGCCGGTAGCTGCACGGCAGTGGTAAAAGGCTCGCCAAAGCGGTGCAATCCAGGCTTCTTACGCCACGCATCTCAATATCCTGGATTGCGGTGCCGCTGAAATTGCTGATGACACCGATATTCGGGTATAAGTTCAGAAAATCAACTTCCTGATGTAGATATGTTGCATGTGACGTGGAATTCATGCAACGGTTATGTGGCATGCAACTCTTCTGCTCCTCATAATTCACAACCCTCGCTTAGTCTCATCCGGCCATAACTCTTTATTCGTATTGACTAAATTCAAAATGCGATGTCCTTCGACCTGTCGGGTATGGAATTTGCTCAAAAATGGATGATAGCTCATGGGGATTTAATGCCGGTTCTCTTCCGTGATCCCGCATTTGGGTGAGGGACGAGAGTCATTCAGCCATCCGTGAGGAAGGAGATGCGTGTCGTGCCTGTCTGTTGAGAGGGCGGTGGCCGCTCCGCCGAGTGAAATCCCTGTCTTTCATCTCCGGAATTCGCGAATGAAAAGGAAAATGATATGCCTTTGATCAATTTAGTTATCATCCTGGTTGTCGTTGGAGTGATCCTTGGGCTGATTAACAACTACATACCGATGGATCGTAGAATCAAGAGCATCCTCAATGCAGTCGTGGTGATCGTGGTGATTCTATGGCTATTGAGCGTCTTCGGGGTCATAGGTTCGCTTTCCGCAATTCGTGTCGGGAGGTAAGGCTCACCCTGATCCGATCCGGAAACCCGGCAGGAATCAAGGTCCGCCGGGTTCCAATCTTTACCGCCGTTGTTCGTGCTTCTGCTGCTTTTGCTTCTCTTTATCGTCACCTTGCTCCCGCAGTCATTGCCGCCGGGCTGCTGTCAAGGATACTAGATCGCGGCCATACTCTCCTGGAGCAGTCCGATATCCATTATTTCCTCTTCGAGGTAACCCTTCAGCTTTTTTTTCAGACGGCTTTCTATCTGCCGGACGCGTTCACGGCTGATCCCGAACTTTTCCCCTATCCGCTGGAGGGTCATCGGGTCTTCGGTGAGGAGCCGTTTCTCGAATATAGTGGCCTCCTTGCCTTGGAGCTGTTCCCCGAAGAGCCTGAGCTTGTCGTGCAGGATCGCCTTGGCTTCCCGGTCGGCTATCTGATCGTCAATGGGCAGGTCACCCGAGGGCAAGAACGACTTGTGGGTATCCTCCGAATCCTCTTTCACGGGGCTGTCGAGCGATATTTCCCAACTATTCAGCCGTTGGTCCATTTCGATGACTTCCGATTCCTTGACTTCCAGCCGATGGCTGAGCAGCTTGGCTGACGCCTCCATCCCCTGGCCTTCCAGCCGCTCTTTTTCCTTTCGAAGATTGAAGAACAGTTTCCGCTGGGCCTGCGTCGTACCTATTTTTACGAGCTTCCAGTTATCCATGATGAACTTGATTATGTAAGCCTTGATCCAGAAGGACGCATAATACGAAAACTTATACCCCCTGTATGGATCGAACTTCCTTACGGCCTGCATGAGCCCGACATTACCTTCCTGGATAAGGTCCATGAGGTTCTGCATCCAGTAGCGCTGAAAATCCATTGCGATCTTCACCACAAGGCGAAGGTTCGCCGTTACCAGTTTGCGGGCGGATTCGATATCGTCCTTTTCACGGTACCGGATAGCCAAGTCCATTTCGGCTTCCCTGCTGAGGAGCGGATACTTTTTGACCTCATTCAGATAGAGATGGAAAAGGTCGGATGAGATCGGCTGACGCCGGTCCGCCGGTGGAACGTTCTCCGTGCTGGCCTTATTGAAACCATCGGTTCCCCCCCCAGTCTTTCGGGTAGCGCTGGAAACAGTTCGTTGCTTCGCATTTTTGAGCATGGATATGGTGTCCAGTGATTTGAGGTGATTGGAGCGCTCCATCCCCCTCAACTTACCGTTAGGGGGCGGTATGAACCTATCTGTTCAATATCTTTAATTTTGCCGGGCAGGCGCACATCGTGGCCGAAAAAGGACATTCCCCATGGTTATGAGCACTCGCTGCCGGCAGTTCGGGACCAATTCCCGCCGTTCCCGGGCAGAGCCTGAAAAGGACGGGAATTGTGTTGTCGATGTTTGATGCTATTACTGTTTAGCTTGCTGGCCGTGTCCGCCACCGCCACCGCCGCCGCCGCCGGCATGGGCTCCACCACCACCGTTGCCGCCACGAGGCGCACGACTAACGGCTGCCGCGCCACCACCGCCACCACGAGGCGCACCAACGCCGGCACGGGCTCCACCGCCGCCACCAGCACGGGGCGCACGGCTAACGGCTGCCTTGCCACCACCGCCACTACGCGCCGCATCAGCTTTGCCGATGGAATTGCCGCCACGACGACTGGTACCACTGCGAAGGCTGCCGCCCTGGGATGTCCCGGGGGTTGTAGAACGGCGCACTTGAGCATTCGACTGCCCGGAGGACTTGCCACGGGCTGTCCCTACCCTCGCCTGGCCGCGTTGTCTTGCAGCCTGGCCTTGACGTACTTGAGCATTCGGTTGCCCGGATGACTCACCGCGGGCTGCCCCCACCCTTGCCTGGCCACGTTGTCCCGCAGTCTGGCCTTGACGCACCTGAGCGTTGTTTCCGCGCTGTTTAAGTCCCTGGTTGACGGATTCCGCCGTCGGTCTGACCCTGGTTCCCACCGCGGCCCTTTCAACGGCACGCTGGTTACCGGCCTGTCCAACAGCACCCCGGTCGGAACGCACTGCTCCTCTTTGGCGGTTCACCTCACGGAAATTCGAGGTCCGGATCTGTTCACTTCCAATATCGTTGCGATTGATATTGATAGTCCGGTTGACTGTGACATCGACATTACGCCGGTCCCAGTCCCAGCGCCCCCATCCCGAGTTCCAGATTGATCCGACCGCTATGCCCGCGGCAAACCCGAACAATCCGGCTGTAACAAAGCCTGCCCCTGTGTAGTAGGGGTCATACGCGTAGTTAGGGTAATAGGGGCTATAGGCGTAGGGAGGATATGAAGGATACCACCATGGTCCGTAGATCACCGTGGGATTGTACGTGGGAACATAGATGAGCCGAGGATTGGCCGGTTCAATCTCGATGCTCTCCCCCCGGACGGCCACCGTCAACTGATCGGTGCTATTGAGATTGCCTTGGGCATGGGCTCTGGCCCGCAGTCTCTGGATTGTATCCATGACATCGGCCTGCCCGGCCAGGAATGCGTCACCCAATCTTTGGGTCCACTCCCTTTTATCGCTCATCATGGAGAGGACCTGTGGAAAGGGGACCAGCGCCTTCACACTCAGGTCCCAGTCCATGCCATCCAGTGCGACATTGAGTTCATCGCCATGGAGGCGTTTATGCTGCCCTAGCCATTGGTCCGCTTCCATCACCTGATCGGGGTAGGTCGCCGCCACCAGGATTTGCCCGAGCAGGGAATCGGGATAGAGGGCGACCGGTGCAAGCATCTGGTCCAACTCTTCCTGCCTGAATGCACCGATTCCGGAACTCTGCGCCAGAGTCCAGGGCGGGACGGCCATCAGCAAAACGAGGAACCCAACTAAGAATCGCAGGTAAAATACCTTTTTGTTCATAACTTCTCCTTCTCTATTTTCGTGAGCGCACAATACGCCGAGCAAACTGACTTACATTCAGGACCACTGGATGTTAGACTTAATGCTCCTTTCAGAGGCCGTGAGGAAGCTATCAAAGCTGAGCCGGATGCTTCCTCGGTCATCGATGATGAAGTCTAGTTGCCTTCATTCATTCTCCAGGTTTGGGGTTCCCTCTTTCGGAAACAATCCAACATTCCAAGGTCCTTTTCCGGAATCGCACACTGCCGGCCATCCGCCGGGATTCGTGGCCGATAAGGCTATGCGTGGGACGACGATCGGATCTGCATTGGAATCATCAAGATTCGTGCCGGATAGGCGAGGCGTTCCAGCGATAGGTATTACTTTGAAATAACAGTGGTTTAAGCCATGTAGGCAGTGATGTGGCCGGTATTTGGCGCCATGATGAGTGTTGCATGCAACAGAAGCGTTGCATAATTTGCGTACCCTATGTAACGCACTGGGCTGGGGGCGGCGGCGGTCAATTCGTCGTGCAATGGACAGGACAGCCTATTGCTTTGAGGCCCAGAGTATTTATAATCAAAAGTTAATATTGATTGTTACAAAAGACACCGTATAATAAAGAGCATTCAAGGAGGACTCCTCTCCAGTGATGAAAGGTGATATTTCTCGGCGATGAAGACTTTAAAGATAGTTTTTTGCTCTTTAGGTGTTTTGCTGTTCTCTTTTCTTATTGCTCATGGAGGGGAATCTGGCGGACAAAGGGAAAGCACCGAGAAGGTCATCACATATTTGATAGACCAGATAGCGAAATCACATTTGACATTTACCAGGAATGGAATCGAATATTCGAGCCAGGAGGCCGCCGGCCATGTCCGGAAGAAGTATGAGCATTTCAAATCCCGGATAGAATCCCCTGAAGATTTCATCCAGGTTTGTGCGTCAAAGAGTCTTATGTCAGGCAAACCTTACCTGGTGGCGACGGCACAAGGGAAAATCCCCGTGGCAAATTGGCTTGGGGAGACACTCGCGGAGTACGAGCGCGGAAAAAACCGGAAACCTAATTAGCGCATCATCAACTATTCACCGGACCTGCTCCCGATCTACCGCGGCGGCGGGATGGATGATAATAATTCGCTTTCAAGATGATACATTTGCGCCTTGCCACGCGAAAGCGGGGCTTACTACGCTCAGGGCGAACGGGGGG
>JBDKTY010000036.1:0-10002 GCA_039679945.1 Syntrophobacter sp. | reverse complement strand
ACCCCTTGAGTGACCTTTTCATCTCCATCGATGGCAGGTCACACCATGCGTATATTTCCATCGCCCATCCTCTTCAGCCATTACCCCTGCTTATTACTACACTGCTTTCTCCATCGAGAGGCCCCCGTCCGGTAACACTTCCATGAGGCGCTATGAACAAATATGCAACAAAGAGAATTATTTCCAGTTCAAGGACGCCCTTGTACTAAGGACAATAAAATTCGAGGAATTATATTCTATTAACGCCTCATTTGTGTCGGATGCGGAGCGCCGGAGGAGGCTGCATTATGAGAATGCGGCCGCTCTGCCCGCGCCGCGCGGAACATGCCACGGAAAGCCTGGGTTATAGAGTCATGTGCCGGGGAGATGCGCGTCGGGGGAAAAATCCCGGCGCCCGGAAATGGGAACGCCTCGTCCACGAGGACGATCTCTCACGAACGCGGATCTTAAACGCGACTCGGCACAAACACTGACTTCGTAAATGAGTTGAAGGAAAATTGGGACAGCGCTAGCGAGCACTCCATGTGCGTTCGTGAAGTCCCTGCCGGTCATTCACTGGAGAGGACGCGGACAGCGCTGAATGATACGGACCTCCTTTGCAAAGGATGAGACATGACAGAAGCAGACGTCACCCAGATTAGAATCGGAAAGACCGCACTCGGCATTGTCGGCCTCTCGCTGCTCATCGAAGAAATGGCCAAGACCCATGCCGATAAGCCCGACGATGAAGTTCGCTCGTTCATGCTCGAGCGGCTGGCCGGCAGGAACTATATGCCGGCCAGCGCAAAAGAGGAGTACGGCAATGCCTTTGTCCGGGAGTTCCGGAAGTCTCTAGGCCAGCATTACGCGGAAGATACCATTCCACGGGGGATCGATATCAAGGTCCTTGGTCCGGGATGCAACCAGTGCGATGCCCTGACGGAAATGGTCATGGCGGTGCTGACGGAGATCAACGTACCGGCCGAAATCGAGCACGTGAGGGACGTCAAGGAAATTGCGAGCTATGGAATCATGGGATCTCCGGCCCTTATCATCAACCGTAAGGTTGTCGCCATCGGGAGCGTTCCTCCACGAGAAAACATCAAAAAGTGGCTGGTTGCGGCGAGTGCATCCCTGCCTGCCAGGTGAACATGAGACCTCTTTTTCAACAGCGAGAGCACAAAAGAATACCCGGTATTCCGCCTGTCGATCAGGCGCCTCGCCCTTGCTCGGCCCGCCGTCCGCCTGACATCCGCCACGGAGTATCTTCGCCGAGGCGCCGCGAACTCCGTGTTCAGCGGCCTCGGCATTCTCATTTGGGAGTCCGGCAACCGCACGAATCCTTTTCTTCTGCCCTGCCCTCGATCCTCTCCCGGATCTCCCTGACCTGCGCATTGATCCTTCCGGCCGAAACAGCCATGACAATGCTTTGAATCGCCCCAATCTCCTCATCCGTTATCGACTCTTCCCTGGCAACTCCAAGGTAGTTCTCGACTCATGGATAGCAACCAACGGCCATCGCGGTAGCGAGATGAAGCATGAGTGTTGTTTTGGGAGAAAGGATTTCATTCTTTCGCGCGGAATAGTAGAAATCCCTGTAAGCTTTTTGCTGTTGTTCCGGCAACATTCGAACCCCTTTCCTACTGAACGGAAATATTGGTGGAAGAACCACCCGCGACCAACTGTTATTTTAGCATCCACTGTGACGGAAAGGGCACTCCCTTTACTCAAGACTTCTCGCCGCCGACCAGTACATTGTGTTTTCCCGAGACTCACTACCCAGTCTTTACATTGGTCCGCCCGATCCGGGAAAATCGGAAGAGTAAAACGGGGAACCCCGCGAGGATGCCGTAATAAAAAGCAGACCTCCAGGCGTATCATTGCCTATCGCAGCCATGATGGCCCATGGCTTCCATTCCATCTGGAGCAACTTGAGAAAGCACTGAGGCAATGCTGCTTCGCTCACTCAATCCACGCGTGCATAACCCCGGGTCATGGGAAATGGCAACAACATATTTGGCCTCGCTTACCGGGCTAAAGTGAGGGAGAAATCGATTGTTGAACCGATGTTTACAGGAGTAAACTATTTTGGAATGGCTTATCCGGAATTGCGTTCAAGGTGAATCTACCCTGAGAGTGAAGATGCCGATGGAAATTGGCCCGTTCCACCCTTCGGTACCTCTCAAAAAACAGCTTCTGAGAGTGAGTAATATCGAGGACTTAGGTAACCTACAAGGGCCGCATTTGGCCGGTTGAAACAGGAACTTCCCCCCGTTCGCCCCGAGCGTATCGAAGGGTGGAACGGGCCGGAATCGAGCGCACACGGCGCTGTTTCCTGGCTGCGCCTTGCCACGCGAAAGCGTGGGCTTACTCCCGCTCGGGATGAACGGGGAATGTATCATCTTGAACACAAATTAGTATTATGCCGCCCGGGTAACAGACCGGGCCCAGCGCCGGGCGAAAAGTGGGAAAACACGGACGGACGGGAAGAGGAGCGGAGCTATGCCGACTTTGAATGACCTTGTCGAGAAGATCAAGCGGGAAGTGGACTTTGCGAAGGTTGGCATGATCGCGTGCCACAACGGGATTGCACGCGGCACCTCCCGAGGCGGTGAACCCGCGGAATACCTGGACATCGATGTGGATGCCGACGTCTGGGAAAACATCCTCCGGGAGATGCGCTCGGAGCCGGGTATCGCCGCAGTGGAAGCCTATCTTTTCACGGGAAGACGCCAGGTGGGGGATGATGTGATGTACATCGCCGTTGCGGGCGATATCCGCGAGAATGTTCTGCCCGTTCTCGAAAAGACCTTAAACCGGCTTAAGAAAGAGGCCGTCAGGAAGCGGGAGAAGCTGCTCGGTCGGTGAGCCTGTCCCGCGATGGCCACATGGCGGGCGGGGATCAATAACCAGGAGTTCGGCCCGGGTGACGGGAGAGCGCAGCTTCACCCGGGCTTCGTTCATAACCTCGGAATGCGGACCGTCCGTGCCTCAGTTATTAAAGTATACATCGTCAAAATTGGCGTCTATGGCAGCGGCGGGTATTGCTTTCAACGATCCGGGCACGGTCGTATCGTTGGGCACCACGCCGATAACATCCAATCGGTAGTTGCTGGCGTTAACCGGCGCAGCCGTATCGTTCAGTATCCCCGCATAGCTTATTTCCTCCGTGTCCTTTATAGTTTGGCCCTTTATCTTCTGGAATATGAATTTGTGGCCGGCTTTATCCCACTCCACATACAGAGTTACCGGTTGCCCGATCGGCACAGTTCCCAAGCTCACGGGGGAGCTGCTTACCGGTTCCGTGGAAACGCAGCTCGCCTCCTTGCACCGGTTGACATACCCCTCGATATTTACCCTGTTTGACGCGGTTGCGGAATCGGATGCCTTGCCCAGACTTATATATGCGTACACGTCACCCGTGGAGTCGGTTTGTCCAGTACTCGTGCCATCATTGAAGAAAAACCCGTAGACCCGTGCCCTGGCGGCGGGGGGAGTGGCGTTCAGCGTACCGCCCACAAGCGTCACCGCGTTGACCTTAACGGTTGCCTTTAGCGCCGTGAAGGTATTCGTGGTACGGACTTTCAGGCGGTTCTGCCCGTATTTGACGTCAGTGTTGCCACAATCGGTGCAGGTTGCCTTCGCGCAGACGCCGAGATGCAGTTGCTGCCCCTCGATTTGCCGAACTGCCTCCCGAATTACTCTATGATTCGAGTCGCTCTCGTTTTCCTGCCCTGTCCATTTGAACGCATTAATGGCCTTTTTGTTAAAATCATCGTACAGAGTCATTGACTCTGAGCCCGCAAAACAAGGGACAGCCAACCCGATGACAGCAAGAACCATAAGCAGAACAACGGCTTTCCTCATGATTTCTCTCCTCTTTGTCTCAATTAATTAAGGATTTCAATACTAAAGGGTACACGTCCAGTCCATGGGCCGCATGACCTGGATTAGATCCAGGCAAAGTGCAAAAGCTCTTTGATCCGTCTTATTGTTTTATCCCTGACAATTTTTGATAATGATTAGCAAATCTGGCATGGCGATAGATTATTATACCACAATGATCTATATTTTCCGCAACATTCTTTTTCATGGTTCCAGCTAAAATTTATAGATAAGTGACTATTACAATCAAGTTTCCATTTTTCAATCACTTAGCAGAGAAACTCCAAAGAATTCATCGTCTGTTTTGTCAATTTTGCAGGTATCAACTGTTACCATAATTGCCGGTTGCGATGGCGCGGTACGCATGCGCAAATGTTATACGGAGTTGCGTTCAAGATGAGTCTATCCCTAAATTGAAGATGCCGTTCAGAATTGACCCGTTCTACCCTTCGATACCTCAGGGCGAACGGGGGTATATCCTCTTGCACGCAAATTAAAGGCTCGGACACGCGCGTGGGGATCTTTGCCAGAATTATCAACCTGGAAAACTGTCAGGCGGGCTCGGACACGCGCGTGGGGGATCTTTTCGGAGGTCAATACCGGCCGCGTCAGCGTGATTGCCGGCGCGGCCAAATGGACGGGTAGACAGGAACCTGCGACAGCGGCAAGAGGAAGACTCCCCTATTGCCTCTCGTGTATTAATTTGAGGGTGGTTCGACATCGGCGAGTTCTACGACAAGGGTCACTGCATCCGTGTATCGAGTACGCTCCGAATAAGTTGCGCAAACTCCACCCTGTCGAGAGGTTTCATGGCAAATCCCTTGATTCCGACACGCCTGGCCGTGTCCTCGGTAATCCTTTCGCTGAATCCGGTACATACGATGACGGGAATGTCGGGACGCAGTTTCATGATGTGCCCGGCCAGGTCGGTCCCCACCATGTGCGGCATTGTATAGTCCGTTATAATGAGGTCAAATCCCCCGGGGTTTGATTTGAACAGGTCGAGAGCATCCCGTGGACTGGATTTTGCCGTCACGGCATACCCCAGTTGCCCGAGCATCCTGGCCCCCAACTGCGCTATCACCGGCTCATCATCGATAAAGAGTATTCGCTCGGCGCCCCCGGGCGGGACCCTGGAAGGATCGCTCTCCTGTTTCAGTGCCTCGCCTGCCGTGGGTATGTAGACATTGAAGACGCTCCCTATGCCCACGGTACTCCTTACCTGGACCTCTCCGCCATGGCTTTTGACTATTCCATGGACAACAGCCAATCCCAGCCCGGTTCCTTTTCCCGCTTCCTTCGTGGTGAAATAGGGATCGAAGATGCGCTCCAGCGTCTTGGCATCCATACCCTGACCGGTGTCCGACACACTCAGTTTGAGGTACGGGCCCGGTTTGAGATCGGAGATGGGCATGGCTCCGCCGTCACAGGCGCCCAGGACTACCTTCTTAAGGGAGACGTCGAGTATCCCCCGGTCTTCCATCGCATGGGCCGCGTTGGTGCAAAGGTTTACAATAACCTGGTGGATCTGGGTTGCATCGGCAAGGGCCATCACCTTATTTATGCTTTGCCTGATTTCGATGCTGCTCGGAAGGGATGCTCTCAGGAGCTTCAGGGCCTCTTTCACGATGGGGCTGATGTCCACGGGCCTTTTGAACTGCTGTTCCCCGAACCGGCTAAAGGAGAGTATCTGCCTTACGAGTTCCTTGGCCCGATTAGCGGCAACGAGCACCTGTTTGAGATCATATCGCGATGGGCTGGTTTCCGTGATGTCGTCCAGGGCCATTTCCGTGTAGCCGATGATGGGGGAAAGAATATTGTTGAAATCATGAGCGATGCCGCCGGCCAGGGTCCCCACCGCCTCGAGTTTTTGAGCCTGCCTGAGTTGGGATTCCAGCTTTGACTTTTCCTGCTCGGCCGATTTACGTTCGGTGATGTCCTTGAACAGGACGAGCATACACGGACAGTCTCCAATCGCGATAATGTCACCGGACATCAGGACCGTTCTAATCCCCCGCCCTGTCTGGAGGCTTGCCTCAAAATCTCTGACGGTTCCCACGTTCATGAGGACTGATCTGAAAACCTCTTTTTCGTCCTCATCATGCCACAATGCGAGGCCGGAACCATTCGAGCCCACGGCTTCCTCGCGTGAAAGCCCGGCAAATCTCAAATACGCATCATTTGCATCAAGGCTTCGGCCATCGCTCAAAGAAACGATCACTATGGGATCGGGATTTGATTGAAAGATGGTCCTGAACTTCCTTTCGCTCTCGCGCAAAGTCTGCTCGGCTCTCACGCGTTCCGTGACGTCTCTGAATATCCCCTGCACCACACTACGGCCCGCCAGCTTAAAACGGCTGGCGGTAATCTCCACGGGAATGTTCCCGCCATCCCTGTGACGCACCAGCGCCTCCATGGGCTCATCCGGCTTCGACAAATGTCCTTTAAACATTGCGGCATAAGTCTGGCGGGCCTCAAGGGGATGGAGTTCCGTTTGATGCATTTCCTTCAATTCATCCACGGACCATCCCGTCAGGGAAGTTGCCTGGTGATTAGCCTCCAGGATCATTCCCGTTTCGGCGTCGGCAAGTAATATGGCATCGCTCGCGTCCCCGAGGAGTTTACGATATTTCTCCTCGCTCTCCCGGAGGGCTTCTTCCGAGGCCTTGCGATCCGAAACATCCCTGCAAATGCAATAGATCAGCTTCCGCCCTCGCCACTCAGCCCCGTTGGTGCTGATCTCGGCATCAATGATGGCGCCGTCCTTTCTCCTGTGGCGGGTTTCGAAGTGCTCTCCGGCGGCGCCTACAACTCGAAGCTTCTCCAGGAGGACTTCCCGGCTCCACTGCGCGTCCCAGTCCCAGATATGCAACCGGAGCACTTCCTCCATGGTATAGCCCAGCATATCCGCATACTTCCGGTTTGCCTCACAGACACTCCCGTCCTGGTCCAGGACCACGATGCCATCCCTCGACTGCTCAAAGAGAATGCGTCGCCGGTCAATTTCTTCCTGTCTGTCCAGTTCGGCCTTCCTGCGCCTGGTAATGTCATGGGCATGGACACAGTTCAGGGCCATCCCATCATACTCGATGTAGTTTTCCGTTATCTCGACGGGAATCTCCCGCCCGCCCCTGGTGCGATGAATCCATTCCCGCGTCCGCCTGCGCTCCCCTTTTAGCTGTTCCCAGTCTTTACGCCAGGCTTCCATGGTGAAGGACGGCCCGATATCCCCTGCCGTAAGGTCGAGCAACTCCTCCCTCGAATAGTCCAGGATGCGGCAGACCGTCTCATTGGCATCAACTAATCGCGCATCCTCGTCTATCCAGTAAACCGAGTCGGCTGAATGGTCCACGCTGAATTTGCGCAATTCCCCGGGCTCGACCGGGAACCGCGTCCTGGTTTTGTCCTCATCCTGCATATCCGCTCCTGGAAAAACAAAGCCCCCGCGGCATCCTGACGGCGTCAGGAAGACTTATCGGCATCTTCTTGAATACTATTCGTATTACAGGCGCCCATCCCTGACCGCGTTCCATTACAAGACCGATACGGAATCGCCAGACTCACGGCAATTATCCAATATGCATTATCGGCAGAAAAGCCTCCGCGCCTGCGACATAATATCATCCGCGGACGCTCTTACCTATAACTTTTGCTTGAGGAGTCTATGCCATGTAACGTGGATTCGAATTCAGGGGGTTGGGTTTTACGACTGCACGAGGGAACCGGTCAGCGGGTCCAGATCCTCCAGGCCAATGTCACGAACAGGATGCCGAACACGACGAGAAGCAATACTTTAATGAGCGCCTGTCCCCTTTTGATGGCCAACACGCTTCCGAGGTAGCCGCCGAGGATATTGGCGGCCGCAAGCGGCAGTCCCAGTTCGTACAAGACCCTCCCGTCAAGGGCGAAAGTGATGAACGAGCCGACGTTGGAGGCCAGGTTGAACACCTTGGCTATCGCGGAGGCATTGATCAGGTGCAGGCCCAGGAATGCGTAAAAACCGCAAATGAGGAATGTCCCGGTCCCCGGACCATAGAAACCGTCATAAAACCCGATAATGAGGCAAAACAGGGGGATATGGAAGTACATGTTCATTTTGGAAAAATCAGCGCTGGATGTCTTCAGTTGCTTTCTTGGCATGAAGGTGACGATCGCTGAAAAGGGCAGCAGGAAGAGTATGATTTTCGCGATAGTGTTTTGATCGAAGCAGAGGATGGCCCTGGTGCCGAGTACCGAACCGGCGAGCGAGAAGGGCAGGCCGCAGGCCGCGATCTTCCATATCACTTTCCCATTGCGCACGAAATTGAGAAGTGCGGTGGCGGTCCCGCAAAGGGAAGCGAACTTGTTCGTCCCCAGCGCAAAGGGAGCCGGCAGTCCCGCGACCAGCAGCGAGGGCAGCAGTATCAGCCCCCCGCCCCCCGCGATGCTGTCGATAAAACCCGCCAGGAATGACATGCCGCAGAGCAGCAAGATGGTGATCTGGTCCATTCTACAATTCTTCCCAGTAATACCGATGATCCCGGGCTGATTTCAGGAGCGTGCTTTTCCGGTTCCGCGCCGGGAAATTTTCGCCTCGGCGGCGCGGATATTAACATGAAAGACCGTCATTGGAAGACAATTGATGGATTTTACCAGCGGGAACTGCGCAAGACGGGGATTGTCCCCTGGATTCAGAGGCCTGTTCCTGGAGTTCAACCCTCAGCGTATAATAAACCAGGAAATTTCCAGCCTGCCCCTTCTCACTTCAACGTCAACGGCATCACCAACCTGATGGCGGTTGAAGATACTCTTTCCGACATCGACCTCTTCTTTCGCCGCGCGGGGGCCCCATGGCGAGAGTTTCAGGTAAATTGTTTATGACCGTTATTGGCTGTAATCCGGAACTCAATTGCTCGCCGTGGAGGGAGGCGAGCAATTGACGATCCTCACCCACCGAGATGAAGTCAGAGCAAGGATTACGGCGCTTCTCCGCGGCTCGGCGCCCCGATCGCCGGGATGTCGCGTGCCAGCCGGGAAAGCAGGGGCGGGGATCACAAAGGCACGCCGAATATCCTGGCGGTGATGGTTGCCAGAAGTTCGGCCGTGGAGCGGGCGATACTTGAGCAGGAACACTCGATCATCGCGTTTACGATGGAGTTCTTCGCCTCCCCCGCATTCCGGAAATCCGTCCTGACGCCGATAATGCGGGAGTGGTCCCGCCGCAGTCCATAATAATACCCGATCTCCCACGCCGTCCCGTCGTCCACTTGGGTGCCATCCAGCACAGCGATAAGCAGGTCGGCATTCTCAAGGTGGGACCTGCACCGGCTGTGGATTTCGTATTTGGCGCTGTCGCCCAGGGCCTCAAGCTCTTCCCTCGTGATCAGCTCGTATGGCCAGATAAGGGCGATGTCCGCCCCCCGGGCATTCGCAACTTCCTCGATTTGTCTTTTCACCCCCCTGATCCAGTCTCTTTCGGCTTCGGAAAAGAGGGGTCCGGCAAAGTAGATTTTCAATTCGTTTTCTTTCAAGTCCCGTTCGTCATAGCGACCGGCATAGGCGGTGTCCGATTGTATGGCGGCTATGGAGAGCCGAACAAAAGAGCTATATTTTCTTCCATGCCGACGGAGTAAGCAACCGCAAAGAACGCTCAAGGCAATTTGGCGGGGGCGCTTGCGGGTCAGGTCCCGCGTTCGAGCGGGCGCGTGCGCCGCCATCGGCGCGCACATCCAAATGCGGGCATCGTGGGCCTTACCTCCCCATCAACCTGGGTTGCTCGGGAATAATACCCAGCTTCACATAGATGGGAGAGACCTGGTCACGGATGACGGAAATCCGCCGAGCGAAGAGAAATGCGCCGATCAGGCAGCTGATACCTCCCAGGACAAGCGTGTTCGGGGCTCCGATTCTGTGTGCGAGCGCCCCGTAGATCAGACTTCCGAAGGGCACGGTTCCCATGAACCCCATGGTGTACAGGCTCATTACGCGGCCGCGCTTATCCTCCTCAACCACGGTCTGCAGCACCGAATTGCTGGATGTGAGCTGCACCATCATTCCAAAACCGGTGGCCATGAGGACAAAGAGAGCAAGCGGGAAGAACCTGACATGCGAGAAGGCGATGAGGCCCACACCGAGCGTCGCGCTCGCGAAGGGGATGAT
>JBDKTY010000035.1:0-38368 GCA_039679945.1 Syntrophobacter sp. | reverse complement strand
GGACCGGTGCGGGCCTCCGACCTGCCTGAATTCATCGACGCCGGGTACAGGGCCACGCCCGGGATGCGGGTCAAAACCTTCAACACCGCGGAGAGACTGGCGGTCGTGCCGGTTGAACTCATCCATGCCCTGAAAACCCTGCTGATGATCATGCCCTTTCTGCTCATCCTGGACGGACTCGCGACCGGGGCAACGTTTCTTGCCGGCGCATTCGGCGTTGGGCTGCCCGATGCGGGAGGCTTGGCGGCGGGTATATTCGCCGGTTGCATCCTGACCCCTCTCCTGTTGCCGTTGATCCCCGGAAGGGCGTTTTCCGCCAAGGGCATCCTCTCCGGCCTTGCCTGCGCGGTCGCATACCTTCTTTTACGAAGCGGAAACATTCCGGCGGCCCCTCTCGGCACGGCCGAGATATTTGCGTGGCTTCTTCTGATCCCGGCTGTCTCGGCCTACCTGGCGATGAACTATACGGGATGCTCCACCTTCACATCGCTGTCGGGCGTGAAAAAGGAAATGCGATGGGCCGTTCCGTTGGAAATTGCCGCCGCTCTGGCCGGCGTGACGTTGTGGTGCGTGGCAAGGTTCGCTTGAAGAGACGGCATCGTACCCGGAGAGCGGGGGAACCGGGATCTCTCCGGACACGGGTTCCCGCCCCATGCAATTTACGGAGCCCGGACACGCGGGCAATGATATAATTGGGGAAGGATTTCGGCATTAGGCTCATTTCCCCGAACGGAGAGACAATGGGAAAACTGGTCTACCTCAAAGACGTCGTATCGCTCGAACTTAATCCCGAAAAGTGCACGGGATGCGGAATGTGTGGAATTGTCTGCCCGCGGGAAGTCTTCGAGGTCTCGGGCAGGACAGCGCATATCCGACACCGGGATTCGTGCATGGAATGCGGCGCCTGCGCCAAGAACTGTCCCGAGGAGGCGATTTTCGTCAAAACGGGTGTCGGATGCGCTACGGCGGTCATAAACAGCATGCTGGGAAGGAAGACTTCCGGCTGCGACTGCACCCTCGACCAGTACGATGGCGCCTCCGGGAAGAATGCGTCCCGAAGCGGTCGATGCTGCTAATTATGCAGTATCGTCTTTTCATCATAAGAGCGGATGTTATCCCTTAAAGTTTCCGCTCCCCCTCAAATAGACGTACTGAACTTTTCCTCCCGGATCATCCCGATCGTGCTTACCTTATTCCATACGGCCAACCGGTAACGCACCCGCCGCACGTGGGCGCCGGCCCAATTCGCCTCCCCGGCAAAGGCCGGGGGCTGAGTTTTTGCCGGATCGAACGCAATAAGCCCTGAATTACGGCTTTTTGCTGAATGACGTGGGTTAACGATCTTTGCCGGCATGCGGATATTTAAGGTCGCTCAGTCCCGGGGGCTTTTCCTCGTGAGGCATCCAAGGGCGGGAAGTGACCTCGGAAAGCTGGCGCCGGGCCGAGTTCAACTGCATCGGAGCTTGCCTTCCAAAAACCTGGCGAGTGGCGGTATGGAAAGTTCGCCCCGCTCGATTCCTGTCTGTGGCGATATCTCATCTATCATTACGAACAATAGGAGGACTTCGCATGAAAATAGTCGATCTGTCTGAAAACGGTTACTCGGAACTCAACTTCAGGAACTTTCTGGTTCACGATTCCCCATATTTCAAGATCCTCAACTTCAACTTCAAGGCCGGGCAGGTGCTTCCCGTCCATTCGCATGATATTGAGGGGCAGGTCAGCATTGTAGTTTTGGAGGGCGAAGGGGAGTTTCTGGGAGACGGGGGTGCGGTGCTTCCGGCGAAAACCGGTAATGTGCTTGTTTCAGATATCAGTGAACCCCACGGACTCAAAGCGGGAACCGACATGAGAGTCCTCGTGACGATCGCGCCCCCGATTTGAGAGTCTACAGGAAGGTATGCTTTAGGGGAACCTTCAAGGAGTCAGCCCGTATGATCTTCTCGGGAATCCGAACGCGCGTCGCGCCCCGCGGGATTTCGGATCCCCCCCCCGCGGCCCGTCCATTACTCGAGTAAAGCTCGACAGGCGGTCCATTACAGCATGCCATCCGGCTATTGCGGAGAGCACGTTATCCAGGGTTGCCCAGAGCGGGCCGCGCGATTGAAAAAGCTTGAAGAACCCATAGCCTGGTATCGAGTCCTCTCATGGATCATGATGCGGTTGAAGTTCTTTCGCAAAGGAGAAGCAGTCTACCGAGCAACCCTGTTTATCGTCTATCCGCGCCTCCCGCCACCGCCGTGGGGAGCGCCTCCACCGAAATGAGCGCCGCCTCCCCGGCTGGAAGCGCCACCACCAAAGTGTCCTCCACCACCTGATCCGGCAAACCCGTGTCCACCACCGCGTGAAGCAGCGCCGACGCCCGCAAGGCCGTGCCCACCGAATCTGGCACCGCCGTTGAAACGCTGAGCACCACTAAAGCGAGAAGCAGCGTTTGCTCCGGCAAAGCCATGACCACCTGAATTAGCACCGCCACCGAAACGCGCGGCCCCTCCACCGAAATGCGAGCCACCTCCCCGACGAGAAGCGCCGCCTCCCGCGCCCGCAAGGCCGTGCCCACCAAATCTGGCGCCGCCGTTGAAACGCTGAGCACCACTAAAGCGAGAAGCAGCGTTTGCTCCGGCAAAGCCATGACCGCCTGAATTAGCGCCGCGGTTGAAACGTGCGGCGCGACCACTTAACTGGGCGCCGCCTCGGGCGACGTTGGCTCCGCGGCCAGCGATATTGGCTCGATCTGGTGCAACTCCTCGAGTTGCCGCAGTACCGCCACGGCTAAGTCCCCTTGTGACAGAAGCAACTGACGGCCGGCGAGCAGAGTTGCCAGTGGCCATGGACCCCCTGCCGGCAACCCCCGCGCGTCCCTGCCCCCTCGCTGCGCCGAGACGCCCCAATGCGGGCCTTCCGGCCGCGGCACGGCCGCCGTTCGTCAATGCGGCGTTCCTTACCGGGTCCGCAACACCTCTGCCTGCCACCCTCGTAAGATTGGCCGTCCGGAGATTGCCGCGTGTGACATTGAGGTTTGTATTATTGATGTTGACGGTTCGGTTCACATTTATGAACATATCACCTCCGCCCCAGTTCCAGCGTCCCCAACACCAGTCCCAGAACGGACTAACGCCGATACCCAATCCAAATCCGAAGAGGCCGACGTTAATATAAGGCCCGCCAAAAGGATACCAGGCGTACGGAGGATAGTCGGGCCACCACCAGTTGCCGTAAATCACCCCGGGATCATAATAAGGCACATAGACAACCTCGGGGTTAACGGGCTGGATCTCGATTTCTTCCGAACTGGCGACTACTCTCTGCTGTTCGGTCGATCCGAGGTTACCCGCCGCGTATGCCTTTTGGCGCATCATCTGGATTTCGGCCATCACCTCTTTTTGCTGGTCCAGGAAAGCCTCGCCCAGTGACGTCGTCCAGTCCAAATGCTCGTCCATCATGGCCAGTACCTGAGGAAAAGGTGTAAGGGCCTTCACGCTCAAGTCCCAATCTTCATTGTCCAGGGCCGCATTCAACTGATCTTTGCTCAAGCCCTTGTTTTCCTTAACCCACCGGTCGGCTTCCACAACCTCGGACGGATATGTCGAGGCTATGAGGACTTGCGCGAGCAGCGAGTCGGAATACAGGGCAATAGGTGCGAGCATCTGGTCCAGTTTGGCCCGGCTAAAGGTTTCCCGCGATTCATTGTTCCAAGCAGTCTGAGCGAACACTCCAACCGGAGCGCCTAACAGCATTACCAGCACCCCGATCAGAGTGCGTCTGAGCATAATATTGTTCAGGATCATTCTCGATCCTCCTTCTCCTCCTATCGTAATTGTTAGATAATGGTTATAAGATAGGAGTTCCTCGCCAAAAATAAAGTTCCGCCCAACATCCTGAATCCTTCGATGCCCATATCATCGCCCCTCCCCTTGCCAACAGGTTCGCCGCGGGAAGTTTTTGTCTTCTTTTCTGTTGCGAGAGCGACTGCATCATTTCTATCCACCCGGCACTTTCCACTCGCGCGCCCGCTGCATGCTCCCGTCATGAGGGATGCAGTTCCCGTTGGGTCACGGCGCGGTATTCCGTATCTATATGAGTGGATCAAGCCTGTCGGACCCGGACACACTCGAGCACGCCAGTTTCATGTGCACGGTGCAAGGGACTGGAGAAGCGAACGACTTCGAGGATGACGCGGCGGGATATTACCTCCCATGGGGCTTTAATCATGTGAGGAATACATTGATATCATGCGGTTTTGGCTACCCTGGCTCCTTCCCGTCAGAAACCGATGTCGGCTGATGATATTGACGCGAGAAGGCATTGCCCGCGGGGACGATGGCAGCCTTATCGACGGCCTCAGAGTCCCCGAAGCCATTCGGGCTTGAGGCTGATTTCCCCGGAGAGCGCACGGTCGATCGACTGCAGGGCTTTTTCTTTATCGGCGGGCATCTTCACCCGAAGCGGCAGGTAGTTTGACGCGTGGTTGGCGAAAAAAAGCCCCCGCGTCATGTTCGTACTGGAGAGTATCTCCCTGAGTTCCCGCAGCATCTCGTCCGGCGCCTGCAGCTCAAAATCGCCCGACCTGACCTTGGCGGCCAGTTCCGTATTGGGAGGCACCATGAGTGTGAGAACCCCGACGTAATTGGGATCTATGGCGCTCAATGCCTCGCCCGTCGCGCGGGCATGTTCGAGTGAACGCTCCCGGCCGGCAAGCCCCAGGATCACCATCACCGAAAGTTTCATGCCGGCGGCCCTGACCCTGCGGCCGGCCTCGATCATTTTCTCGGGAGTGTGCCCTTTCTTTACTTCCTCCAACGTCCGGGCATCCCCGCTCTCGAGTCCGTAATAGACAATCCCGAGGCCCAGTTCTCTCAGCGCGGAGAGTTCCTCTCCCGTTTTCCGCAGAATCCCTTTCGCATTGCCGTAGACTCCCACCCGCTGAATCCAGGGCATCTTCTCCCGGATTCGCGTCAGAATCCGGATCAGTCTCTCCTGGGGAATAATCAGGGCATCTCCATCTATGAGAAAGACCCGGCGGAGAAACCTCAGGTTTTGGGCCGCGTAATCGATGTCCGCGTTGATTATGGAATCGTCCCTGATCGTGAAGCGCTTTTCCTTGTAGGTTCCGCAGAACGTGCACTTGTTATGGGAACAACCCAGTGTCACCTGGAGCAGTATGCTGTCGGCCTCGCTGGGGGGCCGGATAATCATCCCTTCGTAATGCATTCCATCCATGCCGCACTCTCCAATTCAAACGGAAATTACGGTGAGTATAACCATTTTACCGTCATTGGCTCCAAAATTATGGGCTTCCCGCGGAAGCAAAATCCCATCGTTTCCTTTATCCGCAAAATAGAATACCATCTGTGACTCGTAATCGCCGAATCCAATTCGTATAACCTGACTATTATGGACGACTCCAATGGAATACACACTTCCCAGGCTGCCGGAAGCCGCCAGGTGCAGACGATGCTCCGGACGCGGCCGGATCAGACTGCCCAGCCACAACACTCTCTTTTGCTCTGAGTGCTTTTTGCATTTTTGCAGGACGGCCGTGGCAAGAGCCATGGAAAAATTCGGCATCGAGCGGGGCGCCGATCTCCTGGTCGCGGTCTCGGGCGGCAAGGACTCGCTGGCGTTATGGGATATCCTGAACGAATTGGGGTATCGTACCAGGGGACTCCACATACATTTGGAAATTGAAGGTTTTTCGGATGAGTCCGTGGAGGCGGTCGCCGAGTTCGCGCGGTCCAGAGGCCTGCCCTGGTCTCAGTACTCTGTAAAGGAGCTTTTCGGCTGGACCATCCCTGAAGTTCGTGGAAGAACGAGGCGAAACATCTGCTCGCTGTGCGGCACCATAAAGCGTCAAATGCTGAACCGCCTGACGGTGAAGGAGGGCTATTCCGCTATTCTTTCGGGGCATAACCTCGATGATGAGGCGGGACGGCTGCTCGGAAATATTCTTAGAAACCGGACGCAGTATTTTGAGAAACAGTACCCGTATTTGAAGTCGTCACATCCGCGAATGCCGGCCAAGATCAAGCCGCTCTACCGGCTGGAGTCTCACGAAATCCGCGCCTACTGCCATTTTGCGTCCATACGGCCGCACTCGGCCAAGTGCCCGCTTTCCCACGGCGCCACCAGCCACACCATAAAAGAGGCGTTGGACCAGATCGAGAGCAAAATGCCCGGCACCAAGAGGGACTTTCTTTTTTCCTACCTGAGGAACCGTCAGCCGCCCGAATTCGATGCGACGGAATTGAAGCTTTGTGAAAGATGCGGTGAACCGGCATGGCTCCCCGTGTGCAGCGTCTGCAGCCTCAAGGAGCAACTCGAAAAACAACTGGACTCCGATGAATAGCACTCCCGTTCACTCAAGCAGGCGGAATGAAATGACCAAGGCCCCATTGTCGGTGGCGATTATCACCAAGAATGCGGAGAAGAAACTGCGCATGTGCCTGGAAAGTCTCTTCTTCGCAGATGAGATTGTCATTGTGGATTGCGGCAGCACTGATCGCACCGAGCGGATCGCCAAAGAGTTCGATGCGAGATGGTTTGTCGAAGCCTGGAAAGGGTTTGGTCCGCAGAAAAACAGCGCCATCGCGAAATGCTCCCATGAATGGGTGTTTTCAATAGATGCGGATGAACGGGTCCCCGCCGAAACAGCGCGGAAGATAGTCGAAATCCTCTCGGGAGATGCCCCGGCGGACGTTTACTCCTTCAGGCGCAAAAACTTCTTCCACGGCAGATGGATCAAGGTGGGGGACTGGTGGCCGGATGAAGTCACCCGGCTAATGCGCCGGAGCACCGGTGGGTATGAGCGGCTGATACATGAGAACTGGGTCACGGACAGCAAAATAGAACGGCTGGAAAACGAAATCGAACACTATAGCTTTGACTGCTATTCCGACATGTTTCGAGTTATGGACCAGTATTCGACCCTTACGGCCGAGCAACTTCACGCGGAAGGAAGGAAAGCCGGACCGGCGGACGCAATCCTGCGATTCGGATGGATGTTTTTCAGGAACTATTTCCTGAAACTGGGATGCCTGGCGGGCTTCGACGGTTTTATGATCGCGCTGACAAAGGCCATGGGGAGTTTTCTCAAGTATGCGAAACTCCATGAGATCGGGAAGTATGGCGAGGGTTGAGCCGGATGCGGTGCCGGAAGGGTGGATATCACATCCGGCCCGCCGTGAAGCGGACCGGATGAAGATGTTCTGTTATTCCTGAATCTCTTCGACGGACTTGGCTTCGATCACGTCCCCCTTGTCGCTCTCTATGATCTTGCCGGTTACTTCAACCAGCTTTCCCACCATCTTCGACAAGTCTTTCCCTTTCACTATGTAATCCCCGTCGTCAGCCTCTATCACAAACACTTTGCCGTTCTTGACGACAGTTCCGACAATTACTTCGTCCTGGGCGGCGGGAGCGACGACGGGCATGATAACCGCCACCAGGAATGCGATGATGATCGTGGAGCACAGAACCCTGGAAATGAATTTCACAACAATTGCCTCCTTTCCTAATCCGCGGAGGGCGTATGACCAGACACCCGCGACGGCTTTTTTCAGGCTTCGTTGATACCAGAATCACTAAATAATGTACATCAAAATTGCCTGGACCATACGGAACGCACGGCCAGGGCTGATGTCTTCCCACGTCTTCATGAAACAGCGTGAGCCAACCCCGCCGTCTTCCCCCGGCCCTGCGGCCCGTGACGCACTCGCCTTTGCAAATTACTGCTCACTTCCGCAAATTACACCTTTATTCCCGCAATTATTTGGGTTTATATTGGATTCACCTGTTCTTATGATTTATCGCTCCACATGGAGGCATGGTGCGAAATTCCGGTCTTTCCGTTTTGTTTCGCCGCCTTCCATGCATCATTGCTTTGCCCGGATCACACACAAACGCGCCGGACAAAGGATACCGAATGATGCTGTCCTGTCAATGGCCATACAAAGCAAAGAATAAGTAGCAACCTGATTTAATTCTTGTAATTACACCTGTTTTTGTTGATTATTTGCTGGAAGCTCGGAAAAAGCCCCCCGGTCAGGAGTCTCCAAATGGTGGAAAGCCGCTTTCACTCGGATCTCGAACAGTTGAAGATGATCATCCTCAGAATGGCGACTCTGACGGAACAGGCGTTGGATAAGTCGGTCAAGGCACTGGTGGAAAGAAACGACGCACTGGCCGAGGAAGTACTCAAGGGTGATCAGGAGATCAATCTCCTGGAGGTGGAGGTTGACCGCCACTCGTTGAGGCTGCTCGCACTCGATCAGCCAATGGCGCGGGACCTGCGATTCATAATTGGCAGTATGCGTATCGCGGTGGACCTGGAGCGCATCGCCGACCAGGCCGTCAACATTGCACAGAGGGCCATCTTCCTGAACAGCCGCCCGCCCCTGCCCTCCAACGAAGCCATCGAGGAACTCGCTGAAACGGCTATCGACATGCTGCGGATGGTGATCGGTTCTTTCATCAACCAGAATGCGGACCTTGCAATGGATGTCTGCAAGATGGACGATGCGGCCGATGACCTGAACTATACAATTCTGAAAGAAATGATGGCTTACATGAGCACGGAAGCCCCCGCCGTGGAGAGGTCCGTCTCCACGATCATCGCGGCAAGATGCCTCGAACGGACCGCCGACCAGGCTACCAATATCGCCGAGAGTGTCATATTTATCGTGAGGGGCGTTAATATAAAGCACCACTGCCAGCAATAACGGTATCGGCGGCCGGAACACCACGACCGGCCGGCAGGATCGAATTCCCCCCGCACCGAGGTAGTCATGAAAAGACATTTGTTTCCCGCACTCCTTGTTTTTCTGTCTTGCTTTATGTTCATTCAACTCGCCGCTGCAGAAGAACTCACCATCAAGAAAGCGGACCAGGGCACCTGGAAGATACTCAATGCCAAGGGCGATCAGGTTGGGACTCTCAGGACCGCCGAGGAGGGGGCATACAGCGTTCAACTGCCCAGCGGCGATTACATGGGATTCATAATGAAGACGGGGGAGCTGAAAAAACCACAGCGCCATCCGCTGATCAGCCCCGCTGAAGCGCAGCTATACCTGGATATTTGGGCTGCTATCCAAAAAATGAAGTAACGGTCCCTGCTGTTGCCGGCCTTCAAAGCGCCGACTTCCCCCAGGCCGTTCGTGCCGGGGTATCGAAGCATGAACGGCGGGTTTCGTTGATCGTGCCCGTAATATTTCCGGGCCGCGCGCACGGCGCTAGCCACCACATTTGCTTCCGTCCCTTCCGATGTGCCCCGCATTTGTATTACCCGGTCGAGGGCGCCGGTAAAACCTTGAAAAAAAGCGATTGCCGCTTAAGTTTTTCTGTACCATTTTGTGACGATATGACAAGGAATACGCCGACGCACCGTGGCTTATCCCCTCCGCAATGATGACCGGCGTCGACGGGGCATCGGCGACTGTCCTGCCGTGGGAAGGAGAAATCATGGCGCTTTACCTGGTTCAGCATGGAAAGAGCCTGCCGGAGGACCTGGACCACGAGCGAGGCCTTTCACCAGAAGGGATCGCGGACGTCACCCGGATAGCTGAAGTCGCCAAAGGGTATGGCATCAGGCCCGGAACAATCCTGCACAGCGGTAAAAAGAGAGCGCGTCAAACCGCCGAAATATTCGCGGCGTTCCTTCTATCCGGCACGGAAGTAGTGTACACTTCCGGAATCGATCCTCTGGATGATGCCACCGAGCTTGCGAGGAAGATAAGAACGGAAGATAATTGGATGCTTGTCGGTCACCTGCCGTTCATGGAAAGGCTGGCGGGTTTTCTAATCACGGGTTCCGCCCAAAAGCTGGTTTTCAAGTTTCAGAACGGAGGGATCGTTTGCCTGGACAAGGACGATAACAGTCCCTGGTGGTTCATCAAGTGGGCTCTCATGCCCAGGATCGGGTGACTCAGGCATCTCTTTGCGAAGAGGGGTATTATGGCAGCCGAAAAGATACGGGAATCCGTTATTGCCGGCAGTTGGTACCCTGCCGACCCAGGCCATTTAAAAAGGCAGGTATCCGGATACCTCAATGCGGCGAGCAATGTCACGTTCGCGGGGCAGTTGACGGGGATCATCAGTCCACATGCCGGCTATGTCTATTCAGGCCCCGTCGCCGCTTACGCTTACAAGCTCCTCATCGATAATCCCTTCGAACGGATCGTGATACTCGCGCCATGCCACCGCGCTCATTTCCCGGGAGCCAGTGTTTACAATCTCGGCGGGTTTCGTACACCCCTCGGGGTTGTTCCGCTCGATCACGAACTGATAAACTCACTCTTCGAACAGACCCCGCTGGTCAGGTATGTCCCTCACGCCGACGAACTGGAGCATTCGCTGGAGATCCAGCTCCCCTTTTTGCAGTCGGTCCTCCCCCGCTTCGCGATCGCCCCGGTCATGATGGGCGAACAAGGCCTGGAAACGTGCCGGGCGCTTGCCGACGCGATAGTCGCCGCCTGCGGGGGCAAGCGTGTTCTTTTAGTCGCGAGCACGGACCTCTCGCACTATCATCCATATGAAGACGCCCGAAAGCTGGACCGGGATTTTCTGGACAGGATCGCCGCATTTGACCCGGAGGGCCTGGCGGACCAGATCAAGAACAGGAAGTGCGAGGCTTGCGGAGCGGGCCCGGTCGTGACTCTCATGCTCGCGGCCAGGCAAATGGGAGCGGACAGCGCGCAGGTGCTCCATTATGCCAATTCAGGCGATGTTACCGGTGATAAGAGCAGCGGGGTAGTGGGATATATGGCGGCCGCCGTGTATCGCGGGAAACCGGCGGAGGCGGAAAATCCCGACGACCGGAGCGGGACGCGGACGACTTTGGGCTATAGCCCGGAAGAACAGGAAACTCTTCGCAGGATTGCATACCACGCCATCAGAAGTCGCTGCCTCGGTGAGCCGATGCCCGAAATTCCGATCGATTCGCCCAGGCTTCGGGAACCGAGGGGCGCATTTGTCTGCATCCACAAAGGTGCGGACCTGAGGGGGTGTATCGGCATGATGGAACCCCACGGCACCCTGAGTGACACAATAAGAAGAATGGCGGTGGAGTCGGCGTTTGGCGACCCCAGGTTCTGCCCTCTCACACCGGAAGAACTTGACAAGGTCGAAATTGAGATTTCGGTGCTCACGCCGCTCCAGCGAATAAGCGACCCCTCCATTATCGAAGTTGGAAAGCATGGTCTTTTCCTTCGCAAGGGATTCCAGTCCGGGATTCTCCTCCCGCAGGTAGCGGTTGAACATAACTGGGACCGGACACAGTTCCTGGAATGGACATGCAAGAAGGCCGGCCTCCACAAGGACGCATGGAAAGATCCGGAAACCGAGATCCACATTTTTTCGGCCGATGTATTCTAACCGGCCAAAGAGAGGTTACGTTGGCCAACATAATCGACTTGAATGAACGTAGGCGGCACTTGAAGGCGAAAAAGGGCTTCGAACCCTGGTCGCGCCGTTTCGGCATGCATTTTAGCGACGACACCTCCGTGCGGGACCTCGACAGTTCGACCGTAAGATATCTGATTCGTGGCGGAGAGGATTCCGCAACCGCCCTGTACGAACTCATCATGGGGATAAGCGGGTTGGGCTCCGGACAGCGATTTCACTACCTGGAAAGCGAACGGAAGATGGGAGTGACGGATATCACTCTGTTTCTGCTCGACCTGCTGCGTTTTGAAGCCATGTACCGGATAGACTGGCTGAATGACTACCAGTTCCTGAGCGTTCCACTCCTCGATTTGATACAGCATTTCCACAACCAGTTCGCCGCTTCACGGCATCAATCCCCCGCGCTTTCCCCGCTACACCCGAAATACGCGGAGTACCTGGCGCAATATGAAGGGGATCGCAATGCGTTCGTTCGGCGGTTGATTCCCGAAGCCATCCAGATCTTCTGCAGCCGGGAGGACAATACGGGTAAGTCCTGACGTCCGCCCCTTACCCGTTTCGGAATATCCGACAAATGCCCAAAGAGCGATTCCATCTATTGATGGCCGATGAATATCTGAAGTCCGATCAAAAACCGAGCTGGATTGACACGGCTATCGGCGGGGAGTGGCTCGCTTTTTTCCTCGGCGCCATATCCCCCGATATTTTTTTCTATGATCTGCCCTTCTTCTCCCTGGGTCGTCTCGGGGACCGTTTGCATACGCTCATGGAACGGGAGGGCCTTGGGCCGATTCAGAACTGGATTGCCGAGGAGAGACTTCCGGGTCGCGAGGCGGACTTTGCATGGGCGCTGGGAGTTGCGTCTCACTTCCTCGCGGATGCAATCTGGCATCCGATTATAAATGATCTGTGCCGCTCTCCTTCATTTAGCGAAGCGATGGGGTTATCGGCAATGGATTGTCACCGCCTGATCGAAAGCGAGATGGAGGCATTCTGGCTGCCGAGAAAGAGTTCACCGCAAGCGTATCTCGGTTTGTTGAAAGGATTCGTGGCTGACGGAGAGTGTATCGCGAAGGCAAGCGCCATTTATCGCCGATTCCTGGAATCGGCCGCGTTGGGGCCGCTGCCCTCCGTGGACAGAGCAGGCGAGTGCTACCTCAAGCAGAACATGATGCTCAGGATGTTCGCCGCCCCCGCGCTTGCCAGTCAAAGGGACAGGCTGCTTCGCTGGCGTCTCGGCCGCTACCTGGGGTCGCTGGTCGTCCCCGCACGGCCGTTTCTGCATTCGGTCTTGCCTTCGCGGGTCCCGGCAAACCGGGACCCGTTCAGCGATGAGTTCATGAATGAAGGTTTTATTTCGTTGGCGGCTCGGCTTTCCGGGTTTGCAGAACGGCTTGTACAATCCCCTCCCAGTTGATTCCCTCCAACCGGTACAGTTCCTCGGGAATTCCGGAGACACCGTATTTCTTCACACCGAGTCGCCGAAAACCGCAGATCAGACCTTTTTCGGCTATCACCGTGGCAACGCGGGCGCCCAGCCCGGTATCTATCTGGTGGT
The DNA here is from genome assembly GCA_039679945.1 of Syntrophobacter sp. Taxonomy (GTDB): domain Bacteria; phylum Desulfobacterota; class Syntrophobacteria; order Syntrophobacterales; family Syntrophobacteraceae; genus SbD1. The sequence continues at coordinate 25,413 of JBDKTY010000035.1, read as the reverse complement.
CCTCCGCGGTAATCACCAGACCGGTAGCCGCGGCTTCTTCTATGGCCCGGATATCGAGTGGCTTAATGGAAGCGAAGTTAAAAACCGCAACCTCGATGCCGTGTTTTTCGGCAAGCACATCCCGCGCCTTGAGCGCATGCCCGACCAGCGAACCATATGTGAGGATCGCGCCATGTTTTCCATTGCGCAACCGGTCGGCTTTTCCCGGCTCGAACCGGTAATCCCCGGCAAAGGCGGGCTTGCCGAGTTCATCCAGAATGACTGGGATCTTCGACCTTCCCATACCGACAAAAAAGTTGCCGGCCTTCCCCGCCACAAAGCGCACGATTCGATCAGTCTGGTTGGGATCGGCGGGGAGGAACACGGAAAAACCGAAAAGGTTCTGCAAAAGACCAATGTAGTCTATGCATTGGTGTGTTTGACCATCTTCACCGACATCCAGCCCGAGATGAGTGCACACCAGCTTGAGATTGGTTTCATTGATATCGTTCAGCCGCAGTTGGTTGAAGACCTCGGTTACTCCGAAGGTCCCGAAGGTGCTGAAAAATGTGGCGAACCCTTCCTTGCTCAAAGCCCCGGACAGGGTTGCCGTATGATGTTCCTGGATGCCGGATTCGAAGAACGCCTTGGGGGAGAACTTATGAAATCCCTCCATTTTGACGGAACCCTCCAAGTCACAGCTAATTCCGATGACCCTGGCGTCGTTCTCGGTGTTGTTCAGGCGGGCAAGATCTTCCAGGGCCGCGCCATAGGCCGACCTGTTGTCCGTGACTACGTCCGCGGCATAGGTCCGCGGTTCTCCCCCGTTGATTTCCGGGTAGAGACGCGGGCGGCAGAAATGAGCGCAAAAGGACTTGGTGTTACGGCGTTTTTCCTTGTACACGGGAATGGGATTATCGAGCCCGAGTTCATCGAGCGCTTTGGCCGCATCGGCTTCGTTCAGGGTGCTCCCGTGGTACTTGGCCTTGTTTTCCATGAACGAAACGCCCTTGCCCATTATGGTATGAGCCACCACGGCCGTCGGGGAGCGGGGATCGCCCGTTTCGCCCAGGTATACATTCCTGAGTGCCCGATAAATCTGGTCGAAGTCGTGGCCATCCTCGATATATTCCACGTTCCAGTGAGCCGCGGCATAGTCGGCGCGAACATCCTGGGGCATGACGGAATTCGTGCTTCCACTGATCTGGAGGTAATTGCGGTCTATAATGCAGGCCATGTTATTGAGGCCATACTTGGCGGCGAAACGGCGCGCCTCGGAGATCTGGCCTTTTTGCTGCTCGCCGTCTCCCATGATAACGAAGACCCGATTCTTCTTCTGCCGGAGTTTGAGCGCGAGCGCCATTCCGGTTCCGGCTGAAAGGCCCTGCCCCAGCACACCCGTATTCCACTCAATACCCGGGACACAACATTCGACATGCCCGGTAAAGGATGAACCAGCCCGCCTGAACTCCGTACAGAAGGTCTCTTCACCGAAATAACCGAACTCGCTCAAGACACTGTAAACGCCGGGGCTGATATGTCCCATGCTTACCAGCAGCCTGTCCCGGCCTTCCCAGCAGGGATTGTTGCCGTCGTGTGCCATAATGCCGTAGAGCGTGAGAAGAAGGTGAAGCGAGGACATGGACCCGCCAGGGTGTCCGCTCCCGGCAAGGGTTGTGCTGACGATTATGCGCCGCACGCAACGTAGCCACATCTCGTGCAGAGTCTTCTTCTGGTCCTCGGTGAGGGAAGTCTGGTCGAGTGATATTCTTTGCATTGGTTCGGGCCGCCTTACCCTTTCATGTTGAAGAATTATTCCGTGGGGGCTTTCACATCACCCCCGGCCTCCAGCCTGGATAGAACTTCCTGTGCAAAACGCCCCACCGCCACGGCGAACGGCGAGTCGTGGCTTTCTTCTATGATCGGCTTTCCCCGGTCCCCGCCCTCGACCACCTTGGGGTCAAACGGCAGTTCGCCCAGGAAAGGTACTTTCATGCTCTCGGAGGTCCTGCTTCCGCCGCCGGTGCGGAAAATAGGAATGAATTCATTGCAGTGGGGACAGTAGAGACCGGACATGTTCTCAACCAGTCCGAGCATCTCCATACCAACCTTGCGGCAGAAATTGATGGACTTCCTGACATCCGCGAGAGCCACTTCCTGCGGGGTCGTGACAATTATCGCCCTGGCGTCGGGAACGAGCCGTGAGACGCTGAGAGGTTCGTCGCCCGTCCCGGGAGGCGCGTCGATGACGAGATAATCGAGATCTCCCCATTCGCAGTCGGCCAGGAACTGCGCAATCACACCATGCTTCAACGGCCCACGCCAGATGATGGCGGAATCGGAATCCTCCAGCATCGACTCTATCGAGACGATTTTCAGGTTGGGACTATATTGATGCGGCACGATTTCACGTTCCTGCGTAATATTGAGCACTCCATGCAAACCGAACATTCTGGGGATGCTCGGTCCGTGCAGGTCAACGTCCAGCAGGCCCACCCGGAAGCCCATTTGCGCCAGGGAAAGTGACAGGTACGATGCGACGCTGCTTTTTCCCACACCGCCCTTTCCACTCATCACCAACAATTTGTGCTTTATCCGCGCCAGCTTACACCCAATGATCTCCTCTTTGGACCTCTTTGAGTCTCCCTTGCAGCTTGCACATGACTTCTGATCACATTTCATCTATTCTACGCTCCTGATTGTCCTCTGCATGTCCGCTTTGTGTACCGGAAAGAACGAAATGGGCAACTTTAAAAGGTATCCATCCCGATGTCAACTCCGGTCAAAAGGATGCTTCGTTGTTCTCTTTTCGAAATAATTGATTATATTTCTATTTCACAACCACGGAAACAGCGGGAGGAGCAATTAGCCACTTATCACGTCACTTCTGCGCGTAAACCTCGAAAAGAGCGCCCGGCAGAACGGAACTCAGTCTGAAATCCCTTTAATTCTGAACATTTACTTTTCTCTATTAATTTTTTTTCTATACAGGATATTATAGGATCTGGATGGGACCCGGTGGACTCACTCCTCATCCCCCGAATTCTTCTCCGGGCTCCGAAGCAACATCCTTTTTCAGGATAAAAAATGAGCAACCAGACATCTCTGCTTGAGGCATTTCGACAGGAATTCAGCCTGCATGACGAGCAGGTGAAACAATTGCGGCTGTCCTGTTTTATCGAAGGGCTGCCGTTGATGGATGCTTTCGAGAATATCGCAGTTACGGACGAAAACCGTGTGTTGCGGGTGATGGCCAGGCAGCTCAAGATCCCTCTGCTCGAGCGCGAGGACTACCCGGAAAAACCGGTTCTCCTGGAAGGGGTATCCATGTTTTTCCTGCGCAAGCATGCCGTTTTGCCTATCCAGGTAGACGGCAACGGGGTGCGCATCGTTGTGAGCAATCCTTTGAATCTTCCGATAATCAACATCCTGGCGGGTTATTTCTCGGGGATGGAACTGAATCTGTGCGTCGGCCAGCGCGAGGAGATCCGCACCGCCATAGACCGGCTTTACGGCACGGCCGCCCGCGAAGCCGAAGCCCTCTCGGACGGTATCTCCATCGGCGCGGACGGCTTCGAGGAAGACCTGGAGCATCTCAAGGGACTGGCCCAGGAGGCGCCTATCGTACGGCTCGTGAATGTCCTGATTTCACGCGCCCTTGACATGCGTGCATCGGATATCCACTTCGAGCCTTTTGAACGCTCCTTTCAGGTGCGCTGCCGGGTTGACGGCGTTCTTTTCGACCTGGACCAGCCGCAGAAAAACATGCAGTCCGCGATCATCAGCCGTCTGAAGCTCATGGCAAACCTGAATATCGCGGAACGAAGGCTTCCCCAGGACGGAAAGATAAAACTGCGGTTCGGAAACCGCGAAGTGGACATCCGTGTCTCAACGGTACCCACCATATATGGCGAAAGCGTCGTCCTGAGGCTTCTGTCCCAGGAGGGCGTGGACTATAACCTCGCAAATCTGGGGATGCCTCAAAAAAGCCTCGCATTTCTCGAAGGTCTCATAGAGCGTCCTTATGGGATGATCCTGGTGACCGGCCCCACCGGATCGGGCAAAACCACAACGCTCTATGGGGTCCTGAAAAAACTCAACTCCGTCACGCGCAAGATTCTTACCGTCGAGGACCCGGTCGAATACCAGATCAACGGCATCAATCAAATCCAGGTAAAACCGCAGATAGATCTAACCTTCGCCAACGCCCTGCGTTCCCTGGTACGCCAGGACCCGGATGTGCTGCTCATCGGGGAAATCCGCGACAAGGAAACCGCCGACATAGCGATCGAATCGGCACTGACCGGACACCTTGTTCTCTCCACGCTGCACACCAATGATGCTCCCGGCGCAATCACCCGCCTTCGTGATATCGGTATAGAATCATTTCTCATGGCCGACTCGCTTCTGGCCGTCCTGGCCCAGCGGCTCATCCGTATCCTGTGCCCGCACTGCAAGTCCGAATACCCGGCCCGGGATGTGGACCGCAACAAGATCAGCGAAATTATTCCCGACCTGCCGGAATCCCTCACTCTTTATCAGAGCAAAGGGTGCGACAGGTGCGGTTATACAGGGTACAAAGGCAGGCAGGCCATATTCGAGGTGCTTCCCATCAACGAGTCAGTCCGTTCCGCAATCGTGGCGGGGAAGGACGCGGGGAGCATTTCGCAGGCGGCGATTGAATATGGATATCGGCCACTGGCCTACGACGGCTTCCACAAGGTAATCGAAGGCATGACAACCCTGTCCGAAGTCCTGCGGGTTACCAGTCTGGGCTGAAAGGGTCTTAACCGGCAACGGGAAATCGTACTTTTATGAGTTACTATCAATATCAGGCGCGTGATCTTCAGGGAGAGGTGCATCGAGGCGTGCTGGAAGCCCTTTCCGAAGTCGATGCCGCTCGCAAGCTTAAATCGAGCAGGCTCTTCCCCGTCAAGATAAAGGCCGTCAAAAGCCAGCAGAGGCGGCGAATCCCCGAAGACCAGGTCATCCGGTTTTTCTTCGATCTTTCCGACCTGCTGTTGGCCGGGCTTCCGGTCGATCGCGCCCTGGGCCTCATTAGCACGAATCAGACCCATAAGGGTTTTCAGCGCATCGTAAAGGACCTGCTGGAAGACGTGCAGGGCGGAAGCGACCTTTCCGGGGCCATGGGTAAGTACAGGGACGTTTTCGGGACTCTGTCCGACCACATGATCCGAGCCGGCGAGGCAAGCGGAACACTCGGACCGATCCTTAAACGGGTGGCTCAGTACATGGAGCAACGGCGCGCTTTTCGCCAGACTTTGGTCTCCTCGATGATCTACCCCGTCATCCTGCTTGGCACCAGCATGGTATCGATGGTGATCCTCCTCGTCTACGTCATCCCGAAGTTTGCCCAGATTTTCCATGACCTCAATCAGCAGGTCCCTTTTATTACGCAGGTCATGCTCCAAATCGGCGTATGGTTAAAGGAATATGGCTGGGTGATTCCTTTCGTCCTTGCCGTGGCATTCTGGGGCGGCAAGTACCTGCTCCTGAACCCTCAGGTCAGAAAGACAACCGACAGACTCCTGTTCTGGTTTCCAATCACACGCTACATTATTCTCCACAGCGAACTCACGCGATTTTGCCGCACGCTCGGAACGATGATGGAATCCGGCGTCCCGCTGCTCAGAGCGCTTACCCTGGGGCAGGAACTGATCATGAACGTCGTTCTCAAGGAATCTATCATCCCGCTTCACCAGGAAATCAAGGTCGGGCGGTCGATGAGCAATTATTTCAGGAATCAGGGGCTGTTTCCGGCCCGCCTGGGAACCATGCTGCGCATATCCGAGGAGCAGGGGAATATCGGCGCGGGGTTGCTCGGGCTCTCCGAGCATTTTGAAAAGGAGCTGCAGCGCACCCTGCAGCGTATCATGACTCTCATGGAGCCGGTGGTGATCATGTGTACGGGCGTCATTATCGCCCTGATGGTCATGAGCATGTTCACGGCGATTTTTGGCATCAATGACATCAAATTCTAAACATCCTCGATGCCGCCGGGGGTTTACCCTGATAGAAATGGTGGTCGTCCTGCTGATCCTGTCGGTGACGGTCGCCGTGGTCGCCCCCCGCGTGGGATCAAGCTGGAAGCGCATTGAAGATTCCGAATTCCTGCAGGAATTCACGGAAACGATCAAGCGCGCCCGCCTGTTCGCCATAAGCTCCGGCCGTCCCGTTGCCTTCAGGCTCAATGGTTCCGAGCGTGTATATGATTTTGTCAGCCCTCCGAGAAGGTCCATACCACTGAATGCGGAAGTGTTTTCCGAGCGCCTGGAAAAAGACCCGGAAACCGGAGATTTCTTTGTCACCTTCTACCCGGACGGGAGCCTGGTTGGAACTGAGTTTGAAGTGGTATTCGACCACGTACGCGTGTTTCGCATTTCCATCCACCCCCTTTTCGGGCTGGTAAAGGTTACGAGGGTGCAATCCTGATGAGCGTTTTTTCCTTTCCGCATTCGACACCCGGACTGCGAGGCAGGTCTGGAAGACGTGGATTCACGCTCCTCGAGATGCTGGTCAGCCTCATTATCGGCACCATAGTCGCCGGCGGGGTAATGGGGCTCATTTCCAATTCCATGCAGTACAAGTTCCGCCTCAAGGACAAGAGCCAGATCCAGCCCATTCTGGAAACCGCCGCGGAGGCCATCCTTGCCGATCCATCAAGAATCAGGGAAGGCAGCGTCTCCTTCGGGGAACTGGCGGGCTCTCCCGTGGTGAGGATCAGCGCCATGCCGGTCGAAATCGGGGAAAACCTGTCCGGCAACAGGGGCGGCCAGCTTTATCGCGTCATACTCGATTACAGAGGCGGGTACCTGGAATTCAGCGTCCTGGTCCCACCGGAGGACCACAGGTAGCCGAGGAAAGCATGAGACGTCACGCACCCGGTACATCCGGTTACATCCTGCCTCTGAACAGCTCAGGATTCACGCTGATCGAACTGGTGATCGCGACGGTGATATCGACTCTTGTCATAGGTATCTTGTCCGCATGCCTCACTTTTGCCCTTCGGGCATGGGAAAGCACGCAAAACAGGGTGCCCGAGCAGAGTGCATTACTGGTGGACCTGCTTAAACGTCAATTGGCCGAGTATGATCCGACGCCGATTAAATTCGAGGAGGGTAACCGCCCGTTCTTTTCCGGAGAGGTCAAAGGCCTTGCATTCGCTACTTCACACTCGGTAAAGGCCATTTCACAGGGCGTATCGGTGATAGCACGCTATATTTACGATCAGCAGTCAAAGACTTTGCTCTACTCGGAACTTCCGCTCGATCCTTACCACCCGAAAGCCATCAAGGAGTTTGCGCAGGCAAAACCCGCGGGCGACGGGAAAGCGAAGGTCCGGTTCTTTGCGGTCGGCATCGCGGATTTCTCCGTGGGCTATGCCGCGAAGGACAAGAACCAGTTCGAGGAAAGCTGGCGGAAGGAGGATGGGGCTCCCGTTTCGGTGTTACTGAAGTGGGCGACCCTGGACGGCAGGGCGTTTTCGCAGCTGCTGCTGGTCAACTCCCCTTTTGAAATCAAGGTTGACAAGAAGCAGCAGGCCCTACCGGGGGGCCAGGTGGGAGGGCTGGACTGATGGCGCTCACCGGCGGGTATTCAGCCTTTTTACGCGGGACTCTGGGAAGGGCCGTTCCGGGTCAGCGGGGGGTTGTGCTTATCGCTGTGCTCTGGATCTGCTCCCTCATCATGTGGTTCGCTCTTCAGATCAGCGCGGAAACACGCCTTCAGGGGGAGGACCGGATACTTTCCATCCGCAAATCCCAGGCGCTCTATCTGTCGATCGGCGGGTGCTATGAGGCCCTTGCACGGATGGGCCAGGGCCCACCCCTGCGTGGCGATGCCGCCCTCGACCAGAACTGGCAACCGGACGGCATCCCTCGCGTTGTCGAATTCCAGACGGGCCGCGCCCTGGTCATTATCGAGGCCGAGGACCGGAAGATCAATGTGAACAGGGCGGGACAGCCCCAGTTGCGACAGGCGCTGGAAAGGGCGGGAGCCGATGAGGTCACCGCCGAACGCCTGAGTGATATGATACTGGACTTTATCGACCAGGATGACATGCAAAGACCCCAGGGAGCGGAAAAAGACTATTACAAGAGGGCGGGTCTGAACTACCAGCCGTTCAACGGCCCTCTCACGAGCCTCGACCAGCTTCTGCTGATTCCCGGCGTCACGCACCAACTCTTCTACGGCTATGATCGCGAAACTGATAAAATGCTCGATCTGCCCCCCGCATACAAAGAGTTTCTTATTCCTGGAAAGCAGTCGCTTTTCAGTCTATTGACCATATATGGCAATAATACGAACCTGCCCCGGACGGACGAGGCCGAGGAAGAACTGCTGCCGGTCAACTGGAAGCCCGGCGGCGTATACCGGATTCTCTCCTTCGGTATCAGCCGGAACGGCCCCCCCGCGGCCGGAATGTGGCTGACCGTACGCTTCAGCCCCCAGGAACAGAAGTCGTACACGGTGCTTGGCAGGAAAACATTGTAGGAACGGACAAGAGGTCGGACAATGCTGAAAGGCATAATGAGATACAGGCCCAGGAACCTTTGCGCCATATACGCGGAGACGCGATGCGTCGAGGTGCTGCGCGCCAGCAGGAGATGGCGTTCATGGGTGATCGAGCCAACCGAACGCTTTCAGGTTCCCGAAGGGGACTCGGTTCTCGACTACCTTCAGTACCTCAACATCAAGCCGAGAGGCAAGGGAAGCGCATTGCTGCTGTTCCTGCCGAGTTCGTTTTACTCGGTTCACAGGGAACACTATCCTCCCTCGCTTAAAGACCAGCTAGAGGAAGCGATCAATTTCGACTGGCAGGAGAACATTTTCCACGAGTATGAAAGCACGCTTCATTTTTTCGGGCCCGCTCTTCCAATCAACCACCATATATCGGTCCCGATATTTTCCCTGCAGAGGGAAATCTATGACAAGTTCCATCAGGCATTGAACGCACCTCTTTTCCAACTCTTTACAGTAATGCCCAGCGCACTGGCTTACGAGGCGTTTCTACCCGCGCCCTCCTCCGGCGCCCCGGAGACGCCGCTCACAATCATGGCGCGAGCCCTGGACGGCTCCCAACTCGAGGTACACCGCTTCTACAAGGGAGTCTTTCTCGACTCGATGCTCGTCGGGAAATCGCGGTACAGTCTCGACCTGTTCCACGAGAACCTGCGCTGCATGGGCAACGGCGAGGACGAAGAGGCGTCGGAAACGCAACCCCGGCTCAATCTTCTGTGCACGGATGGAGAATGCACGGAGGCGGGAGGCAATTACGGCCGCGAATGGATGGAAACCGGTATTGCGGCGGGGACTCAGAGCATCGAGGGCTCATTCGTCGGAAACTGGGTCAACCGTCTGCTTCTCAAGGATACCGTCCACACCTTCGATTCCGAAATCCTGCTCAAACCCTGGCAGTTTCCAAAATCGACATGGCCCATTCTCGTAGCGGTGCTTCTGTTTATGGCCTACTCGTTCTACCAGTTCAACTCCGCCGACAGGCTCACGATGACGAGCAAACAGCTCAAAAGACAGGTAAATCAGCTCGAAATCCAGTGGAAACCCATCGAGGAACTGCAGACTCGAATCTCGAAATTTCAGGAAGATCGTAAGACCCTGTCCGAATTCAACCGGGAAGGATATCCGCTCCTCGAACTCCTCACCTTCCTGACCCAACTGACCCCGGACGACACATGGCTCAATTATCTCTCCTTGCGCAAGGGCCAGTTCGTCATACGGGGTGAGAGCAAGTCCGCGATCCGGTACCTGTCCGAACTCTCGAAAACAGAAGGCCTGACGGATGTAAAATTTGCATCCCCGGTGACCCGCAATCCGACTTCGGATATGGAGCGGTTCAACGTGCAGCTTCAAATTGACATGGAAAAGCTGAAGAAAAGCCTCGATGCTCTGCCGGTGGAAAAGACTGAACCGCCGGCCATCGGTCCGGCGGCCGATGATGAGGCGGCGCCCAAGCCCAAAGGCGTGGTCCCACCCAGGGCCAAGGGCGCGGTCGCCCCTCCGGCCGATGATGACGATGATGCGGATGAACCAAGCACCCCGGAACATGAGCCGCCTGATGCCCATGTGGATACGGAGGATGATGACTAATGAAATTTACACGGCCGTCTCTGCGGGACATGAAGAAATACCGCATGGTGATAGGAGTTTGGATCATCATCCTATTGTCGCTTGGCGCCATTAATTTCTTCTGGATCGAACCGGTTATCGAACAAAACGAAACGCTCGCGACGCGTATAAAACAGCAGGAAGAGCTTATTCAGAAATATGAGCAGAAGCTTCAGCAGACCCAAAGCATCAGGGACGCACTGACCAAGCAGGAGCAGGAGCTGAAGGATATGCAGAAAAGGCTCTTTCGCGGGACGGACCCCTATCAGCTTGCCGCCTCGCTTGGAGACCTGCTCTCTTCAAAGGGCGAGGGCGGGCAAAAACTTGAAATAAAGACTTACCAGGTAATTGCCAGTAAGGAATACGGCCTCTATCAGGAAGTGCATTTGCGGTTCAACCTCATGACATCCGTGGACGGGCTGCATTATTTTCTCGACAAAGTCAGGGATTCGCAATTCGCTGTTCTCGTTCAGGAAATCAACATACAGAAGATTCAGAGGACCAAGGGACCGGACCTTGTCGTGAATGTCATTCTTGCCGCCCTGATGGAAAAAGGGGAAAAAACATAATACACCTCTTGTATTTCCCGCCCACGGGGTATTAGTATCGAGCAGATTCTGTTCAACACGGCCTTATCTTTCCACTTTGGCCGTTTGTGAGTGAATGTGCCCTTCGGCTTTGGACGTATCAATCGAGGTTCATCAGCAATTTGCCGTTTCGCCTATTTATTGAGTATTGATATTTAACCGTGCTATACTGGCCGCCAGATTTCTGAATATTCGCCGGAAATCGGACGTTCTGTTAGCTTATTCAGGTATATTCTCCCAGGCAAGGAGGGGTCCTTCACATGAGAACATGCCAGTCTATTCTGGTAGCTATGCTGGCGTTTTCTTTAATTTCCTGCCAGACTTCATCAGTGCGGGCTCCCGTATCCACTCAGTCGCAAAAAGCTCCCGTCAATCCGGTAGGGGAATATCAACAGCCCCCTGCCCCGGGGTATGCACAACCGCCCACACTTCTCGAACAGTACACGGAAACCTATCGCCCGCGGGAAGTGGTCCAGCAGATCAGTCCGCCGAAGACCACGCCCACAGAAAAAAAGACCCCCATACCACCTGCTATAGGCAAGCCTCTGCCATCGGGCCTTATCGGCCCAACCGACCAGGAACCCATCACCGCCCCTTCCCCGGCGGCCGAACGTGAGCGGCAGAAAATAGTCCTCAACTTCGACAAGGCGGATATCGGCGAGGTCTCAAGCCAGATTTTCGGTGACCAGCTCAAACTCAACTATGTGGTGGATCAGACCCTGCAGGGCCGCATCAGCATGTACATCGAAGGCGAATTCACCTCGCAGGAACTCCTCCAGATGGTGACCAGGGCCTATGAGTCCAATGGGGTAAGCGTCGTTCCCAAGAAGGGTTTCTACCACATCCAGGCTTCTCAAAAAACCGGCAGCGGTCTGCCCATTGCCGATGCGTCCCTCCTCAAGGCAACCAAGGAGGGAACCCGGCCCCTGGTGGTGATATACCGGCTGCGCTACATGGATGCGAAACAGGCGTCAAATCTCGCCTCGCCCTTTCTTTCCGCCGGCAAGAAAGTCATAACCGAACCACTCACCAACAGCCTGATATTCGTTGAAGAGGCGGACAATGCCCGCTCGATAGTAAACCTGCTGAAAACCATTGATATCAATATCCTCCAGGAAGTCAGCATGGAAATAATCCCCTTGCGCTCGATCGCGCCGCAGGATGCAGTGCAGGGGATGGAAAACCTCATGAATAAGCTCGGAGGCGTCAAGGACAGCGCGATAAAGAACAACCTCGCATTTATCCCTCTGCAAAGCTTCGGGGGCGTGCTCGTCATGGCCCAGAACAACGATCTTCTCAAATCCGCGAAGCAATGGCTCCAGGCACTCGACGTGCAGGGTGTGGAAAGCGGCGAGCAAATCTATGTCTACTTCGTCCAGAATGCCCTGTCGCGCGACATAGCGGACATCCTGAACCAGGTATATGGGTTGAGCGGCGGCGGGGGCGGCACCCGCTCACTGGAGCAGCAGATAGTCCCATCGGGCGGGAGAAGTGCAACCAGGGGAGCTTTTGGATCCGGCAGCAGCTTCGGTGGATCTTCCTCCTCGAGCGGCAGGTCGTCTTTCTCAGGCTCCGGGTCCAGTTCCGGTTCCAGTTTCGGTAGTGGAGGCTCTTTTGGGAGCGGGTCGCGGTCCGGCGGCGTCAGCGGCAGCAGTTTCGGCGGAGCGGGGACCGGCGGCAGCGGAACGAGCGGGCAACGGGGCGGAACCACCGGTGGAATAGGAAGAGCCGGGGGAACCGGGGGTGCCGGCGGCAGGCAGTCGAACATCCTCACGGGTGAAGTGAGTGTCATCGCGGACGAAATAAACAACGCGATAGTGACACGGGCCAATGCCGTCGATTACGGGAGAATCAAAAAGACCATAGAAACGCTCGACATACTTCCGAGGGCTGTTCTTCTCGAGGTCATGATCGCCGAGATCTCTCTGACAAAAGACATGCAATACGGCATCCAGTATTTCTTCCAGAGCGATCCCAAAAATCAGACGGGGTACGGTGTCTCCCTGTTCGGGCTTGGCTCGGGAGCTACAAGCACGTCGTCCACCTCGACCGCCACGAACTCAACTGTCAGTTTCCCGAATATCGGCAGTTTCGCGGGTTCGACCGGTCTGGGCCTCTCCTGGATCGCGGGCGCGAAGGATATAGCAACGTTTATCAGGTTCGTTTCCTCGAAATCAAACGTCAATATTCTTTCCAACCCCACGTTGCTCGCCACCGACAATAAAGATGCCACACTCACGGTCGGCGGCCGCCAGCCGGTACCCACCGGTTCCTTTACAACGGGCTCCACGACGGATACCAACTCTATTTTCAGCACCATCCAATACGAAGAAACGGGCACGATACTCAATATTACCCCGCACATCAATGCGGGGGGACTTGTCAGGCTGGAACTGGAGGGAATCATCAGGCGCGTGGGTGAAAATGCAACCGTGGGTGTCAATAATACCGCGCCCACCTTCATTGAACGCAATATAAAGACCACACTGCTTGCCCAGAGCGGATCGACCGTCGTAATCGGCGGCATCATCGATTCAGACCAGCAAAACAACAAGCAGGGTGTTCCATTCCTCCAGGACATGCCGATCCTGGCCCCGCTTTTTCAATCCACATCCAAGAATCTCAAGCGCACCGAACTCATAATCGCCATTACGCCCCACGTTATCGACCAGCGCGGCTCCGAAGCCCCGAGGGAGTTTCTTGACAAACTCAGGAGTCTGAAAACGAGGATTCAACAGTAAGGGTTTCACACCCGCATCGCGCACTCATTCGGCGTCTTGCCACACGATGTTGCCCTCAAGAGACCGCCCTTTCGTCTAACCCGCATTATTCATGAGTTTCTGTGAGGATGCGTGGAAATCCTAGTATTGACAATATCTTATCTGGGTTTCCTTCCTCAACTTCGACCGACAGTGTGTTATCGGCGCCAAATCGCTTCAAGCCCATAGCACCGCTTGCTTGTTGGGCTTTTCGCGCGCGGACCACGATTCATGAATAATGCGGGCTAACGATACCATGTCAGTCGGAACCTGTTGCCTGTTGAGGCGCCACAGTGCTCGATGCCGGCGGGTCCATGCCGAGTTGAGGCCACTTGCGAGCGATTTCAAAAAGAGTCCTCACTCCGAAACCTGTCGCGCCCCGGGGAACCGCGCCCGAGTCTTTATCGCTCCAGGCGGTCCCCGCGATATCCAGGTGCGCCCAGGGTATCTCCCGTGGGACGAACTGCTTGAGGAACATGCCCCCGATAATGGCGCCCGCGGAACGTGCCCCGACGTTCTTCATGTCCGCCACGTCACTTTTGATCGATTCAAAATAGAAATCCCAGAGCGGCAAGGGCCAGAATCTCTCCCCGACCCGCTCTCCGATTTGCTGGATTGACCGGACCAACTCCTCCCGGTTGCCCATAACCGCCGCCACCTGGTTTCCAAGCGCGACGATGCAGGCTCCGGTCAGCGTGGCGATATCGATCATGGCGGCCGGCGCGAACTGCCGCGCGGCATAGGCAAGCATGTCACAGAGCACAACCCTGCCCTCCGCGTCCGTGCTGATTATTTCGATTGTCTGCCCCGAGTAGGTCCTGATGACATCACCCGGCTTGTAGGCTTGCCCACCCGGCATATTCTCGGTACAGGGGAGGATTCCGATCACCCGCCGTTTCAATCCCGTGCGGCCGATCACCTCGAAAGCCCCGAGGACCGATGCGGCCCCGGCCATATCCTGCTTCATGGCGTCCATCTTGTCGGAAGATTTGAGCGAGATGCCGCCCGTATCGAATGTTATGCCCTTACCCGCGAATACCAGGGGTGCATCATTTTCCGTTCCGGCGGGTGTGTGCTTAATGACAATGACATAAGCCGGCTCGCGACTGCCCTGCGCAACGGCCGCGAAAGCCCCCATCCCGAGCGCGCGGGCGGCTTCAAGATCGATTATCTCGAGTTCAAAGCCGAATCTTTCGGCCAGTTCGCGGGCGACATTCACCAGGAAAGCCGGAGTTACGCGGTTTGCGGGAGCCACCGTCAGGTCCCTGGCCAGGGTAATGCCGACGGCCTCGGCCTCGGCGAGCGATACGACATCGAGAGAAACGGGTTCGGGATCGCCCTCGGAAACTAAAACGAGTGTCTCGGGGCAGGATGATTCCGAATTCTTGGTTTTCATTTCATCGAAACGATGAAGTCCCGTAATCGCTCCGACGAGGACTTCCCTGAGAGCCTCCGGCGCGTCCATGGCCAAGCCCTCCAGGGAGGAGAGGGTGATGGCGGGATGGGCCACTTCCAGTTCACGGCATTTTCTAAGCGCAAACGCCACCGCATTCCGCAGCTTTTCGCCATCGAACTGGGCCGCCGGCCCCAGGCCAGCCAGAATAACCCGCGGCAGAGAATCGCCCGGAGGAGAATAGAAGACGGCCACACTGCCGGGTTTTGCCTGGAAGTCCTTGAGCGCGGCTGATCCGGTCAGCCACGTTGCCTTTTCGTCCAGAAAGCGCCTCAGTCCGGGAAGGTGCTCCTCCGCCTTCTCGAAGGCGAAGAATACGGCGGCATCGGCCTGCATGTTTTTCAGTGGAACAATTTGCCATTCAATCTGCATCGGTTGTCCTCGTTATGGGAATCTACATTCTCGCGATCATGCCTTACAAACTTATTTATCCACTCGTCCGGATTCCAGTACGCTGTTTCAAGGGAAAAAACAATTGACAAAAAAAATTCCTCCAACTAGCGTTTTCGCCTGCCGTTTGTCCGAAACCCGATAGAATCACAGGAGAACAAAATGACACAGCGAATTTACAACTTCAATGCCGGACCGGCCGCGCTGCCACTCATGGTGCTCGAACAGATAAAACAGGAAATGCTCGACTTCCAGTCCACCGGAATGTCGCTTCTCGAAATAAGCCACAGGTCCAAGCCTTTCGAAGTGGTCCTGGAGGACGCGATTGCTCGCGTGCGGCGGCTCTTCGGACTTGACGATTCCTACCATGTCCTGTTCCTCCAGGGAGGCGCGAGCCTCCAGTTCGCAATGGTCCCCATGAACCTGGCTATCCCCGGCAAACCGCTGAATTACGTGGATACGGGCACTTGGTCCACCAAGGCTATCAAGGAAGCCCGCGTTCTCGGAAAAGACGTGAGGGTCATCGCAAGCTCCGAAAAAAGCGAGTTCACATACATCCCCGAAGATATACCCGTGGACCAGAATGCCGCCTACCTGCACATCACTTCGAATAACACGATCCGCGGCACCCAGTGGCGCACTTTTCCGAACCCTGGCGGGGTCCCCATGATCAGTGACATGTCCTCGGATATATTCAGCCGCCGGATCGATCCACGGCCATTCGCGCTGATCTATGCCGGTGCGCAGAAAAATCTCGGTCCGGCCGGGGTCACTTTGGTCGTGATCCGCGACGACATGCTCGAGCGTGTTCCGGGAGATCTTCCGGCCATGCTGAAGTACACTACATACGCGGCCAATAATTCGCTCTACAACACGCCGCCCTGTTTCGCGATATACGTGTCCGGCCTGGTGCTCAAATGGATCGAGGAAACCGTCGGCGGCATCGATGCCATGGAGAGGATCAATAACGAAAAAGCACAGCTTCTCTACGGCTACATCGACAGCCAGGATTTTTACAGGGGAACGGCCCGGCCCGATTCACGCTCGCGCATGAACATCACCTTCAGGCTGCCCGATCCGGAACTCGAAAAGCAGTTCCTGGCGGGAGCCGCGGCGGCGGGCCTCGGAGGGCTGAAGGGCCACCGTTCGGTGGGCGGATGCCGCGCATCCATCTACAATGCGACAACGCTGGAAGGCGTCAAAGCGCTGGTCGATTTCATGAAGGATTTCGTGAGCAAAAAAGGGTAGGCTTCGTCGCGCGGCACTCCGCATAGAGCCAATCAAACTGTCCGATAAAAAAAGTTGGCCCGGGATCAGCAAAACGCCCCGGGCCAATGCAGTTTATGAGAGACGGTATGCTGAGTGAATTCGCATTTACGGATGCCGGACGTAGTCCAGGGCGGGCGGGCCGTGCTGAACAGCACGCGGGAAGAATCCCCTGTCGCCGATGTGTTCCGGAGCCCCTCTGCTGGAATCCCTTCCCATGAGCCGGCTCGGGGGGGGTCACTACTCAACTTATTAACGGCTCCGAGCTTATTGAATCTGATTATTTATGGTTGGTCGATTTCAATCACCGGGCGGGCAATCCAAATACGCCGCCCGGCTCTTTCAACCGCAATATGATTTGGAGAATACAGCGATGGCCACTTCTTCATTCACCGGACCGCACCAGTTCACGATGCCGGCGTGGATAAGCTGCGCCCCGTTCGAGCGTCTGCTGAATATGACTATTCTCGAAGCCGCCGAGGGCCGCGCCGTTCTTGAAATGCCCTTCCTCATCGACCTTGCCCAGGGTGGCGGCCTCATGCACGGGGGAGCTTTGATCAGCCTGGCGGATACCGCGGTGGTCATGGCCATCAAGAGCCTGATCGCTCCCGGATCTCATTTCGCGACAATCGCGCTCGAAGCGAAGTACCTCCTGCCGGTCAAGCAGGGAAAGGTCACCGCCAGGGCCGAAGTCTTCGAAAGAGACGGCAGGATTCTCAGGGGGCGGGCCATCATCCATGACGAGCAGGACCGGGCCGTGGTCGAGTTCACATCCACTTTCAAGATAGCAAGAGATACGACGATAAAAGGGGTGGTTTTCAAGGACCTGTAACCTGTTCGTCTATTATCCCCGAGGCCTGGGCGCCAAAACCGATAGCGCACATTAAGTGAGTTTTCGGAAAGGAAATATCTCCTTCCGCCCGGCAATCATCCCGATTGCCCTTTCTCAGTCGAGAAGAAGCCGAAGTTGCACTCAAGACTGATCGACAAGCGCACCAAGCCAGCCACTCGGACCAAATCCGAGTGAAGGCTCTTTGGCCGCGCGCCAATCCATCGCCACCATAAAACGCGGGGACAGGTGGAACTCAGCACACCCGCTTAAAACAGGGCTCGTGTGAACTCGTCGGCGTCGAAGGGCCGCAGGTCGTCCACGCCTTCTCCTATTCCGATATAGCGAACCGGCACCTTGAGCTCATCACAGATCGCGGCGACTATTCCACCTTTGGCTGTGCCGTCCAGCTTCGTGAGGATCAACCCCGTCAGCCCGATCCCTTCCTTGAAAAGCCGCGCCTGGGAAAGCGCATTCTGCCCTGTGGATGCATCGAGGACCAGGAATACTTCATGGGGGGCGGCCGGCATTTTCTTGGAAATCACCCGCTGTATCTTTTTCAGCTCCTCCATGAGATTGACTTTGGTGTGCATGCGGCCGGCGGTGTCCACCAGCATGACGTCGACATCCCGCGCCAGCGCGGCATCCATTGCATCATAGACCACGGCGGAAGGATCCGATCCGCTCTTCTGCTTTATCACCGGAACCCCGGCACGCTCTCCCCAGATGGTAAGCTGTTCGACGGCCGCCGCCCGGAATGTATCGCCGGCAACCATCATCGTGCGAAGCTTTTCCTGCTTTAACTGATTGGCGAGCTTGCCGATGGTGGTTGTTTTCCCGACTCCGTTCACCCCGATTATCATAACCACGAAGGGACGGTCGGCCCGGTAATCGAGCGGCGGGGCGTCAACCGATAGTACCGAGCGAATCTCATCGCGAATCTGCTCGCGGAGTTTGGCGGGATCGCTGAGTTCCTTGCGCTTCACCTTATCGGCAACCGTGCGAAGGAGCATTTCCGTCGTTTTTACGCCCAGGTCCGAGGTGATGAGAATTTCTTCCAGCTCATCCAGCAGGTCATCATCTATCTCTTTTCTGCCCAGGACCAGCCGGTCGATCCGGTCGACGAACTTTTCGCGGGTTTTGTGAAGACGCTCGCGAAGTCGTTTGAAAAACCCTTTCCTGGGCTGAGTCCCGTCGAGGGACTCGTCCGCGGCATCCTCTTCCTCGCCGGCGGCATCCTCCACCTCTTCCGAAGCCTCGGGAGCTGTCTCTTCCACGGCCACCGAGGCTTCCTCCGTAAGCTCCAAAGGCTCCTCTTCCCGTTCGGGTTCTTCCGCTGCCGGTTCTTCGGGTATCCCGGGCTCTTCGCCGCCTTCAGATATCTCGGGTCCCTCGGCTGCCTCCGGAGCCGCGGCGGGCAAAGCTGCCTCTTCGGTTTCCTCCGCCGCTTCCCTTATCTCCTCCCGTACCTCATCATCCCGCCGTTTCGGTTCGGGTTCCTGTTTTTTCTTTCGTCTGAACCATCCGATCATTGTATTTTCAGCTCCTCGGAAAACTTGATGCTTGATAGTCTATGCTCAATACCGGATACTCGGCACCTGGCGCAACCGGCAAAATCGGAATCGGCGTCTGATTGCGGTTTCCGCGCCTTTGCCGGCACATGACCCGCCAGCCTGCATCCGGGAAACTTGGCACGCGAATTTTGGGGGGAGAACGATGGATAGTCAAGAGAGTAATTTCCGGTCGCAAATAGTTGCGGCCTGCCGCAAACTCGAGCGCAAGGACCTGATCGCCGCGAGTGACGGAAACGTGAGCTGCCGAGCCGGTGCTAACTGCATTCTGATCACTCCCGGAGGGGTCCCCAAGGGAGACCTGGAACCGGAAGACCTTGTGAAAACCGACATGGAGGGCAACGTCCTGGAAGGCGTCCGCAAACCCTCCAGCGAGATACGGATGCACCTGTATGTTTACCGGCACAGGCCGGACGTTGGCGCGGTAGTGCACGCCCATCCTCCGATGGCAACGGCCTTCACGCTCTCCGGCTTCTTCTTCCATTCCAAGGCACTGCCCGAAGTCTGGCTGACAATCGGCCCGGTTCCCACCGCGCCCTATGCAACGCCTTCAACGGACGAGGTGCCGCAATCCATTGCCCCCTATGTGGAAAAACACCGGGCTATTCTTCTCCGGCGCCATGGCGCTCTCACTTTCGGCAAAAACGTCCTGGAAGCGTGCATGCGCATGGAAAAGATCGAACACGCGGCCAAAATCCTGTTTTTCGCTTCCATCCTGGAGGACCGCAAGCTCCCCGCGTCCATGTCGGACAATGAGATCAAAAGGCTTGAAGAGGCTTTCGGTTCCCCGAGGTAGCACAACCCCTGGAAGACCATGGCCTTACTTTTTGGCGGTGTTGTTGTTCTTCTTTTCAGCCTTGTACATCTTGAAATTTATGCTGTCCACGAGCGCCTGCCAACTCGCCTCGATAATATCGTGGGAAACACCCACGGTGCCCCAGGAATCGGTTTCATCACGCGACTCGATAAGCACCCGCACCTTTGCGCCCGTACCTGGCAGACCCGGCAAAACGCGGACCTTGTAATCGCTGAGTTCCATCCCCTTGAGTTCCGGATAGAATTTATTCAATGACTTGCGAAGGGCGTTATCCAGGGCATTCACCGGTCCATTCCCGAGCGCGGCGGTATGTTCGAGCTGCCCCCCCACCTTGATCAGGATAGTCGCCTCGGCAATCGGCTCCTCGCCCTCGCTGATCTTCTGGTCCATCACCCGAAATCCCACCAGTTCGAAGTAGCGTTTGCTTTTGCCCATCGCCTTGTTGATGAGGAGTTCAAAACTCGCCTCGGCGGCCTCGAACTGGAAGCCCTGATTCTCCAGGTCTTTCAACTCCTCAAGGACCTGCATCGCCACCGGATCGGCCTTGGACAGGCGGAGTCCGAACTCCTGCGCCTTTCGCTTTATCGCCGCGCGCCCCGAGAGGTCCGATACGAGAATGCGCCGCTCGTTCCCCACGAGGGTGGGATCGATGTGTTCGTATGTGAGAGGGTTCTTCTCGACCGCGCTTATGTGAACGCCTCCCTTATGGGCGAAAGCGCTACGGCCGACAAAAGGCTGGTAACGGTTCGGCGGCACGTTGGCCAACTCGAGAACGAAGCGGCTGACCTGGCGCAGGCTCTTTAAACTTTCCGGTGGTATGCATGCCACACCCATCTTGAAGTCCAGGTTCGGTATAATGGAACAAAGATTTGCATTGCCGCATCTTTCACCGATGCCGTTGATCGTACCCTGCACCTGCGTGGCCCCCATCTCCACCGCGAGCAGCGAGATTGCCACCGCCAGTTCAGAGTCGTTATGCGCGTGAATGCCGAACACTATGCCCGGATATCTTTCCTTTACCGCCTGGATAGCGGTACTGATCGCGCCGGGGAGGCTGCCCCCGTTGGTATCGCACAGCACGACGCATTCCACTCCGGCTTCGACCGCCCTGCCGAGAGTGGCAAGAGCATATTCCGGCTCCGCTTTGAACCCGTCAAAGAAGTGCTCGGCATCATAGATGACCTTCTTGCCGTGCCCCCGCAAAAAGGAAATGCTGTCCGAAATGAGTTCCAGATTACGCTCCAGGGTCGTGCGCAGACTCTCCCGGACATGTATAGTCCAGCTTTTGCCGAAAATGGTGACGATCTCGGTCCCCGCATCCAGCAGCGCCTTCAGGTTCGGATCGGAAACCGCTGTCTTCGTGGGATGGTGGGTTGCGCCGAATGCGGTGATACGGGCTTGTTTCAGATCGTAGTTCCGAATCTCCCGGAAGAACCCGACGTCTTTCGGGTTCGATCCCGGCCAGCCCCCTTCGATGAAGTGCATGCCCAGGTTATCGAGCTTAAGGGCTATCCGGATCTTGTCCTCGACTGAAAATGAGAATTCCTCGGCTTGGGTTCCATCTCGCAACGTAGTATCGTATATTTCAACTTCCATTTCAGCCCGTCCCCCGAACTAATGGTTCTTTAAGCGTAATGTAAATGCATCCATGGCGGGAACTTTAGAGCGGGAGCGGTACCGGAATCCACGGAAGATCGGCGAAAAAGAGGAGTTGTTCCGAGGGATAGTGTTCCAGAATGACTATACGCTCAACATCCATCCGGGGAGCCCGCTCCCGTTTCCGAGGCAAACCCGGCGGATGGAAACCGGTTATGATTTCGATTCCACGGGATCTTTTTGCGTATCCAGGGTTATTTTCGAAACCAGGGTCCCAAACCCATCATCTGCATCTGAGTTATTTGTAAATCCTATACCAAGACTTCCATCTATTTGCTTAACTAACTCGGGGCAAAAATACAACGATTTAATTCGATCCGCCATCTTCTTCACACTCCGCAATAAAAATTCCCGGCTCACTTTGAACCGGACATTGAACCCTTTAAAGCACTCAGATAGTTAGCATCTATGAAAAGTGCAACTATCCAGAAATAGTTTCGATTTGCCGGGCGGAAAAAAACGAAGTAAGAGTTATATATTGAGAGGTATTTTCGATTCGCCAGGATACCGGACGGCACACCGTCCGTGGATCACGCGGAGACGAGAAGCATCCCCGAGTGCTTCGGCCCGGCGAAAATGACGGAAGAGGAAAACAAGCATTTGATGACCGAACCTATACTGCCTTTCTCTGAGTTTCTTGCCGCGAGAGAGCTTGAGCTGACACGATCGGAAGCTCTCACACTCCAGGTCAACATCGGTCTGCGGTGCAATCAGAGCTGTCGGCACTGTCACCTTGAGGCGGGACCGGCCAGGCATGAACTGATGGACATGGCTGTTGCCGAGGAGGTCTTCGATTTTGCGCGGCGGAACAGGTTCAGCGTCATAGATATCACAGGGGGCGCGCCTGAACTGCATCCCGGCCTCCCCCAAATTCTGGAGAACCTGGCCCCTCTTGCTCCCGAGCTTATCCTTCGGTCGAACCTGACATTGATTGGGGAGAGCAGCAATAAAGGCCTGATAGATATCTGCAGGGAAAACCGGATCACCATCGTCAGCTCATTCCCATCACCAAACAAGGCACAATCCGAATCGCTCCGGGGAAAGGAAACCTTCGAGAAACTGGTCGCGGCGCTGAGGCTGCTGAACTCCGAAGGATACGGCCACGCCGGGTCGGGGCTCAAGCTCAATCTGGTAAGCAACCCGGCGGGGGCCTTTCTGCCTGCTTCGCAGGACCAGGTGGAAAGGAAATTCCGCCGCGATCTCGAGAAGAACTGGGGGATCGTTTTCACGAATCTGTACACGTTCGGGAACATGCCGCTCGGCAGATTCCGGCACTGGCTGGTTCAGACCGGAAACGAACAGGCGTATATGAAAAAGCTCGCCGCCAGCTTTAACCCCTGCACCATTCCCGGCCTCATGTGCAGGTCCCTCGTATCCATCTCATGGGACGGTTATCTCTACGACTGCGATTTCAATCAGGCGGCCAACATTCCCTTGGGAGGCAAAAAGCTCCACATCTCGGAAACCGAGCATCCCCCGCTGCGGGGCAGTCCCATTGCCGTGGGTGAGCATTGTTACGCCTGCACGGCGGGGTCGGGATTCACTTGAGGCGGGACGATAAAGGCCCAGGATTGAGGCTTCCAGGAGACTTTCCGTTTATTCCGCCTTGCCGGACTCCCCGACACGGGCAACCCGAAGGCATTCCCACTCACGACATACCGCGACGGCCCAGCGCAACTCCCGCGTGAACCAAACGCCCGGGGCATGTAGGTTTTTCGTAATCATGATTTACTCAGGAGAACAAGACCATGGATTCATACTACCGGAAAGAGGACCTTGCAAAATTCGAAGAGATATCCGAGGACGCGCCGGAGTTGGGGGAGAAATTTTTTGATTATTATGCGGCGGTCTTCAAGGAAGGCGAACTTACGGAGAGAGAAAAAGCCCTCATAGCTCTGGCCGTCGCTCATGCGCTTCAGTGCCCGTACTGCATCGACGCTTATACCCAAACCTGTCTGGAGAAGGGGTCAAACCTGGGGGAAATGACCGAAGCGGTTCATGTCGCCGCGGCAATTCGGGGCGGCGCCACTCTCGTGCATGGAATTCAGATGCGCAATGTTGCCCGGAAGCTGTCGATGTGATCCCGTGTGTCTCGGGGTTGGGGAAGTCCGGTCGGTGCGGGATATCCGCAAATGCTGAAAACCCCGCGAACGGCCTCTTCCGGCAAGATTCAAGGCCCGACGAGCTGGGAGCAGAAATAAGAAATTTCCAGGTTGGAAATGGGGACGACTTCAAGGCCCGGCGAGCTGGGAGCAGGAACATTGCTCCCAGCCGGACGCCTGTCGGGAATTACTCTTTTTCTTCTTTTATCTGGATAGAGCCCCGCGCCTTGAACTCCTTGTCCAGCTCAAAGGCATCGTGCAGGACCCTAACCGCGAGTTCCGCGTATTTCTCGTCGATTATGCAGGATATCTTTATTTCGGACGTCGCGATCATCTTGATGTTGATGTTTTCGCGCGCCAGCGTGTCGAACATCTTGGTGGCAACGCCGCTGTGGCTCCTCATCCCGAGCCCGATGATCGAGATTTTGGCGATATCGGGATTTCCGAGCACCTGGCTGTCTCCGAACTCGGCGGCCACGCCCTCAAGGATCTTGATCGTCTTTTCGTAGGAATTGTTCGGAACGGTGAAGGACATGTTGGCCCTGCCCGGAGTACCGCTCCCTCCCTGGACGATCAAATCGACATTGATACTGGCTTCCGCGATCGGGCGAAAGATCTTGGCCGCCACCCCGGGAGTATCCGGGACATTGGTTATGGTGATCCGCCCCTCGTTTTTGTTGTAAGTGATCCCCGAGACCACCACGTGTTCCATATGCGATTCCTCCCGTGTTACCAGAGTGCCTGGAGCGTCGATGAACGAGGAAAGCACCATGATGGGAACATCGTATTTCATCCCGAACTCGACTGAGCGCAGGTGCAGCACTTTGGCGCCCATGCTCGCCATTTCGAGCATTTCCTCGTAGCTTATCTTTTCAAGCTTGCGGGCCTTGGAGCATACATTCGGGTCGGTCGTGAAAACGCCTTCCACGTCCGTGTAAATTTCGCACACATCCGCCCCGAGCGCGGCCGCGAGTGCCACGGCGGTTGTGTCGGAGCCCCCGCGCCCCAAGGTAGTGATGTTTCCCTCATCGTCGTATCCCTGGAACCCGGCGACGACCACTACCTTGCCCTCATGAAGCTTTTCCATTATCGGCTGGGTCTGTATCCAACTGATGCGCGCCTGGCCGAAATTGCCGTCCGTCATTATTCCGGCCTGGTAGCCGGTCATGGAGACCGCGTCGGTCCCCATTTCTTTCATGGCCATACAAAAAAGCGCGATGGTCGTCTGCTCGCCGGTTGCCAGAAGCACGTCCAATTCGCGCGGGTCCGGGCATTTGGAGATTTCACCGCCCAGGGTCAGCAACCGGTCGGTTTCCCCCGCCCGCGCGGAAAGCACAACCACCAACAGATCCCCCTGCTTTTTCCGCTTGAGGACCTTTGTCGCCACTGCCTTGATCCGCTCGGCATTGGCTACCGATGTTCCACCATATTTCTGCACCACAAGGGCCATTTGTCCCGGTACCTCCAGAGCTGAGATTGCGACACGGCCGCAAAAAGCACATACGCAAGTAACTAAAATGAACCGAGTTGTCCACAAAAAAACACGCGTGCGCACCGTGGAATCTCGACCACGCCGCCGGCTCGGGGACCGATGGCTTCGGCCTCATGAATTTACTTGACAATTCAGCGGCAATGCTTTCTACTGCCGGAAACTGGATCATACGGAGTTGCGTTCAAGATGAGTCTATCCCTAAATTGAAGGTGCCGTTCAGAATTGACCCGTTCTACCCTTCGATACCTCAGGGCGAACGGGGGTATATCCTCTTGAACGCAAATTAGATACCTGGATGCGCGAACAAGGAGTGGCAACGGACGAACGCATTCTTGAGACAAATCATTCCACTCAGCATGATCGGCG
>JBDKTY010000034.1:0-23900 GCA_039679945.1 Syntrophobacter sp. | reverse complement strand
ACTCTGGAGGGAAGTGCTAAAAACCATCTGTAGATAGTGTCGGAAAACCCCTGTTTTTCAGCTCAACTGAGCTGTAAGTAGTTGATTTCACAGAAGCATAAACTAATGAAACGGGGTTTTCCGACGGTGTCCTGTAGTGCATAACCCGGGAAGCTCTTGTGAATACCTCTCCCGGGTACATCCACTGATTGCCCGTCTCCCATTCTCCGTCAGCATCTCGATGAGAGGACTGTCCCTGAACAACACCTGGAGGTATTGGCCGATTTCCTCGGGTGATATTTCATCGAGTACCGGTGCGGTCTCCATGTGTTTCGCAAATGCCGGGGTCCCGTTCCCTATACATATCAACGGAATCTTACAGGCCAGGGCTTCCGCGGCCGGATTGGCCCAACCCGCGGATTCCCCGGTATGAACAATGCAATCCAGGTCGGCATGGAACCAGGGCAGGAGCACACCGTGGCTTATCAACCCGGCTGCCGCCCCGCTATTTCCGGTCCAGAATAGTGATGTGCACCCAGTCTTCTCCCGGCGGGTTTTTCAGAAGTTCCCTGCACCTGTTTTGATAGATGTGCGAGGGTCGGTCACCGGGCATCAATGACTCCACCCGCTCAAACATCGCGAGCGCCCCTTTCCAGTCCCGGTTGTGAAACCGGGCGAGTGCTCCCGCGTACACCTCAAGGGCATCCCGATGTTTCTCCTCCTCACCACGAGCACTTATGAGCTGATAAATCCGGACCGGTTTCTGTTTGCCCTTGACCTGCACAACATCGAGTTCCCTGGCCACAAAGAAATCCTTTGCCTTTTCCCACACGGATTCGCCGATAACAATACGAACACCGTAGCCCTTGGTTAGGCCCTCGAGCCGGGATGCAAGGTTCACATTGTCGCCTATCACCGTGTAGTCAAACCGCCGCTCCGACCCCATATTGCCAACCATCATCATTCCCGTGTTGATGCCGATTCCGACGTCGAGAACGGGAAGTTTCCGGTTCCTCCATTCCTCTTTCAGGGCACGCAGGCCTTTCACCATATTGAGCGCAGTGGCGCAGGCACGCACCGGATGGTCCTCCTGGGGCAGGGGAGCGCCGAATATCGCCATCACGGCGTCACCGATGTATTTATCCAAAGTTCCCTGCTGTTGGAAGACAACTTCCGTCATACGTGTGAGGTAATGATTGAGCTGAGGAACAAGCTCCTCGGCGGGAAACTTTTCGGAGATGCTGGTGAACCCCCTGATATCGGCAAAAAGGACCGAGAGTTCCTTCTTTTCGCCTCCCAGGTGCAGTTTTTCGGGGTTTGCAAGCATCTCCTCGACGACGGACGGGGGAGCATAGAGGCTGAAGGTCTCCCTGTACCGGCGTTTTTCCCGGATCTCCTTCACGTACCGGTGCATGGTGGTGCCGGCGTAGGCAAGGCCTAGATTGAGCGAGGGATAGACATGATTGAGCCACTGCCCGTTCGTGAGGAAGAAATAGTGCGTCAGAAAAACGTATCCGCCCAGCAAGCCCGCGGCGATGCAGGTCAGGAGCGCCCCCCTCGCGAAATGCTGCGTAATGAGGAAGAAAAGAGCAAGCCCGAACAATGCCAGCATATCGTGGAAAATAGCCGATTGTTCAGCGCGCCTCAGAAACTGCTGCTGGAGGATGTTTTCCATCACCGTGCAGTGCAACTCGACGCCCGGGAAAATCGGGTCGAAGGGCGTGGGCCGCATGTCGTACAGCCCCATTGTGGTTATCCCAACCACCACCAGCTTGTCTTTCAGGCTTTCGGGCGGGACCTCTCCATGCAGAACTGCGGATGCCGAATAATGAGGAAAAGCATACCCGGGACCATAATAATTCGCCAGCAGTTCCCCTTTGTCATTGGTTGGAATCGAGACGGGGCCGAGGCGGATCTCCTGGACGCCTCCCTGGTCGAGCTTGATCACGAGCGGCAGATCGGGAAACGCCGCGGCAAGCATCTGGAGAGCCAGTGACGGAAAAAGCCTGTCCTGATATCTGAAGACAAGCGGCATCCAGCGCACCGAGCCGTCAGGATCGGGAATCACGTTAAAGCTTCCGGAATACCGGGTGGCGTCCGTAATCACGGGAATATTGATCTCGATTCCGGCCTGTTCGAGGAGTTTGCCGCGGGGGGTCCGACCTTTGGAAATCACTACCGGATAAGCTGCCTTGTCGAGAAATCCGGGAAGCGGAGGATCAGGGACAAAGGCGCTTCCCTCGGAATAGAAGAAGTGGCCGAGCACAAGGGGGGCACTCAGCCCGCGAATCGTCTCGGCGAGAAGCCTGTCATCATCCTCATCGGCCGCGATTGCATCCAGCCTGGCAAGGACATCTTCCGAAACAGTGACGTTTTCAGCGCTCAGTCGCCCGCGCAAATCGAGTATCGCCTGCCGGCGCAGCATCAGGTCCGGCTCGAAATAACCGAAATCCTGCCCTATGACGAGCGCACCGGAGTCGTCGATGGCCTGGAGAAGTCGCGCCATGAGCCTTCTGGGCCAGGGCCAGCGCCCTTCCCTGTTCACGCTGACCTCGTCGATGGTCACGAAGGCTATAGGCGCCGACGGTTTTATTACCCCGCGAGACTTGAAATGCAGGTCCCAGCATTTGAGTTCGATATGTTCGAACAGGGGTACCGAAAAGAAATACAGGACCGCCGTAAGGCAGGTGAGGGACAGTACGAAAAATGTCTCCCAGGAGGAGAGAAACCGCATAACTCCCGCAACCGGGCTCAAGCGCTTCCGCTCGGAGTTGGATGAACTGCTGGACATGATCAAGCCTGGTTAGTGTGGAGATTGAATCCGGCGATATGGCCGAGAACACGCGAAACCGGACAGGGCACCCCGGCACGCCGCGCCACCCGCATATGATCAGGCTTGAGAGCCTGATCATGCGCCCCCCTGCTATTGCCGGCGCCCTGCCACGCGAATGCGGGGTCTGCTCCGCTCGAGGTGAATGGGAGAGGGCGCCTCGGCACACAGAGGGAAAAGCTGACTCTTGCGTATCGGAACATAAACGGGCCGGGATGCCCGGATCACTTTTTGATTGATGGCATCAGGCGGCCCCTGCGTCACACCGTTCGGGAGGCCCCAGCCAATTGATTGTACACGGCTGCAGTCCGGCAGGAAGCACTTTCCCGGCACTGTCTACTTGTATTCGTAAAAGCCTCGCCCGGTCTTGCGGCCGAGCCATCCCGCCTCCACATACCTGCGAAGGAGCGGGCATGGACGGTATTTCGAATCGCAAAAACCCTCATAGATAGTCTCCATGATGGCAAGACAGGTATCCAACCCGATCAGGTCGGCGAGCGCGAGCGGTCCCATGGGGTGGTTTGCTCCGAGCCGCATAACCGTATCTATGTCCTCTCTCGTTCCCACGTTGTGGTAGAGACAATAGATCGCCTCATTGATCATGGGTAAGAGTATCCGGTTCGCGATAAATCCGGGATAATCGTTTGCCAGTGCCGGGGTTTTCCCGAAGGAAACCGCAAGGTCCCATGTGGTCCGGAACGTCTCGTCGGAGGTGGCGATTCCACGGATCACCTCGACCAGCTTCATCACCGGGACCGGGTTCATAAAGTGCATTCCGATTACTTTTTCGGGCCTTTTTGTCTGGGCGCCAATGCGGCCAATGGGAATCGAAGAGGTGTTGCTGGCAAGAATGACACCGGGCCGGCAGAGCGAATCCAGCTCGCGAAAAAGTCCAAACTTAATGGATTCGTTCTCGCTGGCGGCCTCCACTACAAAATCCGCGGCGGCCAGGTCCTTCAAACTGGTGCTCGGCTGAAGACGGCCCAGAATGGCGGTTTTGTCTTCCGCGGTCATTTTCCCCTTTTCGACGTTTTTCGTCAGGATGCCGGTGATGCTCTTTATACCGCGTTGGACAAATTCCTCCTTAATGTCATTCATGATTACCTGGAGACCGCTCATGGCGGCCACCTGCGCTATTCCGCTGCCCATCTGCCCCGAGCCAACAACCCCGAAAATCTTCAATTCCATACGAGTTCCTCCGTTCTGGGCTTGAATCCAACTGCTGCCTTCCGACTGACATCGCCACTGATTCCCCGCCACCCGGGCACAGAGTGACGGGACCGACCGTCCTTCCTGTCCTCGCTGCTTGTCGAGGATTGTCACAAGCAACCGGCAGCCACTCATTCCATCATTCTAGGCGGGAGCATTCCCGGCGGTGGTGACGCTTCCCTTTGGAAAACACGGAGTGCATCCTGGCGAGTACCCGGGCGGGGACTCCCCCTCGCGCGCCTGCTTTCCGGATAGGGACATTGCTCGGAAGCCGGTGTGGCCGCTTCTCATTTATAAAACGTTTCCATGGCACAATACCAGAAACTATTCACAATATCCGTCTTTACAAGCACGCGGGAGATGAAGGTCCCGGCGGAAAGGAGGCCGAAGAAAGATTCAACTTCTCCGACGGACTTCCTGGATTCCGTCTCCGGACAAGAACGGGGAATGGCTAATGACGGCCCGTGATCATGCCGTACGAGTCCGCCTTCAAGATATTGCTTTTCAAGCTCAGGAAAGCTGGGGGATGATTCCCAGCCGATCACGAGGCTTCGCCGGGCGCACACGCGCCAGCGCGCAAGGCCGAACGCTCGGCGTCCACGGCGAAAGAGGCATGGGGGCACAGTTCCCCACGCTTTTCGAAAGCTTCCATCGGCTCCACCCTGAACGCTATTTATTAATCACCGACGCCGACTGCTTTCAGCTTCTCCAGAACAAACCCCATGGGACGTGCGATGCGGAAGGTTTTTTGCCGGGATTGTCCTCCCCTGGCCAAAGTGACCTCTGATTTGGCGATTCCCAGGATTCCCGCCAGAAAACTTATACATTCCCTGTTCGCCGCGCCTTCCACCGGAGGCGAACAGACGCGCAACTTCAGCCGCTCCTGAAACAAACCGGCAAACTCGCTTCTTGCCGCTTTCGGTTGCGCGTAAATTGCGAGCAGCGTATCTCCGTCTTTTTCAGATAAAAAGGGAAACAGTTTCCGGTCCACGTGCATTCTCTCCAGTCTGGGCATGCGATTCAGCACCGCCGGCAGGGCCGGCGCGTGCTCACCGGGTGGTGTCCGATTGTATTGACACTCTTTTATGAGTACAATATTATTCCGCGATTGGCGATAGGAAGCCAAAGTTCAAAGCCTGCGGTAGTCAATCTGAGCACGGGCGCGATTTCGGTGGACACGCCCATTTTATTACCTAATTAAGTACGAGCGAGGTATAGCAATGAAGAACATGCGGTTTGCCATCGTCTTTCTCTCTTTCGCACTTGCTTTTTTTAGCCTCCTCGGGACCGTGAGTGCAGTCGAATTTTCCGCCGATATGGTCATTCAGCCCAAAGGCGACGAGGCCATGACCGGCAAGATCTTTGTGAAGGGAGAGAAGGTCCGGCAGGAAACCACGGAAGAGGGTGAAACCCAGATCATGATAATCCGACCGGACAAGAAGGTCACCTGGATGCTCACCCCCGAAGAGAAAACGTACATGGAGATGCCGTACCAGTCCGAGGATAAGACATTCGAGGAGTGGACCGCGGAAAAGGAAAAGAACGCCAAGCTTCTGGGCGAGGAGACCGTTTCGGGTCTTGCATGTAAGAAGTACGAGAGCATCGAGGACGGCGAGACAACACTTTTCTGGATCGCCAAGCAATTCCCGTTCCCCATCAAGGTGGAGGACGCTGAAGTCACCATGGAATACAAGAATATCAAGGAAGGCTCTGTACCCGACACCCTGTTCGATCTTCCCGCCGGGTATCAGAAAATGTCCATGCCCATCGTACCCGAGAAGGACTAGCCCCTCGGGCACGGAGATTTCATCTGGGCTGACGTTTCAGCACGGGCCGGCTCACATGACCGGCCCGTGCATTTATTCGGTAATGCGAGTGCCAGGTAACAGAGCGGCAACCGGGTCGCCCCCGTCCGGGGATCAATCCCATCGCCGCGGCCGCTTAAAGGATTGAATAGATGGTCACTTTGCCGGTCCTGAACAGGCCAGATCCTTATGTCGTGAATCCCACCAAGATTATCGCGCTGGGACTCAACTATCACAGTCATATCGCCGAGAGCCACAGTGTAAAGGTACGGGGTTTTACCGAGGAAGTTCCGACGGAACCCATCCTCTTTCCCAAAACGCCCAACGTCCTCATCGGGCCCGGCGAGCCGATCGTAATTCCCAGGTTCCTCCTGGACTACAAGTTCGAGGACCTCCGAACCGATTATGAAGCGGAACTGGCCGTCGTAATCGGCAAGAGGTGCAAGAACATAAGCGCGGAAGAGGCGCTTGACGTGGTCTACGGGTATACGTGCATCAACGACGTGAGCCAGAGAAATCTCCAGACGGGTGACCGTGCCGGGTGGTTCCGGGGGAAATCGCTTGACACCTTCGGACCGTTGGGACCCCGAATCGTTCTTCCCGAAGACATTGGCAATCCCCAGAACCTGCGGATACAGTGCCGGTTGAACGGCAAAACCGTCCAGGATTCCAATACCGACAAGATGATTTTTTCGATCGCGGACACGATCGCGTTCATATCGAGGAATTTTACACTCATGCCCGGTGATATCATCGCCACGGGAACGCCCAGCGGTGTTGGCCGCATTCATCATGGGGACGTGGTGGAAATCGAGATAGAGAGAATCGGCGTGCTCCGAAATCCGGTGATCGAAGAAGGAAAATAGCGGACTTTTGCCACTGCGGGCGGCAGGTTCGCGGGGGCATAAAGCAGAATTCAGGATTGGATAGCAGCGCCCAGCCGGGCGCACCAAATAGAAAAGGCCTTCCGAGGGGTGGAAGGCCTTTTCTTTTCGTGGCTCTCGCTGGTGCCGGGCTTATCTGGCGTCTTCGACCGGAAGGATGGTCGAATAATCACGCTACTGGAAGAGTTCAGCTAATCTTTGCCCCTTCCAGCATGCTGCCGAGCCGGGATTTTTCAACCCTTGCCTCACGCAGCCTCTTTTCGATTTCCTCTCGTCCCGGTGCATCGGGATTCAGACCGTCAAGTTCTCTTTCGAGCTTCTCGACCTCTTTCATCACCCGATACAGTTCCACAGCCACCATCCTAATACTCATACGGGCATTTCCGGGCTACAAGTCTTGGTGCGTTTGTCCATGAGGAGCCATAGGTCTTTGTAGAGGCTTACCTTCGCAAATGCTGGTCATAGACGACATCGAATCTGTCTCTGGACCCCGATGGTAAGCGCAGTGCAAATCCGGAGTCGGGAGGCATCGCGTCCTGGCGTAGAGAGGGATTGAGATCCTGGAGTTGACTAACCGGTACATCGATCCACTGGGCAATATCCTTGAGCTTCAAGGCAGTCTTGACCAGAACCGGATCGAAATCCTTAGGCTTACAGTATTTGGGACTCTCAAAACCATACTCTTCCGGCTCGCGCATAACCTGAATCGCGGCCAGAACTTTTGCAGCATACACCTTGGAACGCGCGGGCAGATATTTATGCCCGTAAAGCTCCCAATCCGCTACGCAGCGATTCTTCACTACGCATGATATTGGCCCTCCTCCCGCATTATATGCTGACAGGGCCAACAACCAAGAATCATACCTTTCGTAAAGCTTCCTGAGGTACTTGGCGGATGCCTTGGTGGATTTTATAGGGTCTCGCCTCTCATCGACCCACCGATCGACTCTGAGACCCAACCCCCGGGCTGTGTCCGCCATCAATTGCCAATAACCACCCGCTCCTCTGTATGATGCGTGCTTTTCAAACCGGCTTTCCACTAAAACGATCCAAACCAATTCTCCCGGCACGCCATGACTTTCCAAAATTTCACTCATCTGGGGGATAAAGTTTTTTGCCCTTACAACAGCATCCGAAAAAGTTTTCCGGCCTTCCCCCTGATAGAAGCGGATGTACTTTTGAATGAGTGGTTCTTTGATGGGTATCTGGATTCTGTTTCTCCAAAGCACTGAGGGGGTTCCCGTGGGAGCATCCGAAAGAGACGGCACAGAGGCCGGCGAAACGGCAATCTCCTTTTTCAGGTTGTCCTGGACTGGCGAAAACGCCGCCAGGGCCGCCGAAGATTGGTTTGTTTCCGCCGCCCATGCCTGAGCGTGGAGAGCGAAGAACAACACGGAAATAAAACAAATTGCGGCGGCCATCGTCATAGAGCGCGAACGGCCTGCCGCCAATCCCCCCAGAAGGTGCCCTAGGAGTCTTGAATCAGGCGCCATACTGGTTCTCCTCATTATTTCAAAGAAAACCTAATGGCCCTCACGGATACCCGTAAGAGTTTTAGGATGGCCCTTTCTAGCAGGGCCACACGGTAAATGCAAACCTCGTAAACCGGGATAATCCGGCTTTAGCCGTGATTATCCTGGAAATGGTCCTAAAATTAGGTGCTGAGGAAAATATCCGGTAGCATATGGCGGGATTCGGACGGAATGGAGAAAGCGAGACTGGCTTCGGTTTGAACTGGATTGTTTTACGTATCGTTTATCGCACAATCTCGCTCTTATGTGATAAATCGCGACTTAACGTCATTTTTTGTAATTAACGCCTAAGTTGCCGCTATTTCAGCCAAAATTTCACAAAGTCCCGCAAATGGCGGCTGGATGGGATACGAGCCGTTTCCCCCCTTGCACGCGAGTCCAAACCGCCCAAAGCCGCCGACTCTTTCCTTTCCTCTCGAGCCGGCACGCACAAACCCGCCCTGCTTGACATAGTTCGCTGAATTTCCTAAACTTACGCGCTTAACTGACATGCGGACAATACTGCCGGGGCCTGCTATGCCCCGTTGGAAAGCGAAACAATCATGGCTGACGCCAAACGTCTCAAATCCTATCGAAACATCGGAATCATCGCCCACATCGACGCCGGAAAAACGACTGTGACGGAGCGCGTACTGTTCTATACGGGCAGGTCCCACAGGATGGGCGAGGTCCACGACGGCACGGCCGTCATGGACTGGATGGAGCAGGAACAGGAACGCGGCATCACCATCACCTCGGCCGTCACGACATGCCTCTGGCGCGACCATGAAATCCACCTGATAGACACTCCCGGGCATGTCGATTTCACGATAGAGGTCGAACGCTCCCTGCGTGTGCTGGATGGCGCGATCGCCGTATTCTCCGGGGTCGACGGGGTCGAACCGCAATCGGAGACCGTGTGGCATCAGGCAGACAGGTATCATGTTCCCAAAATAGCATTCGTCAACAAAATGGATCGCATCGGCGCCGACTTCGCCGCCACGGTCCGGCAGATAGAGGAGAAATTCAGGACCATCCCCCTGGCCATCCAGTTGCCTCTGGGGGTGGAATCGGACCACAGGGGCATTATCGATCTGCTCTCCATGCGCCAGATTACCTGGCTGGACGAGACCCTGGGGGCCCAGTTCGAAATCGGGGAGATCGACCCCGCCTGGCTGCCAGAGGCCGCGGAAGCCCGCGAGCATCTGGTCGCGAAAGTCAGCGAGTATGACGATGCATTGATGGAGCGCTACCTGGAAGGAGAAGAGATCGCCGGCGCCGATCTCATTCCCGTGATACGCGCATTGACGCTCGACCTCCGGGCTGTCCCCGTGCTGTGCGGAAGCGCACTCAAGAACAAGGGAATTCAGCCGCTTCTGGACGCAATCGTCGATTTTCTGCCCTCTCCATTGGACGTTCCCCCTATTGAAGGAATCCACCCCCAGACAAACGTGGTTGAGCATCGCTCCAGTTCCGATCTTGAACCGCTTGCCGCCCTCGCCTTCAAGATCGTGATGGACCAGGGCCGCAAACTCACCTACGCCAGGATCTACTCGGGAACCCTGCGGGTGGGCGCGGACATCCTCAATGCATCCAAGGGCGCGCGCGAGAAGGTTTCCCGCATTTTCCAGATGCACGCGAACAAGCGGGATCGTGTCGAGAAATCGGGTCCCGGAGAAATTGTCGGACTCATGGGATTGAAAACGGCCACAACGGGAGACTCCCTGTGCGACCCGGCCCACCCCATTCTTCTCGAACCGGTCGGCGTTTATGAACCGGTGATTTCGATCTCCGTCGAGGCGCAAACCCGCGTTGACCAGGAAAAACTGCTGGACAGCCTGGGCAAGCTTTCTGAAGAGGACCCGACATTTCGCTTCCATGAGGACGCGGATACCGGGCAGATAATCATCAGCGGCATGGGAGAGTTGCACCTCGAAGTGGTTTTGAGCCGTCTTGAACGTGACTACCACATCACGGTGAGCGCGGGCAAACCACAGGTCGTCTACCGCGAAACCATCACGCAACAAGCGGAGGAAAGCGCCGTATTCGACCGGGAGATCGCCGGGAGCAGGCATTTTGCCATGGTGCGCCTCTCACTCTCGCCTCAGAGCAGGGGTGCCGGGAATTCCGTGCAAATCGCCATTAGCGATGAATCTATTCCCGATAACTTTTTCCCCGCCCTCCAGCAGGGGATCCAGGATGCACTCAGCAGCGGGACTGTTGCCGGTTACCCCGTGGTGGACGCGGGGGCATATGTGACGGGGGGCACCTTCCAGGAGGGCGTGTCGAGCGAGTTGGCATTCCGGGTGGCGGCATCGATGGCCTTCAGGAACGCGTTCGAAAAGGCGGTCCCTGTTTTGCTCGAGCCCTACATGTCGGTCGAGGTCCTGGCGCCCGAGGAGTTCCTCGGAGAGGTGCTGGGCGACATCAACATGCGAAAGGG
Source organism: Syntrophobacter sp. (assembly GCA_039679945.1). Lineage (GTDB taxonomy): Bacteria > Desulfobacterota > Syntrophobacteria > Syntrophobacterales > Syntrophobacteraceae > SbD1. The sequence continues at coordinate 13,239 of JBDKTY010000034.1, read as the reverse complement.
ACGGGTCGAAAATATCACGGCGCGCAAAGTCATCCAGGTCGTCACTGCCGTCGTTCCTCTCTCGAAGATGTTCGGTTACTCAACCTCTCTGCGGTCATCGACCCAGGGCCGCGCCACATTCACCATGCACTTTTCGCATTACGACCTGGCCTCCCAGTCGTGATGTTCCGGCGGGGAAAACTCAGCCGGGCATGCCGACTCGAATGCATGCATAAATCACTTGATTTGCGGGCAGTCTTATTATAGACTCAATAGATTCTGGACTGCGCCAGCCATGGACCGCAAGGTCGCCTGCATGGTGCGCCGAGCCGGTTATTTTTGGCCTCCCGTCAGGAGGCTTTCCCGAAAGGCAGGTGAATTGCTTGAGCACGGAGGCGGAACCGAAAGAAAGTATCGAGAAAAAGATTCGCAAGCTCCGCAAGGATTTTCAGAAAAATGTTCAGCCTGTTCTGCGCCGCCACAATTATTATCTCTCCAAGGGAGAGCGGAGGCGAATCAAGAAGAAGAAAGCAATCAAGCGTATCCAGCGCCGTGAACGCCGTCTGATGCGGTCGGCATAAAGCATTCGTCCGCGTGGTCCGGTCGTGCGATACACAAAAACGGACTGCAGTCGGATATCGCCGGAAGGATCGCGATCTGCCTTCGAAAACAAGACGCCATGATCCCGGGGTAACTCCCCCGGGATTTTTCATTTTGGCATTCCATCTCCCACCACATCCCTGAAAGCAGCTTTCCCATCGATCCGCCGATTCTCTTTCCGGGTACTAGGGCGCTCGCTCCCGTTCGCCCTGAACGGACTAACCCCGCATGCCAGGGGCAAGCGCCACAAAAATCAGCGTGCAGCCGAAGCATATCGGACCAGCCCCGCAAGGGGCAAGCCGCGGGAAAGAACAAAAGGAGTTGCGTCAAGTTGCGCAAATTCGATCATACATATGCGTGACCAGGTTTTTGGGCTTTGAAAAAGCCTCGTCAATCAAAGAACAGCGCGTAGGACCGCGCCGAGGATGGGTCCACGCGAGATTCGTCCGAGACGGCCCCGCGCGGCTCAGGCGGCCGGAAAGCCCGCACCCGTTCATACTCCGCCAACCCGGCGCAAACGCAGAGCAGGTCTATTGCCGGAAGCATGTTCACGGAAAATCGGATCGAGCTGTTTTCTGGAAGGATTCATGGAGGGAACGGGCGCCATCCAGGTCCATTCATGCCTGAGTTCAGAAATACACGCGCCACCCTTGCCGAACTGATGCGAGGATCAGCGCCTGAGTGAATTCCTCAGGGAGCCGATGGGCAGGAGCCGCCCGGGACATTCCGTCCTGGCGCCTCCCACTTCCCCGTGGCCCAGCACATTTGTTCTTGGAATGCCATAATAGTTGCTCAGCGTCTTGAGAAGATATTCAAGCGACTGCATTTGATTGGGCGTCGGGGCGGCATCGTTGAAGTTTCCGACAAGAGCGACGCCGATTGACCTGTCGTTCATCCCGCCGGCTTTGCAGTGTGCTCCCGTCTGCTGGCGTATCCAGCGCGGAGACATCTCTATCTGTCCGTCCCCTTTTCCGAGCGTGCCGTTATCTATCAGGAAATGGTATCCCAGACCGTTCCAGAACCCGCGGTCTCCATGCGAGCTGTTGATCGTCTTGGCATTCCCCTTCCACGTCGCGGTATGGTGAACGATAATGTATTGCCATTGCGGATTCTTGTAGAGATTTATTACATGCCGCAACATTCGGGCGTTCGGTATCGTCAGCTTCTGGCCAATCTTCAGAGCATCGTCGGGCCTTAAATTGTTTGCCGAATAGATGGTCTGCGGCGGCACATCATACATGCGTGCTATTCGCCAGACTGTCTCCAACGGCCCCACTTCATGAACGATCGTTCTGGGTCCGCCCCTGAAAGCCACGCTGTTTTCCACGACTTCAGGCTTGCCTACTGAATAGGTGCGACCGGGGGCCGAACCGGTCGAATAGCCACGGCTGGGAGCGGGCACCGTGGAATAACCGCGGTTGGACACTGGAGGCTGCTGCCTGACAGGTTCATCCTGGTAGGGAACATTGCAGGTGCTTTTCCCACATCCGGCGTTTGCCGCAAGGAATAAGACGAGTAAAAGGAAAACGAATACTTTTGGCAAATGGATGTTCGTGCGAAAGTTTCTCATAATAGCCGTTAAGAGATTGATAAAAGTGGCATATGAGTAAAAACGACTTCCCATGATAGCCATCTTTTTCTGCATTGCAAGCCTGAACTCCAAGGGCTGCCCGACGCCTGGGGACAATCCGCGATCATCCGATACGAAGAGCGTTCAACAGGATGCCGTGCCGGCCCGCTCACCCGGAACTTATCAAGCCCGGCATCCGCGTGGCAAGCGCGGCAAAGAGCCGACATTGCCACCGCGCATCCACGGCCCGTTCCAGCCTTGGATACCTCGGGGGAAAGCGCCTGTTTCAACCGGCCGAACGCGGATCTTGCCGGTTACCAAGCCTTCGATATAGCTCACTCTCAAAAGCTGCTTATTGAGAGCGTAGCAAGCCCCGCATTCGCGTGGCAAGGCGTAGCCAAGAAACAGCGCCGTGTCCGCTCGATTTCAGCCCGTTCCACCCTTCGACACCTTGCTCAGGGCGAACGGGGGGAAGTTCCTGTTCCTGAATGGCATGACCCGGATCTCCACCGGTTATGTAAGCCTTCGATATAGCTCACTCTCAAAAGCTTCTTATTGAGAGATATCGAAGCACAAACCGGCATGCTCTCCTCTCGTTTCGGCGAAACGTGATTTTGAAAGCAACTCGGCATCGGATACCGGAGGGGTTTGCGTTCAGGATAACCGGTTTGAGAGGGTTTAGAAAGGGATTTTCGGAACACCCGCGTGACGGGAATTCCAGGACGCCGGCCAAATCTCCTCGCGAGATTGAGCCGGAGCAACGGTCAGCCCCGGTGAGCACTTCACACCGTGCACTCCGGGTTTCAGCGGCCGGAAAGGGCCTCGGATATCTTGGCGGCTTTCTTCACATCCATCAGAGCCAGTATCGCCGCGGCTTCATCGGATGACATGGTGGAAATGATGCCCATTACGAGCTTATCTTCCAGGTTTTCCAACAGCTTTGCAGCCTCTTTGGGCTTCATCGTTCCATATATTTTGGCAAGGCTGCGGACTTTAGTATTCTGGGTATCCTGTCTTTCGCTGCGGTACGCTTGAATTTCCTTCTGCAATGCCAGCAATTCTTTTGTCTTTTGTTCGACTTCCTTCTCTATCTTGGCTAAGCGTTCCTCTTTTTCCTTGAGTTGCTCCTCTTTCCTGCGAAGCTCATTTTCCCTTTGCTGGATAAATGTCAAAGCATCGGTTGCCGTACTGGCCGTCTGCTGTTGTTGGACATTCCTGGAAGGTTTTTCCGCGGACTTATCGGAGGGGACCGCCGCCGCATGGGACTCGGAGATAAAACTTGTCCCCTTCTTCTCTAAATCCGCATTCCGCTTCTCCTGCGCGACTTCCTGATTTCCGGGTGGTTCGACCTGAATTGCCGAATCAGATTCGTGGATGAACAGGGGATCGCCGATGATTATGGTCAGCTTCACCATGAGAATCACAATCAGTGTGCACAATGCGATGGAAAGCAGACTCGGGCGCAATTTAGGTATTTTCATTCCTCTTCTCTCCTTCCACCTGGGCCGCGGTCCCGAAAGTCTTTAAACACAGCCGCCTCGTCCAGCTTTTTCTGATCCTTGCGATTTACCAGGTAGTTGTGGCTTTCCCTGTCCCTGGTTTCTATGCTTTCGAGCAATTCAACGGCTTTATTCCATTCGATCATTTCCTGCCGCTTCAGCTCCGCCTCGTTGGCGGCCTTTTCGAGTTCCCTCTGAAGCTTTAGCAAATCCCGCTCCAAAACGTCCAAGTGGTTCTTGAAATTTAGATAGCGGGCCGCGTTTATTCCCGTTTCCTGTTCACTGGCGAGCAACTCGGATTCCTCATGGAGTCTTTCGCGTGTGCGTTCAATTTGAGACTGCACCAGGGCCCTGGCTGATTCAGCCGCCGCGAAGGCGCTGCGCGCCTCCTGCAGTTTGAACTCCCTGTGCCGCAGCACGGAATTAAGACGGAACCTGAAAGGCATTGTTAATCAGCCTTAACATCCCTGAATGTGCAGGAAAAATTTGCCGGAGAAGTCTTTATCCCGGCAGGATTGCACCACCCGCATACCTAACCGACCAACTCCTCGAGGGCCTGGAGTGCGTCGTCGATCGAGCAGTTTTCCTCTACCGGCTGTTTCAAGTATTCGTTTACCCTGTCTATCATGTCGATCGCGTAATCCGTTTCCTGGTGGCTGCCTTTGACATAGGCGCCTATCCGGATCATATCCTCGCTGCTCTTATAATCGGCTAGTATCCTGGTAAATCTCGAAACCATCTCTTTATACTGTGTCGAAAGCAATCGCTCCGTCAGACGGCTGACGCTTCTGAGAACATTGATGGCGGGAAAATGCCGTTTCTGCGCCAATTCTCTGTCCAGGACAAAATGGCCGTCGAGAATCGACCTGAGTGTATCGGCCACCGGGTCTTCCATGTCATCGCCCTCGACGAGCACCGTGTAGAGGCCGGTTATGGATGCCGAGGTGAAATTGCCGGATCGTTCCAGAAGGCGTGGAAGCAGGCTGAATACGCTCGGAGTATACCCCTTGGTGGTAGGCGGCTCCCCCGCCGCCAATCCAACTTCGCGTGCCGCCATCGCCAGCCGTGTGGCTGAGTCCATCATAAACAGCACGTCTTTCCCGAGGTCTCTGAAAAACTCCGAAATGGCACAGGCGAGGAAAGCGCCCCGAATGCGCACGGTTGCGGGCTGGTCGGAGGTGGCGACAATCACGACCGATCTTTTCAGTCCCTCGGGACCGAGATCATTTTCCAGGAACTCGTTGACCTCTCTGCCGCGTTCCCCGATAAGCGCGATAACATTCACGTCGGCGGCCGTGTAGCGTGCCATCATACCCAGGAGGGTGCTCTTGCCCACGCCCGACCCGGCGAAAATCCCGATCCTCTGCCCTTTCCCAACCGGCAGAAGCGCATTGATGCAACGTACCCCGATATCGAGCTGTTCTCCGATCACGGGGCGGTCGAGAGGATTGGCCACACTTCCCGCCAGGGGATAGAATATCTTGGACTCAACCGGCGCGAGCGTATCGAGGGGCTCCCCGAGTCCATCCAGTACACGCCCCAGCATCGCCTCGGACACCATCACGCTGCTTGCGCCCTTGTACACCTGCACAAGGCTTCCCGGACGGATTCCATCCACATGCGTCAGCGGACTCAACTTGATCCTGGATGACTCGAATCCCACCACCTCCGCCAGGGTGGGCCGGGAAGAATCGGCATGTATAATCCTGCAAATATCACCCGTGGCGGCGTCCAGGCCTTCCGCGACGAGTAGATTCCCAGTGTGCTGGACGACCTTTCCGTATTTTTTCCACGGGATGCACTCATCGGGGTTGGGAAGATTGGTCCCTCTGAGTTTCAGGAAATCGCTATTCTCCATCATCGGCCGTCACCTCCGGAGCAAGCTCCGGCGCTCTTTGGCCCTGAAGGTACTCCTCCAGGGTATCGAACTGGCTCTCGATGGAAGCGTCCAGGAGCTGGATTTCACTCTCGATTCTGCACCCGCCTCGCTCAAGGCCGTTATCGGGTCTGATTGAAAAGCGCTTGCATTGCGCATCCAGGGCCAGTTCGGCCCGTTTTTCCATGAATTCGATATCGAGAGGGTTGAGATAGACGGTCAATGTAGAGTGTTCCGCGGCTTCGTCGAGCAGGGCGCCGACAATATTCGTAATGCTTTCCGGAGAAATCGCCAGTTCCTTTCTGACCACCCGTCTCGCAACCCTGAGGCATGTGCTGATAAACCAGCTTCTGTAATCGAGACATACCTTCGAAGGGAGGTTTTCAAGGTGCTCGGCGATACGTTCGAGCTGTGTCTTGACAACCTGTACGGTCTTCTGTCCGTATTCGAGTCCGTCCCTTTCACCCTGCGCGAATCCCTTGGCGTAGGATTCCCTTTCAATCTCCTGGGTCCGCCGCTCCAGTTCAAGAAGCTTTTTGCGGTATACCGCTTCCGGATCGGCCGCGGGATCGCTCGCCGTCCCCGTGTCGGATTCCGCGTCGGAGTCGCCCGGTTCACCCGCCACATCCATCACGGGGAAGCCAAACGGAACCACTTCGGACTCAGCCCTTTTCTTGAGCAGGTTAGACAAGAGTTTCTCCCCCGTCCTTGCCGCTGAGGAAAATTCTTCCTTCTTTTTCCAATCGGCGCGCCACTCCGAGAATGCTCTGCTGGGCTGCTTCGACTTCGCTCAGCCGCGCCGGTCCCATCATCGAGATATCCTCCTGGAGCATTTGGGCGGCACGTTGCGACAGGTTCTTGAATATCTTCGTCTTGAGGTCCTCGGAGCCCGTCTTGAGCGCGAGCGTGAGTTCCTCGTTCCGGACCTCCTTGAGGAGTTCCCGAATACCCTGATCGTTGATATGGATGAGATCGTCGAAAACGAACATCAATTTGCGCACCCTGTCGGCCAGTTCGCTGTCCGACTCGTCCAGGTACTGGAGGATATTGTCGCCCGTACGGCGGTCGCAGTGATTGAGAATCTCGGCGACAACACTCACACCGCCAATCTCCTGTCCTCCCCTTTTCCCAAGAGCCATCAGTTCCTTTTCGAGGACTTCGTCCACTTCCTGGATCAACTCCGGAGACACCGTCTCCAGGTTCGCGATCCTTCCGACAATCTCGTACTGGAGATGTTCGGGGAGAAAACCCAGCACCTGGCTCGCCTTTTGGTGCCCCAGGTGCGAAATGATAATTGCAATGGTCTGCGGATGTTCGCCTTTGATGAAGCCCGCCAGCAGCTTGGGATCGATGTCCCTCAGATGCTTGAAGGGAAGCTTTGACCTCTCTTCGTCCATCTGGGAGATAACCTCCTTGGCCTGCTCGCCTTTCATGACGTTTGGCAGCAGGTTGCGGACAAACTCATCCCCCGCTATATGGATTCCCCCTTCCTGGCGGAAAAGAGAAGTGAACTCCTGGAGCAGCTCGTCCGAGGTATCCTTTCTAATGCTTTGGATATTGGACATTTGCATGCTCAGCTCTTTGATCTCGTCGGTCGACAGGTTTTTCAGGATCAGGGCGGATGCTTCCTCTCCCATCGACAGCAGCGCAATCGCCGCCTTCATCGGACCGCTCAGCTTTTGTTGGGCTGCCGGTTTGGCCATGTTGCTAGACCTCGTCTTTCAGCCAGGATTTGATGATCTCCGTTGCCTTATCGGGATTGTGCTTTACCAAGGCGGAGGACTGCGTACGAAGCGACAGTTTGTTGTTGGGTTGGTCCAGCAGAAGTGCGCTGATCGGATCATCGAGCGCGGCCGTTGATTCCATGCCGGTCGGGGGCGGAAGTTTCTGAATTTCCTTGGTCACCTGCTGGAACCTTTTCATGAAGGGCCTGACCACGAAGATCAGAACCAACAGTATCAGCGCGATATTCAGGAGGACCTTCTGATAGCTCTTGAAAAGCTGCAGGTACTGGTTCTCGGCCTTCACCATTTCCGCTCCGGCGATATCGGATGCGAAGGGGATATTGGAAACGGTAATCTGGTCACCTCGACCCTCGGAGTAGCCAACCGCCTTCTTGACAAGGTCCTCGATCGATTTCATCTCATCGGCGGACCGCGCAACGTAGGTCTGCTTCTGTTTGCCGTCCTGTCCCGCCTTCATCTCATACTGGCCATCAACGATCACGGCAACCGACATTTTCTTGACATTGCCGGGCATTTGAACAATCTGCCTGCTGATCTTGTTGATCTCGTAGTTCACGACTTCCTTCTGGCGGGTGAACTGCTTCGCTTTGGGGCCGGTGCCGCTGGTCTCCGCCTGCGGACTGTTCTGGAGAAGTTTTGCTTCCAGGTTGATCGGAACGTCCGGATTCCCCTTGGCGCTGAGTTCCTTGCCGTCGGATGATTCAGTGCTGCGTTGCTGGCTTCGGATCACCGCACTGTCGGGGTTGAATGTCTCTTCAGCGATCTGCACCTGGTTGAAGTCAAGGTCGAGGGCAACGCGGGCAAGCACTTTCTTGGAACCGATCACCTGCTCGAGCATGCTCTGCACCTTCTGGCGCACGTCATCTTCCATGCGGCTCTTGCGTTCGAGCTGGGTCTGGCTCATCTGCATGGTGCTGTCCGGGGAATTCTTTTTGAAAAGGACCTGCCCATCGGTGCTGATGATGCTGATTCTGTCCTCTTCGAGCCCTCTTACGGTGGCGGACACAAGGTTGACGATTCCCTGGAGCTGCCTCTGATCGATTCGTGCGCCCTGGCGCAGCTTCAGGACGACGGCCGCGCTGGGTGGCTTATGGTCTTCCTTGAACAGACTCTCCTCGGGCAGGACCAGGTGCACCCTGCTCTCCTGCACCTCGCTCATGCCATTGATCGTCCGGGCCAGTTCCCCCTGCAGCGCGCGCTGGTAGTTAATCTTTTGAACGAATTCGGTGCTTCCAAGCTTTTGTTGATCAAAGATCTCAAATCCCGCTCCGGCCCCCTTGGGGATGCCATCGGCCGCCAGGCTCAGCCTGGTTTCATAGAGCTGTTCGCGTGGGACTTCAATGCTTCCATCGCTGATGTGGTAAGGAATTTTCTTGGCTTTGAGCGCCTGGGCAACTTCGCCCATGTCGCTTTGGGACAGCCCCGAGTAGAGCATTGTATAGTCGGGCCGATTGGTCGTGTAGACCAGGAAAACGAGAGCGCCCACAAAAATTGCGGTGCCACCGACGTAGGTGATTTTTTTCGGTACCGGAAGGCTCCGGAAATGGTCGAGAAACCTCTTTAGCAATTCGAGCACTTGATTCATGGTGGCAGACCCGTTTCACTGTGGAGCGGTTTAGAACTGCATACGCATAACTTCGTGGTACGCATCCAAAGCTTTATTGCGCACCTTGGTCAGGAGCCGCATGGATATGTCGGCCTCTTCCAGGTGAATCATAGTTTCATGCACGTTCGAGGCGCCCTTCACCGCTCCCTCGGCCATGGCTTTATCGGCCTGGTTCTGGGTCTGGTTCACTTCGCTGATCTTCGCCTTGAGCTGTTCGGCAAAGGAATTTTTTCCCGAGGCTTCAGTCTTCTTGATAACCTGACTGTTTTCCTGCAGGTTCCGGATGATCGGATCTACGCGCATTTACGTCTCCTGATTATTTGCTGCCGATATCAATGGCTTTGATCGCGAGTTGCTTGGCCGTCTGCAGCGCGGCGAGATTAGCTTCGTAGGACCGGCTTGCATTGATGAGATTAGCCATCTCCTCGACAGGGTTGATGTTAGGCATCCGCACAACTCCATTGGCATCCGCATCCGGGTGACCCGGGTCATAGACCTCCCTGAAGTCGCGCTTATCGGGGACGATATCTGTGACCTGGACCTTTTCCGCGCCTTCGCCCATCGCGGCACTGAGTTGTTCGGAAAAGCCCCCCGTTTCCTTGCTCTCGTAGATGACGGTCTTTCGCGCATAGGGTCCGCCGTCCGCGGTCTTTGTCGTGTTGGCGTTTGCAAGGTTCGAGGAGAGAACATTGATCCAGGTGCGGTTAGCCGTCAACCCGGACGCGCTGATTTTCATCGAGGAATCAAAGTCCATTATGAAGCACCTCCATCGGAGATCGCGGTTTTGAGCATGGTGAACTTCTTATTCAACATGCTGACTATGTACTGATATTCGATGCTGTTTCTGGTGAGCTTTACCATCTCTGTGTCAAGATCCACGGGACCGCTCTCGACCACTTCCGGCTCGGCCAGTGCCTGGACCGGATTGTCGGGAGCCATGTGCGAACCGTTAGACCGAACCATCTGCAATACCTGCTCCTCCAGCGACTCACGCAAGGCTTTGTCGAAGGAAGCCTCCTTCGCCTTGTAGCCGGGTGTATTGATATTTGCGAGGTTGCCGGAGATCAGACTCTGGTTCATAGAGTTGAGGCTGAGGCGGTCTTCCATCAGCTTGACTGTCCTGTCAAATACAATGCCGTTACTCATTCGCAAGACTCCTTTCCCGAGTTTAGCCCGTAGATGAGCAAATCTTGTACCATTCACGAGTATTGAACGACCGGAAGAACCGGAATTCCTTCGCGCCCCTTTGCGGGCGCCGATCCGGCCAGACGTGCTGCCCGGAGTTGGCGGGATGTTGGCAGCGGATCATTATCCCGTGCCGCCTCCCGGAACCGTCGTCATGCATCATCCGGCCCGGACCGGAGCTGTGCCGCTCCAAAAAACCGGATTGCCTGGCCCGAGGAAGATGCTATTCCGTTAAGGGGGGTAAGCACAAAGCCGGTGAACACCAGTTTTTCGGCTTGCAGAGGGGGACTGAAGTTGACGGACGGGGGGAGCAGGTCAAACAATTGACTAAAAAGAGAGGAAGAGTGCCGGGCTATTCTCCGGAAGCTTGACGGTACTCAACCAGTTTATTGCGCAGAGTTCTGACGCTGATGCCCAGGATTTCAGCGGCCTTTGTCCGATTTCCGTCACATGTGCCGAGGGCCTTATGGATCATCATTTTTTCAAGCTCGGAAAGCGGCATGAGCGACAGTTCGGATCCCTGAGCGGGTTCGCTCTCGGATGGATCGAGAATTATACTATCCGGATTTATGGTCGAGGAATCGGAGATCAGGACCGCGCGCTGCACGACGTTCTGGAGTTCGCGCACGTTTCCGGGCCAACTGTGTTCCCGCAGTTTCCGGATGGACTCGGGATGAAAAACGCTGGGCTTTTTTTCATTCTCAGCGCTGTATTTGTGGAGGAAGAACTCGGCCAGGGGCAGCGTATCCCCTTGACGGTCGCGCAGCGGCGGAATTCGAAGGGGAATGACGTTGAGCCGGTAATAGAGGTCTTTTCTGAACTTTCCCTCTTTCACCTGGTCCTCGATCCTGAGATTGGTGGTCGCGATGACTCTCACATCCACTTGAACGGGGAACTTTCCTCCGAGCCGGTCGATCTCGCTTTCCTGAAGGACGCGCAACAGCTTTGCCTGGAGGTGGATCGGAATTTCCGTGACTTCATCGAGCAGCAGGGTCCCGGTGTTCGCCAGCTCGAATTTGCCTTCCCTGTTCCTGATGGCTCCCGTGAAAGCCCCTTTCTCATAGCCGAACAGTTCGCTTTCCAAAAGGGTCTCCGGCAGGGCCGCGCAGTTGAGGGCGACAAAGGGTTTTTCCTTACGCCCGCTCAGCAGATGGATGTAGCGGGCAAAGAGTTCCTTTCCGGTTCCGCTCTCACCCTGTATGAAAACGGTGGCACTGCTTGAGGCTATTTTCCGCGCGAGGGCTTTTATGCCGCACAGGGTGGGGTCAACGGAAATTATCGGATCATCCGGGGTTTCGCGTATCGGCTCAAATGCTTTTATCTCTTTTCCCGCCTCTATGAGTTCAATCGTCTTGGCGAGCCGCTCCATCGGGAAAGGTTTGGTCCAGAAATCGTAGGCGCCCTTTTTCACGGCGAGCACGGCGTCATCGAGCTTTGGCTTGCGAGTCAATACAATGACCGGGACAGGCTGGTCGAGGTTCTGCATGCATTCCAGGAATTCGGAAGTCTGCGCGGCATTGCCGTTCAGATGCAGGAGGATGAGACCTGGGCATTCCTTCTTCACCAGGCTCCTGGCATATCGGGTGGAGTCGGTTATAAAACAGAGGTGCCCCTGTTCCTTCAGGAAGGAGGAAATTGCACGGGCATCGGTTGAATCCGTTTCGACAAGCAGGACATTCATCAGGCAACCTGTTGCATTGTGGAGTTCATGTTTTCATCCTCAGCGAGGCTGGTTCGTCTGTGACATCTGGATAGTATTCAACTGTTGCTGAGCAACGGCCGCCCAGAACTGGTTCTGTGAACCGATAAGCTGGTTCAGGCCCTGTATGGCCTTTTGCGGCTGCCCCGCCGCCACATAGAGCTTCGCTGTTTCGTACATGAGGCCGTTTGCCTGCTCTTCCCTGGCAAAACTCAGCGCCGCTTCCATCATCTCGGCCGCGGTGAGGTATTGCTTCATCTCGGCGAAGCACTTGCCGAGCATCACCATGGTCGCGCATCTCTGGTCCGGATTTTCGGACCTGATTCGGTCGAGCCCCTTCTGCAGCACGGGGACAGCCTCATCGTATTTCTTCATCTCAAAGAGCGAGTGCCCGTAAGACTGCAGGGAATCCGGCTCGGTCAGATCAAATTCTTTCTGCTTCTGCAGCACCTTGGCGAAAGACTTTGCCGCGTCCGCATACTTCTGATCGTTGTGAAAAACATGTCCGAGGATTTCGGATTTTTTGGTATCCGAGGCATCCGTTTTTATTTGCCCGCAAAACTGCGCGGCTTTGGCATAATCGCTTACCCGAACGGCGTAGAGCGCACACCGAAGCAGTTGTTCTTCATTCTTCTTCTGGCTCTTGGCCAGGGACCGCTCATGGATCTCGAGCGCGTTTGAATAGAACTTCATCGCCCCGTAGCTGTCCGCAATGCTCTCGAACACGTCGCCGCCCTGCTGCATGTCATCGAACGCCCGGCGTTGCTTCTGATGCAGTTGAACGACTTCGGCGAACTTCTTCTCCTTCATGTATTTCTTTACAAGGTCCGAGAGAATCCTCTCCCGCAGAACAGTCATCTCAGGAGTGGCCGGCGCGTCCGACTTCCCCTGGAACACATCGTCCATCAATTCCAGGCTCTGCTCCAAAGCCCCTTTCTTCCAGTTCAGATTCGCAAGCTTGAAAATGACAATCCTTCTCAGGACGGGTGAAAGCTCCTTGGCACGAAGTTTCTGGTAAATCTGAAAGGCTTCCTCCGGGTTGGCCCTCTCCATCAGTTCGGCATGCCTTATCCGGCCGATGAAATCACCCTCCGAATCCGTGTAATATTTTCGGATAAATGCGTGCATCTTATTCGCCAGCGCGACGTCTCCCTGCGTGAGAAGCGTCTCGGCGATCTTCGCATAGAGCACATCCTGATCGGTTGCGCTTTGTTGCATGTTGACGAACCTCAGGAGGTGTTCCTTGCTCTTGTCATAGATCCCCAGTGAGAATTCAGATTCTCCCAGGAGCCTGATCAGCTCCGGCTTTTTATTGTAGTACTCCGGGTCCTGGTTGCCGCACTGGTTAAGCAGCTCCAGGGCTTCCTTGGATGCGCCCAGTATCTGGAACTGCCTGCCTAGCTCAAAATATCCGGCGGCCTTATCCGATTTGTCCACCGCGAGGCGCAACGCCGACCGGAAAGCTTCCAACGCTTCGATG
>JBDKTY010000033.1:0-1931 GCA_039679945.1 Syntrophobacter sp. | reverse complement strand
CTGCTGCTGCAGGGCTGGAGGCCAGTGAGCGTAACAATGCCAAAGCTGACCACCAGCGTACTCGCTGATGGAATTGCCCACCGGTGGCATCTAAAACGGACTCGCGGGCATAATCCAATACCCGTTCGAATAACCGCTTGTATTCTGGGCTGAGTTTGTAAGAATCTTCGCGGTCTTCACGCCTGGGAAAGGGGGTTTTGGAGTCCATATAGTTCTGAATGTCACCACGCCGGCGTTGGATAAAGTGCTGGGCAAGGTGCCGGCGGTGACGTAGATTTTCCTCGCCGGTTAGGTCTTCGGGTAGATCATCAAATTCTTTATCCAGAAAGGTGAGTAAAGAACGGAAAGCTTCTTCTTTTCCACTGTGGGGCGTGGCGGTTACCAAAACGATGTGCCGATCAGGATTTTGAGCCAATCCCCTCACCATTTCAAATCGCTTGTGGCGTCCACCTCTTTCGGCACCGTAAGCACAAGTATGGGCTTCATCAACAATGATAAATTCGGGGCAAGCACGCTTGAATTCTTCTCGCCGACGATCGGATTTAATATAGTCCATCGAGACGATAACGAAGGGATAACGTTCGAAAAGTGATTCACCCAGACTGAGATTACGTTCAAGACGTGCTGCGGTGGATGGGAGAACCAATTCTGCTTCGATATGAAACTTGTCTCGGAGTTCAGACTGCCATTGCTCGGCAAGAGGTGGCGGACAGAGAACTGCCAGGCGCTCTATTTCTCCACGATCAAGTAATTCGCGGGCAATTAAACCCGCTTCAATGGTTTTGCCAATACCGACATCATCCGCGACTAACAATCGAATCGGGTCTAATTTGAGTGCCATCAGCAATGGAACAAGCTGATAGGGACGAGGCTCAAAGCCCACCCGTGCAAAAGAGCGGAACGGACCAGCACTGGAGCGAAAACCAAGCCTGACTGCATCGCGCAACAATCGAGCTGAACGATAATCCCCCACCTGTGAGGGATCAGGGAGATCAAAGGTAGCAGGGGCCACTGGCTCTAATGGGATATAAATACCGGCTATTTCATCATCAGATCCACCTAAAGGTCGTAATACCAATAAATCATCAGTGGAGTCGGGTAATACAACCCATTCACGGCCGCGTGCTTTGACGAGAGAACCAACAGTGTAAGTCATGATTATGCATTACCTCCAAAGATGGAGGGGTATCGTTTGATTATTTGACCCCAATCATCTTTTATTGAGAAACGAATGACAGTGTATCCGGTATCTTCCATACAATCCTTCTGAGTCTGGTCACGTTTTTGCCTTTCGGGATATAAGTGATGGGGACCATCAACATAGATCGCGGCGTGTTCCTGCTCATAAAAGAAATCAGGACATGTATGACAGGTCTCCAACAGAAGTTGTGCATGGCTCGGCAATCGAAAATTACTTTTTCCAATGAAAGTTAACCATTCTCTCTCAAGATCCGATTGGCAGAGATTCAGCAAGTGTTGACAATGTTCGGCTCTGGAGATGGTCTGTGGAGAGGATGTCGAGGTGCTTTGACTGCACTGCAATAAATATTCTTTGATCGTCTGTCGGTCTAAATGCCGATGATCCATTTGATTGTAATAACTCATCAGGCAGTCATAACAGGCGGCTTCACAATCTTCTTTCGCATTTGGCGCATGTCGCAAATCTTCGCCGGTCTTGGGATCAAAATGGCAAACTTGTAATGCCTGGGCCGCTACTCTGGCAAATGCTCCTGGATCATCGACCAGACGCCGCAAAACGCCGGCGCCTCCTTCGGCAGATTCGTAGAATAGAATCGAATGCCGTTCATCACCGCTTGGCAAAGGTTCCGCAGCGACTTCGCTGTCTTCAAGCTGGTATTCCACTTGAATTGCATTCTTTAATGCTGCTTGCAAAGATGCCATCTGTGCAAGCTCTAATCCTTCATTCGGCT
>JBDKTY010000032.1:0-25648 GCA_039679945.1 Syntrophobacter sp. | reverse complement strand
CGGGTATGTGATATGCAATTCCATACTTTACGGCAGGATGCCTGGGTGGTGGAACTGGTAGACACAAGGGACTTAAAATCCCTCGACCCTTGCGGTCATGCGGGTTCGATTCCCGCCCCAGGCACTTAAAATCATTAAGAAAATGTCCGTTTTATGAAACGCCTGAAAGTTGGTCAAGATAGTTTTTGGTCAAATTTTGGTCAGCAAGAGGCGATACTTGCCCACCAAGACCCTGAACGCTCCATATGTTACGGCCGAGATCAACACCCGATTCAGTTCTGCTGTCTGGGAAAATTCCTGACCAAGAAATTGACCAAAAAATGGGCAAGGGAAAGCGCTGGATTCTGGCCAATGAGAAGATTTACCAGACTGACGAATGGATTTTCAAAGAAAGATGAGAACTTAGCCCATGCGGTGTCACTTCATTTTATATATTATAACTTTGCTCGAATTCACCAGAGGTTACGAGTAACACCAGCCATGGAGTCGGGAGTTTTAGACCATGTGTGGTCGATGGAGGAAATTGCGATGCTGTTGAGCTGAATCTACTTTTTCTTTTTCGGAGAATCCAGCTTCCGGAAATCTTTTTGGATGCCCTTAAGTTCTTTCTTAACTTCTCTTATGTCATTAGCAACGGGTAGATTCTCGGGTCGAGTGTTGCTTATTTCTTTCATGCTTCGCCTAACTTGGCTACCTACCGTTTCAGCGGTGGCTGCAAGTCTGCTTTGACCTCTAACATTGTCGCTTTCGATTTTCAGTTCAGTTTGCGTGATTCGGAACAGATTGGCAGCCAATTCGCTTTTGCCCATAAAATCCAGGGGTGATCTTCCAGAAGGTATTCCTCTGTGTTCACGCAAATCAGTCAAGTTCATATTATACATGCCTCTGTATCCAGCGTTCTGGAAGAAGGCGTAATTTGTCACACCAGCTTTTTGGGCAACACCATTGAGGGATTTTTCTCTCTCCGAAATATCCTCCCTGATAGCAACCCTTTCCACATGGTCTACTTCTTGGAAATACCGTTGGAAAGATTCGGCAATCGTAGCAAAATAAGCTTGAGCATGAGCTACATGTGGTTTTTTAGGGTCTCCATTCATCGTCGTGAGGTAGCAAGCGAAACGTGACAATTTCATATCGGGTAACGATTTGCCGTCTATCCGCCGAATACATTGTCTAAAGTTTTCCATCACATCTATGCCTAAAGCGGTACAGGCAGCTATGGCGCGGTTCATCGCATTTTTGAAGGTAGTATAACTCTCGTAGCCAAGTAACCCCATTAGGTCTCGAGCATACCAAAAGCGGGACCCATTGGATTTCCCCCAATCTTCAAATGTTTCATGATCATCATCAAAATGGAAAACATCAGGGCGTACTTCGTCGCTCATGGCATCTCCTTACAGGTCGGCTCAGTGGATGGAGCATCTTAGTCCAATCAAATTAAAGAAGTCAAATTCTAGAAGAAATAGTATAGTGAATATAAGGTGAAAAGCAAGGATAATTATCGGCGGGCTTGTGAAAATTCACGACAACTTGAAAATGGCCCACTACTGATGGGGAGGTGGATTCAACTGCTGCCTTGCTCCCATGGCTAGGGCCGTGCTTGCGTCTGTTCCCGTTCCCCTGCCAGGCTGGAATACACAGGACCAAATCGGCGATCTGGTCCTGAAGGCCAATCAGCTCAGAGATGAGGCTTGGAACAAGGAGCAGGCAGCAATTGAGCACATTATGTCTATGGTGAAGCTCGGTCCTCGATGACGGGGAGCGGGTACATAGGCTATGCGGCTGGCGTGACAGGGCAAATTCTGGCACCGCTTATCAGTAAAATCAGGTACTTGTATGGATGAAATTGCATGAAAATGCATCTATCCGCATGGAGATTGGCCCCTTGAGTGGCCCCCCCTTTCAGGGCCGCGACCCTAGAGAATTTCTGCGGTGACACTCTTGACGATGGCGGTACCTTATCTTCTTTGAGAGAGCAGGTTAAAGATCTTTTGGTGGCCATCCTTCAAAAAAAATGAAGGCATAGTGAAAAATATAGGCACGAAATCTGAAAAGTGTGCTATAATAAGAGTAGAAGGTAGAAATTTAGGTTGCGATTAAACCGGGCCATGGTGCCCGGTTTTTGTTTATAGAGATTTATGGCGACGAGCCATTATTAATAAAGCCCTGTCTGGCATGACCAGGCAGGGCTTTTGTATTTGTGCCGATTGGTGCGCATCTACCGTGCCGCCAACCGGCTGAACCCAACGGCCGCTCCGGATATGTTCCAGGGCGGCCGTTTCTTTTTGGACCTATAACTTATAACAATTACAGGAGTTCTTATGAAGAAATCGGTTCAATGTTTCTCCCTGGACCCGGTTGTCATGCTGCGTCTCCGGGAAGAGGCCGATCAACGCGACATTTCTATGTCCCGCCTGGTGAATGACTGCCTGCGGATGATCTTGCCCCAGCTCAAAGGCGCCGGAAAGGATTATGACTTTTTCGCCCTGGATGTGCGGCCCATTGTCCGGGCAGGTGGTGTCAGATGACCCCCTTGGCTTCGATCAAAGCTTACTGCCGGTGGTGCCGCAACGACCACAAGGCCAAGGAGTTGTGCGTATCGGAGCAGTGCCCCCTATGGCCATTCACGGCAGGAACGGCCGGGGCGGGCGGTTCCAGGGTGAAGGCCATACGTGCCCGCTGCCTCGATTGCGTCGGCGGGAGCCCTGGCGATGTGAAAGCCTGCGTCTCAGAATGCCCCCTGTGGCCCTTGCGCATGGGTACGAATCCGAACCGGTGCCGAAATGATATGGGAGAAGCATCAAAATACCCCTCTCACGGGGCCTTTCCTCGATTAAACGAGGTGGGGGCATAGTCAGATACCCCCCGGTAGAACAAAGGAGAAATATGGACCCACGAACACACGTAAATCGAGAACATTTCAATGCGCACCTTAGCATGCTTGGGGCAGGCATGAGCCTTTTGGAGAGAGCGGACCGCCTTCCAGGGACCGACCCGGCGGAGCGGCGAACCATCCTGGATGTTATTAAGTCCTCGCTGGAAGGTATCGACGAGTGCATCACATGCCCATGGGCCGACGACGAGATGGTCAACACGGTATCCCATTCTGATGTAATCGCCAAGGCGGTGAACGTCTGCCAGACGGCAGGCATTATTAAGAGAGGAGAATAGATAGTATGAAGAAGATCATGAGAGTACAGGCAGTGGCCCGCAAGATGACCGACCCCAGGGCCGAAGATGCCCTGATTGAGCTGGAAGAGCTTCAGGAGCTGGAGACGCGGGCGAGAGAGAAACGGGCGGTAGTCGCGGCCCTGGATGACCTTCTTGACGGCGAACTCGATAACCGTGCCCATGGCCTCGTACTGGCCAAGAAGCAGGTTCTTGAAAGGGAAATCACCGTCATGGACCGGCAGCTCTCCCGCGTGGGGGAGATCGAACAGACGTTGACCGACCAGGCCGTTGAAAATGTGATCGCTGAGGACCTGACCAGGGCGGGAGCTATCCGCATGGTGCCCATGTTGGTCAAGTTTCTTCGGGAGGAGCACGGGATAGGGGGCGTCATTGGCGATGATGGAACGGTTGTGCTCGACCGTGAGAGCCTGGCCCGTAAGATCGAGCTTTTGAAGCACGAGCCCGGCTTTGAACCCCTTTTCGGTGAAGCCGGTGGAGGGCTCCAGGGAGATCGAGGCAATCCTTGGAGAGTCGAGGCCTTCAATTTGACGGAGCAGGGCAAAATCTATGAGCGGGACCCGAAGCGAGCCCGACAGCTTCAAACCGATGCCTGCCAGGCAATGAAGGATTCCCAGGGGCTGAACCTTACCGAATTGGGGCGCCTGATGCGGGACAACCCGGCGAAGGGGCGGGAGCTTGCGGAGAAATACGGGCTTCAGTTGCCGGAAAGGGTCCACTAAATGGCCAGGAAAGAGCAGGAAACCAAGGTGGAAAGCGGCAGGAGCGCTGCCCCCTCCCCCTGTCCTCGACCAGGCAGCCTGAAGACCGTGGAAAAAGTTCGTGCCGAGATGGCCCGCCTGTATCGTGATTGCAGGCAGGGCACAGTATCACCCCAGGACGGCGCACGGCTGACATTCATGCTGGTGAATCTTGCGAAGCTCGTCGAGTTCCAAGAGCAGCGGGAAGAGCGCAGGCGCCTCGACAACGATCAGCAGCATGATCAAGGGCTGGTGTCCCGCCTGGTCGAAATTCTTGAGGTAGGTATCGCTGCCGGGGAAAAGCACAAAGGCGAGGACCACGAAGCCGACCAGGGCGACGAACAGAAGGTCTTGCCCGTAGTGGAGGACCAGAAGCCCGACGAGGTGCAGCCGCAGCGCAGGCAGTTCTATATACCTGCTATACCCGATCATGTTACCAGGTTCAGGGAGTGGAGCCAGGGGAGATAAGTGTGGACACAGGGTTCCGTGTGTCACATCAAGTGATAAAATATATCATAATGCTCTAAAAGTGACATAATGTTTGACAAGTGTCAGCCTATGGCTATAATGGCTCCGAACGCTACGAACACGACGGGGAGACTATGAAGGCAATCGGCTACATTCGAGTGAGCACGGAAGACCAGGCGAGAGAGGGCGTATCCCTGGAAGCGCAGGAAGCCAAGGTAAGGGCGTGGGCCGACCTTAACGGTTACGACCAGTTCGATCTTTTCACTGATGCCGGTATTAGCGGTTCTTCCATGGAGAAACGCGAGGGGCTGCGGGCAGCTCTCGAATCGGTGGGCAAGGGTGACGCCCTGGTGGTCTATTCCCTCTCCCGGCTCGCACGGTCCACCAAGGACACCCTGGAGATAGCCGATTACCTCATTGACCGGAACGCCGACCTTGTGAGCCTGTGCGAGAAGATCGACACGACGACGGCGGCCGGGAAGATGGTTTTCCGTATGCTCGCCGTCCTGAACGAGTTCGAGCGAGACCAGATAGCCGAGCGCACGAAGACTGCCATGGCTCACAAAAAGGCCAAGGGCGAACGGGTAGGCGCAATCCCCTACGGCTTCTGCCTAGCAAATGATGGCAAGACCCTGGAGAAGGACCCTGAAGAGCAGAAGGTTGTTGCGAAAGTGAGAGGTCTCCAGGGTGACGGCGCAGGTCTCAGGGCGATTGCGCGGAAGTTGTCTCAAGGCGGATTTACCACGAGGAGCGGCAGGCCGTTTGATGCAACACAGATCAAGCGAATCCTTGCAGCCTAGGAAGGGAAGACCATGGACAAGGAAAAGCAAGTTTTCACCGTTGAGGAAGTGGCCGAACTCCTTAGCTGCCACGGGAACACCGTTAGGAAGATGATCAGAGAAGGCAAGCTTGAGGCGGCAAAGATTGGCGCCGATAGTCGCATATCACGCGCCGACCTGGTTGCCTATTGGGCGAAGGCCGGGGGAAAGAATCTATTCAGCGAACAAGAGGAGAGGGCTTATTTCATGAAAATGGAAATCGCGGACGTCGGTGATGTTATGAATGAAGATGGCTGGGAATCGACATCCCTTGATGGTGTCTACGTGAATCCGCAGAACGATTCCGTGGGAATGCTTATCAAAGACACCCCCAACATGTTTGTCTTTCGGATTCCGGCTGCGAGAAAAGGATAACAAGGGACAGGCGATAACGGACCTGACCAAGGTCCCAACTTCGGACGGCAAAAGGCCGGGCATCTGCCCGGCCTTTTGCTATTTAGAGAGCATGTATGGGGGAAGCGGCATTAGATCGTTTCGAGAAATCACTACCGACCAGGCCTTATGCGACGGAGCGTTTCGAGGCGGGCCTGTTCGCCATGAGGAAGGAAGCGGCCCTTGAGCAGCCATATATCCAATTGCATGGCGTCCGAAGGGCGTATCTACCATTTGATATTGACGAGCCCGGCGCGGCCTTCAGCTTCGAGGAAGCAGGCCTGCCGCCTTTTACGATTACGGTGGTGAACCCAGGGAACGCCCACGCGCATGGACTCTACGAGTTGGAATTTCCGGTACTTTTCCCGGATTCCTATGGCGAAATCACTGCCCGGCCAAAGCCCGTAGCCTTCTACCGGGCAGTGAAAGAGGCATATCGGCAGAAACTCAAAGCGGACCCAGGCTATGTGGGCATGATTGTCAAGAATCCGCTGCATGGGCACTGGCAGACGATCATTCATGATCGACTCTACACCCTGGAGGAGCTTGCCGAATACGTCGATATACGGCAAATCAGGCCTTTCGAGGCCTGCAACACGGACGTCGCTCTGGAGAGAGTCGGCCCGATACCGGAAGGCTACCGGAACGACGTTGTTTTCAACCTGGCACGAAAGCTCACTTACCCCAGGGTGAAAACATGCGGGAGCTATGAAGACCTGTTTGGCACAACCATGAACATAACGACGATGTTGAACATGAAGTGCATTCCGCCGCTGCCGGAGCGCGAAGTCTGCCAGATCGTGAAAAGCATCGCGCGGTATTGCTGGCATCGTCGAGACGTTTTCAACCGCAACGGTAGGAACCGGGGCGCTTGCGGTTTTGACCCGCTGCCGCCTGTGATGGAGGCACAGGCCAGGCAGATGGAAGTCAATAACCGGAAAGTGGCAGGGGCGGCATATGCCGCGACGATCAAGCGGATGAAGACCGAAGGGAAGATCAAGGCGGCCCTGGAAGACCTGCGGGCCAAGGGCAAAAGACCCACAAAGGCGGCAGTTGCAAAAATGACCGGCCTTAACAGGGATTCGGTCTATCTCTACCGGCATCTATGGGAGGGCTAAAAAGTGTCGGGTTAGGTGTATTCAGATACAAGCACCTATTCGTGACACTTCCTTCCAGCTTCCGGGAGGAAGGAGTCTTCCGGGGCGTCCATGAAAACGATGAAGAACGAGGAGGTAAAGCCAATGGGCGATGATGGTTATTTGACAAGCAGAGAAGTTGCAGCGATTCTTCGCAAGTCAGAATGGTGGGTCAAGATGCTCAGGGCCAAAGGGGGTGGACCAGCCTACTACAAATTTGGCAGAAACGTCGTCTACCGCAAAGGTGACCTGGAAGAGTGGCTGGCGCTTGCACGGGTCAGCGCCTGAACGTAAAATCATGCGGTTGCATGGGGCCGTGCGATCTGGACGACCTTTCCCGTCTCAATCTTGGGCAAGGTGAAGGCGGCGTCCATATCGTTCACGGCCTCTGCGACTGCCTTTTGGTAAACGTGGGTATACCGCATGGTCATGGCGGTTGTCTTGTGTCGAGCGAGTTGCTGGACAACTGGAATGTTCCCACGAGTCTGAATCATCTGCCAACTGATGAAGGTGTGTCGGAGAGAGTGAAAGGTGTACCGTTGCCGACGATCACCGACCCCTTCATTCCACCCCATCTTGTTTAGTGCCTCCGCAAAGAAGCGAGACAGTTCGTAGCCCTTTTCTTTGAACGCGGGGAATACCAGGTCGCCAGGGCTGGCGTTCGCCTTCTTACGCTTCAGAAACAGCGTTTTGATTTGTTCCGGCATCGGTATGAACCCCGTCGTTTTGTTCTTTGTATCCAAGGCCCATATCACGCCGGACTCGATCTTGAGGTCCTTCCACCGCAACGCTACAATTTCCCCTTCCCTCATCCCTGTCATCACGGCCAGGAAGACGGCATCATGCAGGTCATCATAAACCCCGTTTTTGTGGCATACCCTTTGAAAAAGCATGGTGGGGTTCTGAAGGTCCCGCAAGATTTTTTCCATCTCTTCATATCGAAACCACTGGAGGCATCTATTATCTCCGATGGCTGGCATCTTGAACCTTCTGCACGGGTCCTTTTCGATGAGTTCGCAATCCAAGGCATGGGAAAAGATACGCCGCAGGATGAGCATGATGTGCACCTGAGTCTGAGGAGCAAGCTCTTTCGGTATCAGGCTTGTGCGGTAGAACTCATCAATATCTTGTGCTGTGATTTCCGACAGTTTCTTTTCGCCGAAGACGGGCTTGATATGTTTGCTGTATCGCGCTTCCTGCTTTGGGAAGTCCTTCTTGGTCTTTGGCATGACGGAGAAATGTGGCTTATAATGTTCATCCCAAAAATCCTGAACCGTCGGAAGAAGGTTGACGGCGGCAAGGTCCGCCAGGGCCTTTTCTCCAAGTGCCTTTTTCGAAGGCGCCCCGTTCATGAGTTCACCAAGCCGCTTCACGGCATCCTGCAACTTGACCCCGTTCCGTTCCTTCCCTACTGTCTCCTTGATGATTTCACCTTTGATCGTTATACGGATGACCCACGTTTTTTCCGGCCGCCCCTGATACATGTGCTTCCATGATTCACGGTAGTAAACCCCAGGGAAATCCGTGGAAATGTAGTCGGTGGTTTTCTTGGTCAGATTGCTAGATTTTTTAGGCGGCATATGGGCTTCTCCTAGGCTATTTCTTGGTCATATTTTTGGTCATGAACATGCTAACCTCACCTCCCTTATACTACCGAATCCAAGGGATTGCAAATTAAAAAAAGATAATAAAATCGCTCTAAATGCCTCTGACCAACGTTCTACAACCTATGCCAATCAACCTACTGTGGGACTTAAAATCCCTTGCTCCTTGCGGGCGTGCGGGTTCGATTCCCGCCCCAGGCACCAGATTATGGACAAAGGCCTCTTCCGGTAGGTTCCATTTTGAGGAGTCTGTACCACTCCTGTACCACCGAGAGCATGACGACCCGGAAAAATGGTGATCTCCAAAAGTTCACTTTGGGTCCTGTTGGATAATCTTGGGAGAATTATGTAGAGGCAGGTTTACTTCTGAGGCGCATTGGCACTGTGGGGGGGGCACGGCAGAGGGTATTATTTCGTGCCAGCATCTTTATGCTGTGCTCTTCGGTTTCAGTACGTGGGATGCCTCTCCAGCCGACTTCTTAAATTTCACGCCAAATTGCTCCTTAAATACTTCGAGCGCAGCTTCATGGATTTTCTGCTGATATTCTTGAGGGCAAAAAACATGCCCTCTCCATTTGTGTTTCTGGAAAAGTTCAGTCCAGTAATGTACTGGAAAAAGATCGCTCACTTTTCGAAGAGAATCTGATGCGGTACGGACAAACGTTCTGTCTGCTTCGCTGAAGGATGGATCAGGTGGGAGGTCCACCCAGACCTGCTCAACACCGATTTTGTTTTCGAGGCCGGCAGTTTTCAAAATTTCCGCCGCTAATTCCCGTTTTGCTTCGTAGGTTGAAGGTTCTCGCTGATTTAGTTTGCGCAGTTGCATGTAACCATCGCCACAGGCACCGTCGACCGTGTCGTTACTGATGGTTAATGCCCTTACAAAAAGACGACGGTATCGAATGTCGTGTAATCTCATGTGGAAAGGGTCATCTTTTTGTCGCCCTAGAGCCTCAGCGAAAAATGTTTCGTCTGTCAGCCACAAGTAGTCAGTGGCGCGGTTGAGGTCCAATTGACGACCGGAAATGGTAAAATTAAATTGGGAGGGATTTTTCTTTGCACATTCGATGATCGCTTGAAACATCCTTTCAGCTGCCCTGACTTTGGGGTGTTGATAGACAATAGCGAACAGGTTGATTTTGCTGAAAAGGATCTGTTCTAAGGGCGCCACACTGGCCTGATGAAGGGTTAAAACCTTGTCCCCGTTGTGCGTCTCAACTTTGCAGGAAGCCCAGAGCCTATCAAGATCCAGTCCGACTGGAATACCACTGTAGTGGGCATCCCGGAAGATGTAGTCAAGTTTGTCTGCATCGAAAGGCCCGTTAATTACCTGAGTCTCATAGTGCGCTTTCATGCCTCCAGACTCAGTAGGTTTTCCGGCGATCCAGTCGGCCGCACTTTCCGCATTCAACTCAATGTCATACTGCTTTTCTATTTCTTTGATAAAATCCTTGACTGGTCCAGATGTGAGAATCAGGGCACCGAAAGCCTCGTGAGGGTTGCACTGTATACTATTCGCATCGAAAAACGCTCGCATATCGGAGCATGATCTATAAAGTTCTTCGGAGATGTGACTGAAACATGAATGTCCACAATCGTGGAAAATTGCTGCAAGACGGAGATTTCGTATGGTCTTAGATTCAAAACGAGGTTTGTCACTGGGGTGTTGAGCATTGACTGCATCAATCAAGCGTTGGGCTTGCTGCATAACGCCCAGTGTATGTTCGAATCTGGTATGATTGCACCCTGGGAAAACATATGAAACAAGGGAAGTTTGGCGGATCTGCCTAAGTCGCTGAAAAAGTGGGAGATCTAAGAGGGTGATCTCCCAAGGTTCGAGTTTGATCGTCCCCCATACTGGATCATGGATTATCTTGGGGTCCTTTGGGAATTGTCTTCGGTACAGAGGGTTGCCGACGAATTCTTGGGCAAATTCTTGAATGCCCTGCTGGAATGCTTCAACCGGATCATTATCCCAGGCGGTCATTGTGGATTGCTGCTCGTTAAACGTTGGATCTCATTGGCCACCCGCCGGATGTCTTCTTCCGCAATTCCTGCCTTGTCCAAGATTTTTTCAGAGAACCTCTTATAGCTAGTCGTTAGCGGTTGTTCGAAACGATAGTACCTCGGTGTCACGTTCTGGCGCGAAATAAGACCTGTCGCATCCAAGTTGGACAATGCCTGATCCAATTGGACGCTCTCAGGAAATAATTCTCTTTGCCTGAAGGAGAACATCTTCATTACTTGGGGAAAATCCACCTTCGCTTTAAAGAAAGCCCGGTGCAAAATCTCTCTATCGGCAGTCACCTTCTCACAATCAGCTTGCCTGAGATGGTAAAAGATACCGACTATGATGTCCTCCGCCGTCATGGGCATTCGCATGGCCTGCCTCCCATCTCTGTGCCTTCATTTGACTGACTTTTTTTCCCCAAAAAATGCCCGTTCTGTGTCTTGCGCTTCTATGATGGTTCAGCACCCCACTTACCTTCTTTGATGGTCTCGTAAAAAGTCCCAAGATGGGCTTTTGAGCCACCGTAACCTATTGAATTTTTAAAGGGCATTTCCCCCAAAAATGACTTTTTACAGAACCATCACCTTTGGTTGTTTTTTTCGAACTGAAAGCACATTCATGGTGTCAATGAACAAAGATAGAGCAAAAAACGAAAGAAGAGGGGCGAAGACTGTGTCCGCCTGCCTATTACACATGTGAACACGTAGTAATTCGGTCAAGGAACGGATAATCTTGAAAGAAGCTAAGTATCGTAAGATTCACTTACAACTTGACAAAAACACTCTTTTATGCCTAATTAAACCGCTCCAAAGTGGAGCTATAGCACCTATGCCCTTGTGCTGTCAAGAGAAATTGTGAAATCTGTCTTCCGATTTTCCCCACACGAAGAGGCTCTTGCTCTGTCCATTTTTTGCAGCCGCAGGTACTCATTATCCGAATGAGCCTAATTTGTCCTACAATCAACGATTTTGATGCCGTCGATATAATCTCGTGCCTCTGTTTCACGTTACTTTCAGTTCACGAGCCCGACCATGAGTCGTTCGATCTCGATTCTTCGGGGGTCACGAAACAGCCGGTGTTGCGGTCTTTCCCAAAATGGCGATTATTGTCAATTATTGACAATGATTGACATCCCGCTTATGCTTAAAAGCACCCTAAGCAGAAAGCGAGGTTTTTATGCCGATGAATGTCAATTTAACCCCTCAGCTTGAGAAGTTGATCAAAGAAAAAGTGGCCTCCGGTCTCTACAACTCGGCCAGCGAGGTGGTCCGGGAGGCGCTACGGCTCATGGAAGAGCAAGACCGCGTGCGTGCGGTCAAGTTGGAACAACTACGGCGGGATATCCGCGAAGGGCTTGAAAGTGGCGAGCCCACTTCCTGGGACGCCGAGGAGATCAAGCGCGAAGGACGCCGCAGAAGAGCCGCCAGGTCCACCACGAACCCCGAGGTCTAAATGCCTGTTATCCTCAAGCGACCGCGTGCTCGGAGCGATCTGGCCGAGATCTGGGATTACATTGCCGATGACAGCGAAGCGCGAGCGGATGCCTTCGTTGAGTCCATTGACCAGGAATTTCAACTCCTGGCGACGCGGCCCAACATGGGTCGTGTGCGCGATGAGCTGGCGAAAGGCTTGCGGAGTTTTCCCGTGGGCCGCTACATCATATTTTATCGGCCAATTTCTGAAGGAATCGAGGTTATTCGCGTGCTGCACGGCTCGCGCGACCTGGAAACCGTCTTCCGTCCCGATGAGGACACATAGACCTAAGTTGTATTGATGGCTTCAGGACTCGACCAGAAACGGGCGCACAATGGGGCGATGCCGGGCAATTCCATGCACACGCCTGCGAGCTTTCTGAGCCAGATTCCACCCTCACGGAAGGAATCTGCTTCAAACAGCCGGCTCTCTGCATGATACAGAGAACCGGCGATCTTTTTGAGCTTTCCCCATTTTACTGGACAGGAAGTCAAGCACCTACCACAGTTTTCATTTCGCTCTCCGCAGCTTTGCTCTCGAATGCAACGGGACTGAGGGTTCCGATCAAGGCAAATGATTCATCTTCTACAAACGCTCAGGTGCTTCCTCTGTGCAGGCCAGCGGGACGGTTTGGATCACCGCCACGCTGCCTTCGGACGGCCAGCCGTGCGGATAGACGGCTACCGCGACGCTTTCCAGCCGTCCGTGCAACCGGGTGCCCTGGGGGCCGCACGCCTGCTCGACTCCGGCGAGCGAGGCGGGGGACTTCCAGCCCAGGGTGGCGTGCGGGCGGAAGCCTTCCGCCTTGAACCGGGTGGAAACGTCGTCCACGACGACGCACCGGTGGGTTTCATCTTCCAGGAGAGCGTGGAGGCGGAGGAGTTCCGCAAAGCGGGAGGCATCCCGCTGCACCTCGAACCAGCAGAGGTCCGGAGGGACGAAAACGGGGCCGGCAAGATCCACGGGCACCGGAGAAAAGCCTCGGCACAGGCCGGGGAGGTCGCCGCAAAACTGCCGCATCGGGGAATCGTGTCCCCAGAACGGTCCCCGCAGCGTGATGTGCACCGGAAAGCGGAGCGCTAGGTCGTCCCCGGAAAGGGAGGAAAGCGCGCGCTGCCGCTCGCGGATGCCCGCGGCGAGGCGGTCGTCCGGAAGTCCCAGGATGAGGTATCTTTTCATGGCGAATCGTCAGAAGAAGGACGGCCTGGCCAGTTCCTTCCACGTGAACTTGACGACCTGGGCCGGTTGGAAGGTGCGGCCGAGAACGAGGGCGGGGCTGGTGTCTTCGAACATGAGTCCGGCGATCACGCGCATGGGCCCCATGTGCGTGCAGACGAGGACCCGTTCGATTTTCCGGTTTTTCTGAGACCGTTCGTCGCAAATCCAGCGGGCGAGGTCCGAGAAGAAGTGCAGAATCTTTCCGGCGACGGCCGAGTAGCTCTCGCCGCCCGGCGGGGCATAGGAAAGATCCCCGAGCGCATATTGGGAGACCGGCCGGTTGGGGTGCATCTCGAGGTCGCCGAGGCTGCGTTCGTCCAGCCAGGGGGATCTCCGCAGGCTGTCGATCCGGACCTCTCCGGCCTTGAGCGCGATTTCCAGGGTCTGCATGGTGCGGTACAGGGTGGAGGTGAAGGCGACGTCGTAGCGGCCGGCCAGTTTCCGGCCGGCTTCCCTCGCCTGCCGTCTGCCCCGGACGGTCAGGAGCACGTTCGACGAACCCGTAACGAGGCTCCGGGCGTTGCTGGCGGTTTCGCCGTGCCGCAGCACGTGAAGCTCCACGGGGTGCGGCAGCGACAGGGGAAACGAAATCTGCCGCTCGTGCAGGCAAATCGAGAGCGGGTTCGAATCCGGCCTGAGACAAAGCTGGAAAGGAAGGTGCAAGGGAGCGGATTCTGTCTGTTTCATGAGTCGTCTCGGCAGTTGCTTCGCTGACATCGCACGTTGACGGAAAAATCGGCCTCTTCCGGGGGCGTTCCCATCCCGGCAGGGCGCGGGGACGCGTCCCGACCTTCACCCCCGACGGAGCGGTGACCATGGAAAACATTAATGGACGGAAATTTTCCTGTCAACGGGCAAAAAGATGAATTTAAATCCCCATTAAATATAATAATTTACGTGTATCAGCCGGATGACTGGTCAAAAGATAAGATATTCAAAAATCTTTGAAGTCCATTTCATCCTGTTGTCCAGGATGAACCTCGTGAATTCAGCCTGCAGAAAACCGGAATTGGTTTTGAGTTCCGCGTAATTGCTGCTGCTGAACCTATCGGTGTAATCCAGGGCGTTGAGTTCCTCCCTCACGCTGTCGCTGGATAACTTGGAAAGGAAAGTGTTGTAGGGGCCGATGACCCTGTCGAAATTATAGTCGTCGTTTTCCATGTAAACGCTGTAAATCTTTTCGATGGGAGAAAGATGAATATGATCCCGTAAATAGCTGATCTTTTTCGACCGGTATTTGCTGGAGTTGATGATCAGGAACAGCAGTCCCGTGTATATCAGGATTCTGCTGTGCTTGAGCTTGATGTTCCTGATTCCCCACTTGCCTTCGTCCTGCCAGAAGCTGAATTCGACGTTGATGCAAATATTCCTGAAATACTTGATGACATCGTTCAGCAGTACGAGAGCTTCCTTTTCCGGTTCTTCGGAAAGGAGCCTCATGTAGTGGTCGAGGATTCTGCTGATGATGTTCTTGTAGTAGATTTCGTTGTAGACCGGCCTGCCTTCCATGAGGATCAGGAGGCGCCGGGCGGTGGCGTTCAGGTCGTCTTCCTTGGACCCGATGGTATTGATCATTCCGTCGATGGCGATGGGTTTGGAGAAGGCCCCTTCGGCATTGGGCAGGCTGATTCCGAGAGAGGACGCGCATTCCCGCACCTGGTCGATTTTCGCCGAATCGTCCTTGAGGTGGCCGTCGTGGACGATCATGAAGTCCAGGTCGGATTTTTCGTGGGCGTCGAGCCGCCCGTAGGAGCCGGCCACCAGGACGGAAAAGCTGCCGTCTTCCGCGAACTGTTCGTTGAGCCTGCTGTTGAGTTCCCTGAGCCTGTCGTGGGAAAAGCTCCAGTTTCGCTGGAACTGCTGGTACCGTCCCCAAAATTCGTGGTTGAAGATGGGCTTTTCGGGATATCTTATGGCCCAGCGGTCCATCAGCTTGGACTTGTTCATCTCGATCCTCCGTAGGGACTCACCCTGCGGTCCGGGGTTGTCTGGCACCCAAAGGGCTTCGCGCGAAGCGGTGAAGACGCTCCGCGACTCTTTTTCGCGAAAGCCGTCCATTCCCGGGCATAGTACCACATCGGCCGCCGTGCGTCATCCAACCGCGGGCGGCGGCGATCCTGCCGGTACGGTTCGGCGGGGTCATGCCGGCGCGTTCGGCCTGCAATATATCCGGAAGCGGCCGACGGCTCCAAGGGGAAACGACGGCGGGAGGCTTGCGCCCCGTCCGTTTCCCGGCCGCCTCCCTGTGTCCTTACCAATTTATTTGAACTATTCAAATATTTGTTGATTATCGGGGCGAATCCGCCTAGGCTGTCTTCCGGAAGAAAAGGAGAATGGAATGGATCTGGCCGAGGGCAAAATAACCGGAAAGGAAGCCGTTCCTTCGCGCAATTGCGGGGAGCCGCGGGAGGGAACGGCCGCAAGGGACAGGGAACTCATCTTCGGCTCCCTGAAGCAGATCGCCGACGCCATCGTCGGCACGTTTCCGCGCGTCTTCGAGGTGGTCGTTCACGATCTTTCGCGGCCTCAGAAGTCCATCCAGTACATTGCCGGAGACCTCACGAAGCGCAGGGCGGGCGGGCCGGTCACCGACCTGGTAGTAAAGGCCCTCCACCGGGAAGGCCGGGACGTCCGCGACCGGTACGGCTACAAAACCACGACCGGTGACGGGCGGACCCTGAAATCCACCACCAGCTTCATCCGGAACGGCGACGGGGACGTGGTCGCGGCGTTTTGCATCAACTTCGACATGACCGATTTTCTGAATGCGGTCCACGTGTTGGAACCGTTCACCGCGACCGCCGACGCCTTCGAGTGCCCGGACAGGGCCGAGACGTTCGCCACGTCGCTCGCCGAGACCATCCAGGCGCTCTTCCGGCAGGCGGTTGCGAAGATAGGCAGGCAGTCCGCCTACATGTCCACGGACGAGAAAATCGAACTGGTCAAAGAACTGGAAGCCAGCGGGGTTTTCCAGATCAAGGGCGGCGTCGACCAGGTCGCGCTGCTCCTGGGAGTCACCAGGTACACGGTCTACAACTACTTGAAAAAGATCCACGCGGAGCAGCAGAGGGCCACTCTGCGCTGACTCCGCCCACCACGAAACGCAATGGAGGACAGAACAATGGCGAACGCACCTTCCCCGGTTGCAACGGACCGGGCACCGGCGGCCATCGGACCCTATTCCCAGGGAATGGTCGCTGGGAACCTGCTTTTCATCTCCGGCCAGCTGCCCATCGACCCGGCGACCGGTTCCTTTGCCGGCGACAGCATCGAAGACCGCACGCATCAGTGCCTGAAAAACCTCCAGGAGATCGCCCGGGCGGCCGGCACCGGCCTGGACCGGGCCGTCAAGATCACCGTGTTCCTGGCGAACATGGAGCATTTCGCCCGGGTCAACCAGGTGTACGCGCAATACTTCACGGCGAATCCGCCCGCCCGGTCGGCCGTCCAGGTGGCGGCCCTTCCGAAGGGCGCGGACATCGAAATAGAAGCCATCGTCAGCTTGTAAGCTCCAGGAGAGACGCCATGAATCTCGCCAGGTTTCCGCGCAGGCGCTACACCGAAGGGGAAACGCCCCTCGAATTTCTGCCCCGCTTCACGCAGGCGCTCGGAGGGCCCAACGTCTACATCAAAAGGGACGATCTGCTCGGCCTGACCGCCGGGGGCAACAAGACACGCAAGCTGGAATTCCTCGTGGCGGACGCCCTTGCCGAGGGCGCGGACACCCTCGTCACCTGCGGCGCGGTCCAGTCCAACCACTGCCGGCTGACTCTCGCCGCCGCGGTCAAGGAAGGCCTCAAGTGCCGGCTGGTGCTCGAGGAGCGCGTTCCGGGGAGCTACAACCCCGAAGCGAGCGGCAACAACTTCCTGTTCCGCCTGCTGGGGGTGGAGAAGATCGAAGTCGTACCCGGCGGTTCGGACATGGCGGAGGCCATGCGGAAGGTGGCCGACGACCTGGCGCGGGAGGGGCGCAGGGGATACGTCATTCCCGGCGGCGGCTCCAACCCCGTGGGCGCGACCGGCTACGTCGCCTGCGCCCAGGAAATCCAGAACCAGATGTTCGTGAAGGGCATCGACATCGACCGGGTCGTGGTGGCTTCCGGCAGCACCGGGACTCATGCCGGCCTGCTCGCCGGGTTCTTGGGCTGCAACATGAACATCCCCGTCGTGGGGATCGGCGTGAGCCGGGACCCGGGGGATCAGGAGCCGATGGTCTACGACCTGGCGCGGAAGACGGCCGAACGGGTCGGCATCCGGCAGGAGATTCCCCGGGAGGCGGTGGTCGCCTTCGGGGATTACTGGCGCCCGAAGTATTCGGTCCCCAACAGGAAAATGGTCGAAGCCGTGAACATGATGGCCAAAACGGAGGGCATCCTGCTGGACCCGGTCTACACCGGCAAGGCCATGGCGGGCCTCATCGACCTCAGCCGCAAGGGCTATTTCAGGAAGGGGGAAAACGTCCTCTTCGTCCATACCGGCGGGTCCCCCGGGCTTTATGCCTGCATCCGGCCCCTCCTGTGCCTGGAGGAGGTGGCGGACTGACGCGCGGTCAGACCGAACGGAGCAGGAATCCGGCGGCGGCGGACCGCCGCCGGCCCGGCAGTGAAGTGAACAGTCAACACATGCAAAATCGAGTTTCCATGAACGAGAAAACAGTCGGCATCCTTGGAGGCATGGGGCCGGAGGCGACCATCGACCTCATGACGAGGATCGTGAAAGCGACCCCGGCCGTAGACGATATCGACCACATCCACGTTGTCGTCGACAACGACCCCAAGGTGCCTTCCCGCATCAGGGCGCTCATCGAGAGGACGGGCGAAAGCCCCCTGCCCCACCTGCAGCGGATGGCTCTGAAGCTGGCCCACTGGGGCGTCGACTTCCTGGCCATCCCCTGCAATACGGCGCACTATTACCACGAGGGCATCCAGAGGGTCGTGAACATCCCGGTTTTGAACATGGTCGACCTGACCGTGGAGGCGATGGTCGCGCGGAATCCAGGCCTGAAAACGGTCGGCATTCTTGCGTCCATCGCCGTCCTGGATCTCAAGCTGTACGAAAAGCGGTTTTCCGAAAACAGTATCGAACTGCTGCGGCCGTCGGACGATTTTCAGGCCGGGGTGATGGGGGCCATCCGCAAGATCAAGACGGGCCATTACGGCGCCGAGACGGTGAGCGTGGTGCAGTCCGCGGCCGACCACCTGGTGAAACGTGGGGCGGGAGCGCTCCTCATCGCCTGCACCGAACTCTCCGTGATCGGCCGCGCAATCGAGACGCCGGTTCCATGCTACGATTCCGCCCAGGTCCTTGCGGAAGCCATCGTCCGGACCGCCAGGGGGGAGACGGTTCCGCCGGAGGAGGAGGCGGACGAAGGAATGGCTTGAAAAACAGGGAAGACGGCCCGGGGGGGGCTTCCGGGGCCGGGGCTGTGTGCGATCGTGGCGCGAAGAATTATGAATGACCGGGAATCTACCTCGTATGGTGGCCGGTTTTTCTTGCCGGCCCACAGGGGCAAAGGCAAGGTGCCTCCGTTTTTCAACGCACTGCCAGGGGCCCACCAGCCCTGCCCATACCATGTTGCGATCCGTGTAGACAGCCTTGGGCCGATTGCAATTTTACCTGAGAAAAAAGCTTATAACATAGGAGATGGGCGGGCAACATCAAGTTTGCCCAACGATGTAGATTGGTTGGCCTGATCTGACCTCGACTGGCGACTGCGAGCCAAAAGCATTGATGAGTTGATCCCCTGACTCTACCGGAAAGATGGTCCACAGTGGATATGCCGGAAGCTCTGGCCTGCTTGGTAGGAGTCAATGCGTGCGGGTTTTCAGCCTCCACCGTGAGTCGTCTGAAGGAAGTGTGGCAACAGGATCTGGAGCGGTGGAAGAGAAGGGGGCTTTCCGGCAAATGTTTCGTCTAGCTCTGGGGCGATGGTGTTTACTTCCATGTGCGAGCCAATGAAAACCGCCCGTGCATTCTCGCGATCATCGGGGCAACTCCAGAGGGAAGAAGGGATTTGATCTCCATAGTGGCCCCTGCCTGGCCATAGGGGACGGTGCTTTGGGGAAGGCGATGAAGTAAACACAAGCAGACATAGATGCTGGGTGCACAAAATTGCCGATTTCTTGGGCTTCCCAGGATCATGCAAAGCTAGGCGAAAAGGGAGCTTCAATCGACCGGGATGGCTCTCTCTCGCTCCGAAGCCGAGAAGGCATTTTATCGATTCCTGGCCGTATTAAAAGCCAAGTACCCGAAAGCCTGCGAGAGCCTCGAAAAAGACCGGCTGGATCTCCTGGCCTTCTTCGATTTTCCTGCCGAGCACTAGAAACATATCCGAACCACCAATCCGATTGAGTTCACCTTCGGAACGGTGATACTGCGAACTGATAAGATCCAAAACTGCTATACGGGAAAGACCTTTTGGGAATGGTCTTTCAACTCCTGCAGGTTGTGAGGAAGAAATAGATAAATCTTGATGGGGCAAGGCTATTGGATGAGGTGATTCGAGGCGTCAAGTTCGCCGATGGTGTGAAACAATCGGATCAGCCGCCGTTCGACGCCGCACAGAACATTTGACAATAGATTAGCTATCTGAGATTCTTGAGTTCCACTTCTACTCTCATCTGTCTGAGGTGAAATGTCAAAACTGAACGTAATCTCTGTCTCATAAGAAAAACTCTCAGTGTTTTCGGAAAGGTAGGCTATGCCCCGCCACTATATCAGAGTGGTTGATAGATTGGAACCTTGGGCCAAGAAGGTCCAGCCTGATAAGGTCAACTGGCAGAAGGCAATTTTCGATGATATCACCGACGGTGGCAAGCTACTGAGGATTATTCCGGTATTGAAAGATGAACGTCCAGCGATCGGCATCTATGGAGAAACATATTACTGTGAGGCAGGAAAAGACAGAGACCACACAGATGCACTTTTCCTCTATCGTGTGGACTCTGCGGGCATTCATCTGCCGTCATCTGTGCCGAAAGTCTATCATGCCGATTTTGAACTGACCACGCAAGGTCAAAAGGTCTTTGAAACGTTTGACTCAGTAGATGAGATTTTCTCGTTCTTGATTGAAAAACCACAAACTTCTCTACCTGTCAGCAACAAAGTTAACGCTGCGCTTGCCGGGATTCTCTCTTCAAGTCCGGCTGAACTGAGAACCTTGTGGAGACCTCGCCGAAAGTCAGCCAATGGGGGTAGTGAGGAAAAGTTCCTCCAGACCGCACGCCGGTTATGGAAACTTTTTGGGCTTAGCAAATACTCCACTGTCGAAGTTAGACACGATGGAATACTCTCAGGGTTAATCACTCCAACGAATGCCGAGGGTTTGCAGGAGGATCTCGTTCGCGTGTTCAGCGTTGGGTTGCTGAACTCTTTTGCTCTTGGTACTACCCAAGATCCACAGGCGATTTTGAATCTCCTTTTCGAATTGAGTGTGCTGCCGATTCCGGCATCTGCGAGGGCTTCTGTGTGGAGCAGCATGGCAAGCGGGTTGGACTACACAGGACTCTGCCGTGAACTTTCCGAAGTGGCGATGGATCTCTCCAAACTGGATCCGGATGCACAGGGGATCTGGGAAGAACCCATCCTGAATGCGATACGAGCGGTTGGAAAGCAAAATGATGAGAAGTCCCTGAAAGAACTTGCCGAGAAAGCCGAGGGGGAAGATGACTGCCTCGTATTCATTTTGAAATGGGTAAGCGATCTGCAATTTCCATCGGCGGGCAATGACTTTCTCCAAAGCTGCGAAAGTTTATCCAGCTTGGAAGTGCCAGTCATCTTGGTATCCGACATCACGTTAGAATCACCGAGAACCGATTCTGGTCCACCTGATTCTGATGCCGAGGGCTTAGCCAAGGAAGCGTTCGAGTTGTGGGTGTTAAAGCAGCGAATCCCAGAATTGGATAATCTTGATGATCTTTCGGCTGAAATTAAGTTTCATTCTGAGCAACTTTCAGAAGCTACACTGAATTCAAAAACGCTTGATGGCATCCAATGCCTGCTTACCCAACTGCAAGCATTCCAGAAGAATGTCGATGGCTGGCTCAGGCGACTGCCAAGCCCCCAAGTATTAAAAGGCGACATTGAGGAGGCTCGCCAGTGTTTCGATCGGTCATGCCCTGCTCTTGGGAATGAAGTCTACTACTATATGCAGAAGGGGACCACTCCAAAAGAACTCCACGAAATTGCAGGACTCGTGCGGCATCCCACCCTTTTGGCTGCGCTGCCCGATTGGTTCTTTGATGGGCAAGAGCAGCAATCCGGCGATGAATCGCCGGCAGCACAGTCTTCTGAACTCAGGAGAAGGCAGAAGCTGGTCGACCCAGTGATACGGGATAGAGTCAGGTTGGCTGTCTCGCTTACGGCAAAGTACGAGGATACACTAAGCGAACTGCTGCCCAATATGCCGCCTCCTCCACCTGGAGAGAAGCTGGAAACGCACTTTCAAGTCTCACTTGAACGGGAATTGAGGACGAAACAGGAGCTGAGTGAAATCCCACAAGTGCATCGACCTTGGGTTGCAGCAGCACTGAAAGCAGGGCAAGAAGCGAGACGTCTCCTCCAGCATGTCAATCGTTTGGAAGATCTCAAGGAAAAGGTTGACGAGGCTGTGTGGAAGGCAATTGTGCATACGATTTCCACTGCCGGCTCTCCTGGCGACCGGGAGAACAATATCACTCAATACGAAAGAGCCATTGAGTTTTTCGAAAAGAATCTTGGGGATGCTCTTTCCGTGAATTTTAATCAATTGACGCAGTGGGCTGAGAGGAACCCTTTGCCGGCAGCGGCATCGATAGAATTGGCTGCGGCCGGATTCCCGCTTTCATTTGAGCACAACTGGGCCGACCGCAGCGGGCGCAAAGTTCCCTTGGTGTTCTATTCCTATCAGGATGCTGCCCGTCCCTACGGATATGTAAAGGTCCCGATAGTAGTCACGACGAGTTACCCCAAAGACTACCGCCTCCGCCTGGAATACAAAATAGCCTCTTCCCTACGGAAAGCTTGGCCATCGAATTGGAAAGAAATATTGCCTCAAGAGCTCATGATTCCGTCTTTTTGTTGGCGCGCCAGCGGTAGAGAGCATGTTTTCACCTTCCAGGTGGAAGTTCCCATTCGTAAACCGAGAGCCGATGGCCGCAGGATAATAGAAAGGGAAGTAAGGACACCATTTCAACTTTCGATAACCGCCGTTGAGGACATAACTGGAAGGGCTCTTAGTCTGCCAAGAGAGCTCAAATGGCAGGAGATGGAGTTTTCGGATGGCAGAGTCACCCTTAACTGGCCCGACAAGATCGAGACTCGTTATGTCGATGAACATCCAATCGGTCCACAAGAGCAGGTTGGTGCCATTCTCGAGCGATTGAAAAACGATAACTCGTTTGCAGTCATCGCCCCACGGCGTTTTGGCAAGAGCACCTTGGTCGATTACCTCCAGGAGCGAGCTGATGAACTGGGATTGGTCATCCCCAAGCCTTTTCTTTGCACATGGCTGAAGGAAGGAAAAAACCGCAATTACGAGAAGATGTGGCAGGAGTTTTCCGATCACCTGCAGGAAATCCTTGGAGCCGGTATTACTTTGACCAGAGGTTCTGAGTTCAGCGGCCTGCCAGGTCCCAATGCATTTGACCATGCGAGGCGTGCCGCTCGCAATGCCGGGAAATCGGCCATTCTGTTACTCTTTGATGAAGCTCAGCTGCTCTTTCCGATTACGGATGGTTACCGGCTGGGGACAAACCTTAAAGACTTACTCGAACGTCATTGGTCAAGTCCAATTGGGAGTGAGAAGGTCAGCGTGCTTGTGGGCTTAATCGGGCTTCCGAGCCTGAATGAAAGAGCCGGGAACAATTTGATGGCACTCTTGAATCCCGTTGAGACTAAGGGATTTAAAGAGAGCACCCTGAACCAACTCATTCTTAAAAAGACCCAAGGCCAGCTGCACACTACTCGAGAGAGCCGAGAATATCTGGCGGAAAAGACAGGGAACATCTTCTTGCTGAAGCATCTCATGAAGGCCCTGATCGGACATATCAATGAAGATGGGCGGGCATGGGTGAACTACGATGATGTGGAAAAGGTAACCGACGAATTGAAGAAGAAGCTGCGAGAAGGCGCTGAACCAACCGTTTCCGGCTATCTGCGGGATGTGTTGAACGAGGCGGAAGACATCAACATCTGGAAACCGATGCCGAGTTATCCTGTCGCGGTAGCCATGGCAAAAAGTTATCTCAAGGGCTATTCGAAGCTGAGCGATGAAGGACGGGACGCCGCCATTGATTCCTTGAACAGATGGTGCCTCAACCTCGAATATGGCGCAAACAAGCGACTGATATATACTCTGGATCGGGTCAATGAACATATTAAGAAACTCGAGGAATCCGAAATTCTTACGAAGGATGGGTTCAAGTCCGATGTGCTTGCAGCTTGGCTCGAAGGTTTATCACATAGATTTCCAATGGATGAGCAGGATAAGGAAGCTCTCTTCAAAGGTGCTCTCGAACGGATTGTCATCCCCGAGACGCTTGAGCGGATCAGAACTGGCGGGCAGGCCACCGTGTATCGATTCACCGACAAACAGACGCAGTATGCACTGCGGAAAGTTGAGCTTAGAACCGAGTCCGACCGCAAGAGATTCCTCACGGCAATGGACACGCTGAATGCCCTGAAAAAATACAGCTATCGCCGAGAAGAGGGAGCAAGATACGTCTTCGATCTACGTGATGTAGGGCTGGGCTACACCCAGGGTGACGATACTCCCAATAGCATGACCGGTATCGAGATTTACAGGTGGATTGACGGGATCAGCCTGGATCAGAAGGCATCACAACTCAACTCTGCCATTGTGGCGGACATTGGGCTAAAGCTTTCCAAGGCGCTTCAGTTCCTTCACAAGCATGGGATTTTGCACCGTGATGTGTGCCCACAAAACATCATTCTCGCAAACGAGGAAGCAACGCCCATACTCATCGATTTTGGGTTTGCCAGATTCGGCTGCAGCTATGCGGGGACGCCCATCGTCAGCGAATTCTCTGCACCGGAGGTTCACACCCTTAACCCAGAATGGACTGAAGGTTCGGATATTTATGCAATCGGCAAGACGCTTATGGCTCTTATCCTGCCGGATGACCCGCAGGTGGTCATGCTCTTGCCTCTTCTCGAAAGATGTATATGCGAAGTTCCGCAGGATCGCCCTACTGCTGATGCGCTTGTTGTGTCCTTTGAAAACATTGTTCAACAACTTCAGATTGCCCAACGCCAGGAGGCAGCCTGGGAAACCGTTCTGAAGCATGCCAATGTAGATCTTGATGAGCCTTCAAAGTCTTGGTTCAGAGGAATCCTTGAGAAATTCAAACCGCGATTTGAGGCCATCGTTCTAGGGCTTCACTCCGAGCAGTCTGATCGCTGTGCAGAAATCGCCGCTTTTCTGGATCAGGTTTTGGAAGGGCAGAGAGTATTTGATGGACAGAAGTTGAAGTTGGGGATCGTCAAGAACAATAACGACATTACCCAGGACAAATTGAACACACCTGCGATCCATTTCCTGCACAAACTCCGCCTTGAGAGAAGTCATTACATTCAGGAAAAAGAACAGGTTTTCCGAAAGCTTGGTTCGCTTACGGACACGGAAATGAGGACAAGGACAGAAGAGGGAACC
The DNA here is from genome assembly GCA_039679945.1 of Syntrophobacter sp. Taxonomy (GTDB): domain Bacteria; phylum Desulfobacterota; class Syntrophobacteria; order Syntrophobacterales; family Syntrophobacteraceae; genus SbD1. The sequence goes on along the minus strand of JBDKTY010000032.1, from coordinate 948 downwards.
AAGCTGATTGCCGAGCTTTTTGACCTCAAGTCGCTGCCGCCCATCGTCAGAGAACTTTTATAGTTACACATCCCTGCTCATGCATAGAAAACGATAAATTTGTGCTTTTCCCCTTAAACCGGAATTTCGGCGAGTGGCCAAAGCCCCAGTACCCGGGAGGGGGCAAAGGTTGCATGTCCGGCGGTCACACGGCCTGTAGCCGGGCGGACGCAGCCGGAGTCCGACCAAGCTAACTAATCTGCATTGTCGAAAATAGTCTGGGATTGCCCACGAGTTTTCAACTTAAAAGCTCTTTTCTCGGATAAGTTGCAGTTGGCCAGAGATATCTACATGGATCTCAACATAGGCGGGCAGAAGTGGTGCGCTCTCTGGAATGGCCCGTTGGCGGGTATCTCGAGGTTCAACGTTTCCGGGATAAGGACTCATCAGATCATAAGTTTTTGGCGGACCCTCTTGGCTTCCGCTCCATCGATTCTCTTCTGCAAGTCTACGGAAGCCGGGTTTCGGCGGCTCATGCAAAGGACTGGAGCGTCCGGGAATCGCTCATTTTGTGGAAAGCGTTGCCGTAGGCAAAAGGGACTTTGTTGAAAGGGGGAGAGACAAGCTCGGACTCAAGGTGAAAGGTCGATGGGTCGCCGGCACCGAGGAGCATTGATTGTGATCTGAAGGAAAAGCAGGCCGCGTACTCATACAGAAGCAGCCGAAAGGTTCATCCCGGATGCCCTGGCCTTCAACATTAGCCCAGTTGCCGCTGTGGTAATGGCGGTGCGGGGTAACGGCCCATTTTGGAATTCCAGTAGGCCCATGAGCGGGCGTCAATAATACCTGGAGGGGCCTTATCCAGGGCTTCGCGAAAATCGTCATCATCCACATAGCGCCGGATAACCTTCATTTCTTCATGCGTAGCCCGCGCCATTGCGTAGGCCATAAAGCGCACGGGATCGGCCA
>JBDKTY010000031.1:0-1833 GCA_039679945.1 Syntrophobacter sp. | reverse complement strand
GAGCAGGCGTGCGGCCCCCAGGGCACCCGGTTGCACGGACGGCTGGAACGCGGCGCGGTAGCCGGCTATCCGCACGGCTGGCCGTCCGAAGGCCGCGTGGCGGTGATCCAAACCGTCCCGCTGGCCTGCTTCGATGCGGCACAAACGGATTCCCACGGGTCGTAACCGGTTTTTGGGGTTGTGGACACTTTCGGATACGTGCGCTCGGCAGGGTGACGAAACCGGGAAGGGCGACATGGATGCGGGATGCTTCAGCTCTCTGGAGGAGACGGAGCAAAATCCGGGCGCTTGCCGGGAAAGAACACTCCGATGCTTTTCCGGCAACACCGGCCGGCACAGCGGAAACACCCGAGCGTTTGCAGAAGATGAATCATCTGCCCTGGTCGGAACCCTCAGTCCCGTTGCATTCGAGAGCAAGGCTGCCGAGAGCGAAATGAAAATGGTGGTAGGTGCTCAACTTCCTGTTCAGTAAAATGGGGAAAGCCCAAACAGATCGCCGGTTCTTTGTACCGTGTAGAGAGCCGGCTGTTTGAAGCAGATTCCTTCCGTGAGGGTGGAATTTGGCTCAGAAAGCTCGCAGGCGTGTGCATGGAATTGCCCGGCATCTGCCCCATTGTGCGCCCGTTTCTGGTCGAGTCCTGAAGCCATCAAAGCAGCTTAGGTCGATATGTCCTCATCGGGGCGGAAGACGGTTTCCAGGTCGCGCGAGCCGTGCAGCACGCGAATAACCTCGATTCCTTCAGAAATTGGCCGATAAAAGATAATGTAGCGACCCACAGGAAAACTCCGCAAGCCTTTCGCCAGCTCATCGCGCACACGACCCATGTTGGACCGCGTCGCCAGGAGTTGAAATTCCTGGTCAATGGACTCAACGAAGGCATCCGCTCGCGCTTCGCTGTCATCGGCAATATAATCCCAGATCTCGGCCAGATCGCTCCGAGCACGCGGTCGCTTGAGGATAACAGGCATTTAGACCTCGGGGTTCGTGGTGGACCTGGCGGCTCTTCTGCGGCGACCTTCGCGCTTGATCTCCTCGGCGTCCCAGGGAGTGGACTCGCCACTTTCAAGCCCTTCGCGGATATCCCGCCGTAGTTGTTCCAGCTTGACCGCACGCACGCGGTCTTGCTCTTTCATGAGCCGCAGCGCCTCCCGGACAACCTCGCTGGCCGAGTTGTAAAGACCGGAGGCCACTTTTTCTTTGATCAACTTCTCAAGCTGAGGGGTCAAATTGACATTCATCGGCATAAAAACCTCGCTTTCCGCTTAGGGTGCTTTTAAGCATAAGGGGGTTGTCAATCATTGTCAATAATTGACAACAATCGCTATTTTGATTGCAAAGCCGGTTGTTTCGTGCCCCCGAAGAATCGAGATCGAACGACTCATGGCCGGGCTCGTAAACTGAAAGTAACGTGAAACAGAGGCACGAGATTATATCGACGGCATCGAAATCGTTGATTGTAGGATTATCCGGATAAACCTTCTATTCTCGGGGGGTGAGAGCCGCTTCATGGCTTCCCATCTCATTTCTCCCGCATCATGATTTGCCGATCCGCAGCGGCCTGAAGGGAATTTTACCCCTTCGCGCAAGTCCGGTTTGCTATCCAAACCGGAAGACGATATAATTCTCTCATTGCAGATACTTAGTCATACTACAACTAAAAGATATGAAAACGTAAGGGGCACACGCATTATGCATGCACCCCCCAGAGACCCACATCGATTGCTGGCCGGCCTTCAACGCGATGGCGTATCCCTTGAACTCAGCACGCTCGATCTCTGCTTCCTGGCGGCATTGCACTTTCGCGCAGACCAAGACATCCTGGCTTCATTCGA
>JBDKTY010000030.1:0-4733 GCA_039679945.1 Syntrophobacter sp. | reverse complement strand
TGAAAACTGTCCTGTCATGGAAGCGTCTCCTATGGAAGTAATGGACTGGGGTTTATTGGGGTACCGTGCGGCCATGGAACGGCAGGGAACCCTTGTTGAACAGGCTTTGGCCGGTACGGCCGGTGATTCACTCGTTCTGGTTGAGCACCCTCCGGTGGTGACAATCGGGGGGCAGGGAAGTATCGGCGACCTGCTGATGTCCGAGGAATTCCTCGGTGAACAGGGGGTGGATGTTTGCCGTACGGGACGGGGCGGGAAGGTGACCTACCATGGCCCCGGCCAGATGGTAGCCTACCCGGTCATCCACCTGCGGGAAAAGGATCTCCATAAATATGTGCGGGCCTTGCTGGACACCATAATGGCGGTGCTCGCGGAATACGGTCTCAAATCCGCTCTGAAAGAAGGTGAACCGGGCGTATGGGTGGGAGGGCGAAAGATCGCCAGCCTGGGTGTGGCCGCAAGAAGGTGGGTCACCTATCATGGCGTCGCCCTGAACGTCAACACGGATTTGACCCCCTTCTCGTGGATCGTTCCATGCGGAAAACCCTCGGAACGCGTTACTTCCATGAAGGAGGAACTGGGGCAGGAGGTTGACCTTGCACTGGTCAAGGAACGTTTCATAGCCCATTTCCGATCATTTTTCGGCTATGGGGAGGCACCGGGGAAAGGCCACCCGCATTGGCTGAGAATTCCGAGGCAGGACCTGCCGGCAGTCGAGCGGATGGAAAGAATGCTCGGTTCTCAAAGAATCGGAACGGTATGCCAGAGCGCGCATTGCCCCAACCTGCCTGAATGTTTCTCCAGGGGAACGGCCACTTTCATGATCCTGGGCGGGGAATGCACCAGGCGCTGCCGTTTCTGCGCGGTTGGGAAGGGGAAGCCGGAGCCGCTCGATCCCGAGGAACCCGAGCGGGTCGCCAGGGCGGCAAAGCTGCTGGGGTTGCGGCACGTGGTGGTCACGTCCGTTACTCGCGACGATCTTCCGGACGGAGGCGCCGCTCATTTCGCTCGCACGGTGTATTGCATCCGGGATGAACTGCCGGGTTCAGCCGTTGAGATCCTCATTCCCGACTTCAAAGGGCGTCCGGACTTGTTGGAGACCGTCTTCAGATCTCGCCCCGACGTGTTGAATCATAATATTGAAACTGTACCGCGGCTGTACCCTCGGGTTCGTCCCCAGGCTGTGTACCAACGCTCCCTCGATGTCCTGGAGCAGGCCGCCGCATCGGGTTTACGGGTTAAATCCGGGTTGATGCTGGGTTTGGGCGAGCAGGCCGAGGAAGTGCGGCGGACCCTCCTGGATTTGAGAGGAGCGGGATGTGAGTATCTGACTCTGGGGCAGTATCTGGCGCCTTCCGCCGATCACGAGCGCGTTGCCCGCTATCTGTCGCCGTTTGAATTCAGCGAATGGGCGCATGAGGCCCGATCGATGGGGTTCAAGGACGTTGCGGCCGGACCGCTGGTACGGAGTTCTTATCGCGCCGACAGGATGGGCAGGTTCCAAATTCCCGGATCTTGCGGGACTTCGGTGCCTGGTTGATGTTTTTTGATTCCGGCTGTCGCGGAGGACACGTCAGCCCTTCCGAATCGCGTTTCCGGCGGATGCCTTGTCGAAGGTGATTCCGCTGTTCTTGGAGTACTCGGAGGAAAGACTTGAAAGAAGAATCATATGATGTGGTAGTTGTGGGAGGTGGGCCCGGCGGTTACGTCACGGCAATCCGCGCCGCCCAACTCGGCATGAGGACAGCTCTGGTTGAACGTGAACATCTCGGGGGAATATGCCTCAACTGGGGGTGCATTCCAACCAAGGCCCTGCTACGCTCGGCGGAAGTGTACCGGAATATGAAGCATGCCGTGAGCTACGGCCTCAAAGCCACGACTGTCGGTTTCGATCTCGATGAGGTTGTCAAACGGTCCCGCGGGGTAGCTTCCAAACTGCAGCAGGGTGTCGGCATACTGCTCAAGAAGAACAAAGTAGTCGTAATCAACGGCGTTGCCGGCCTGGCAGGCTCGGGGCGCCTCGAAATCATATCCGGCGGGGAAAAGAAATCGATCCAGGCGAAACACATCATCCTCGCGACCGGGGCTCGGCCCTCGCGGGTCAAGGGTTTGGAGCCGGATGGAGAAATGGTGTGGACATCCAGGGAGGCAATGGTGCAGAAGACATTGCCAAAAAGTCTCCTGGTCGTCGGCGCCGGGGCTATCGGGCTTGAATTCGCCAGTTTCTTCAATGAACTGGGCGCTGAAGTCCACGTGATCGAGGCGTTGCCACGGGTGCTTCCAACGGCCGACGAGGAAATCTCCGGAATGCTGAATGCCTCCCTGGCCAGGCAGGGCATTGGGATCAAGACCTCCACTTTCCTGAAAAGCATGGAAAAGCAGGGAAACGCGGTCAACGTCGTCGTTGAGTCAAATGGGAAGAGTGAGAAGATGACCGTTGAGCGCGTGCTTCTCGCCATGGGAGTCACGGGAAATACCGAAGGCCTCGGGCTTGAGCGTACCAAGGTGAAGGTCGAACGCGGTTTTATCCGGGTGGATGAGTGGCAGCGTACAGGAGAGCCCGGTGTATATGCTATCGGGGACGTAGCGGGACCGCCGTGCCTCGCCCACAAAGCCAGCCATGAAGGAGTCATCTGCATCGAGAAAATCGCCGGGGTGGCGGGGGTCAAACCTCTCGACAGGAATAAGATTCCATATTGCACCTATTCCAATCCGCAGGTGGCGAGTATCGGGCTGACCGAAAAGCAGGCGCGGGAAAAAGGTTGCGAGATCAAAGTCGGTAAATTTCCGTATGCGGGCAACGGCAAAGCCATGGCGATCGGCGAAACGGAAGGCGTGATCAAGACGATTTTCGACGCAGGGACAGGGGAACTCCTCGGCGCCCATTTGATCGGCGCGGAAGTCACGGAGATGCTTCAGGGCTACGGGATCGCCATGAACCTGGAAACCACCGAAGAGCATCTGATGCACACGGTTTTTGCTCACCCGACCCTGTCGGAGATGATGCACGAGTCAGTGCTTGGCGCCTATGGTCGCGCAATCCACCTATGATTTATAGCGGGGAATTCGAGTTGTCCCATTTTTTGCGTAGTTCAACGTCGTGTTGGAAATAGGGTCATGCTCATTTGTGGCCTGCGTTATCCGCCGGGACACCATGGAGGAAGAGGTGCCTAAAGTAAAGATAGATGATTTTGACAGTTTTGCATTCCTGCGGCTGAATAACGAAGTGTCTAATGCAATAGACCCGGAGCTTGTATGTGATCTGGCCGCGGCTGTAAAGCAGGTTCGACGGGAATTCCAGGGCCTCGTCCTCGCGGGAGGCGATGAATTTTTCTGCACCGGATTCGATTTGCCTAAACTCCTGCCCCTGAGCAAGAGGGAAATGGGCAACTTTCTTTTCGAATACGACCAAATGATTTTCGATATCTTTTCGGTACCTCTGCCCACCGTCTGCGCCATAAAGGGGCATGCCATCGGAGGGGGAAACATCCTTGCCCTGACCTGCGACTTCAGGTTCGCGGCCGAGGGGGAAAAGCTTATCGGGCTGAACGAGGTAAAACTGGGGCTTCCGGTGCCCTATCTGGCCGACATGATACTCCGCCAACTGATAGGGGACAGGGCCGCGAGCGCCATGCTCTATCACGGCGAGCTGATGTCAATGTCCGATGCGCACCATAATGGGTTGCTTGATGAGATTCTTCCTCCGGAGGATGTAGAGGCAAGGGCCATTCAGAAGATATCGGCAATGGTCGGGCTTCCTGTTTCGGGATTCGGCACAATTAAGGACAACCGTACTGAATCGATATCAGTGAGATTTTGGCAAAATCAGGCCGCGAAAAGGCAATATTTCCTGAACGGCTGGTTCAATGCATCGGTTCGTGAGACGCTTATGGAAGCCGCCAAGAAGTTCTAAACTTCATGGGATGGCTGACTGGGATTTGATTGGCGCCCCGCCTGCGCGGACGGGCGGGGTTTCTCATCATACGTACCGGCGGCGCGCCTCGCGGGGAGATCCCGGGTGGCCATGGAAAGGATTTCCGATGAGGAAGATACAGTCGTTTGCTGTTCTGCTGGTGATGGTTATGCTGCCGGCGACCGGCTATGGTGACGATTGTCCTAACAGGGAGAGGATGCTCGGGGCGGCTGTCAAATTCGAACGGGCCGTCGAGGATTACTTCCGCCTGGCAAGGAGCGGGCGCATCGAATCCCGCGAAAGTATGTATGGTTCTTCGACCGGCAAGCTGGATGCCCTTCGAGGAGATGCCCGTAGAATGCTGCTCGTTGCACGCGCACTGTCCGGCAGCGCGGAAGATCGTGCCACGCTGAAGCGCACCGAGGGCAAGGACATTTCGGAAATCGTGCAGGGTTGTAGTTTTCCCAAGAAAGACCTCGCGCGCCTGCGGGAGGACTTCGAGACTCTGAGTACTGAAATTGCGCGGGAATTGACCCCGCAAAGGACAGGTCTCAAGAGGAATTGGCGCGATGTCGAAGAAGCATACCGCAATTTGGAGGATGCCTCGGAGAATATACGCAAGGACTAATACCGGTTCGTCTTCAAAACCGGCACTTCCCGGAAAAAGGCAACATCCGGATCAAAACCGGCCCGTTCCTGCTTCGATGCTCCGCGGGGACAGGGGTTGCATCCTCTCAAACGCAAATCATACGGGGCGCGTCTCCGGATGCCAGCCTGGACGCGAGATCCGGGATCATCTGATCAGGTCGAGGCGACGAGC
>JBDKTY010000029.1:0-1613 GCA_039679945.1 Syntrophobacter sp. | reverse complement strand
GGAATGTATCTGTTCACGGCATACATGGCAAATATACCGAAGGGCACATTGACGAGAAAGACCCAGCGCCAGGAAAGAAAACCGGTGATGATCCCGCCTACCGGCGCACCGATGGCAATGCCCAGGGCGGCTCCGGTAGCGGCGATGCCGAACGCCCATCCGGTTATCTCATGGGGAAGGAATTTGGGTATGATGGCGAACGCAATGGCAACAAGCATGGCGCAGCCTGCTCCCTGGACAAACCGGGAAGCGATGAGCATCTCCATTGAAAGAGCGAGCCCGCACAAAAGCGACCCGATCGTGAAGAGAAGATAGCCGAGGAAGAAGATCTTTCTCAGACCGAAGCGGTCCCCGAGTTTGCCGAAGAGAAGCAGCGTGCTTGTCGAGACCAGAAGGTACACAAGGACAACCCAGGAAACCTCCGCGGTTGTGACGTTGAAACGGTTGGCGATCGTGGGCAGTGAAATGTTGACGATGTAGCTGTCCAGCTTGGACATGAAGGCCCCGAAAGCTACCGTTACAACGATCCAGCGGAATGCGGCAGTTTGATCTGGTTGGGAAGACATACGAAGCCATTCTAAATGAAACGGTGCCGTTTTATCAATACATTTATTCGAGGCGGCCGGTACGGCTGGCGTCATGTTGTGAAGCGTGGTAATATGTCTCGAATGAATGATGAAAAGACCATGAAGCATACCAGCCAGGCCGATGAGCTGAGAGAAAAATACTATCACAGCATGGGGGCCGTTCTTACGGAGGAGGGCGACCTGGAAGAGGCTGTTGTGTTTTTCCAGAAGGCCATCGATATATACGATACACCTTACGCGTGGTACGGGCTTGCCCGGGCGCTCAGCGATGCGGGAGATGCCGCCGGAGCGGTGGGAGCAATGACGCGGGCTATCAAACTTGCCCCCGGGGTCCCGGAATACTATCATGAACGGGGAATTCTCCTCAAAGCCATGGGGAGGGCCGACCTTGCCGACGATGACGCGAAGAAGGCGATTTGTCTTGACAGGAATTACGAACGCATCGATACGATAAAGTGGGCCGCGCGTATAGTCGGCCAGGTGTTTCCCGGCGGTTCAACTCAGGCGGCCGGCGAGGTTCGGTCCCGGGAACTCCAGGGCATCCTGGACAGGATCAAAAACGGGGTACAGCACAGGGAAGATGTTTTTCATAAACCATCCTGCCCGGTTGCCGCATGTCCGGCGTACTGCTGCCATTTCACCGGGAAGCTGTTGCTGCACGGAGTTACCGTAGGTCCCTGGAAGCTCAGGAACCTGCGCGAGCATTTGAGCGAAAAAGGACGGTCGGGAGAGGACCCTCTCGAAACCTTTCCCCTGGTGCAGGCCGAACACAGCGAGAGCCTCTTCCCTCCCGCGGACATTATGATGCAGCAGGGTGCGGCGTGCGTAACATTCCCCCGCCAAAAAGACTCCGCGCTCGGCGGGGACCTTGCCCGCGATATACCGAAGGGACAGGACTACCGCACACTGATGTGGATTGCGGAAAATGCGAAACCCTGTATCTTTCTTGCTGATGCGAAGTGTTCTATTTACGATGTGGGAGGCGACCCGAGCCTGGATTCCTGTGCTTCATTTCTCTGCATGACC